>JAIOPE010000154.1 GCA_021414065.1 Planctomycetota bacterium
CGTCGCGAAGACCTGCGTGAGCGCGCCGTCCACCACCGTGATCGTCGGGGTCGCGTCCGCGGTCGGGTTCGGCCACGAGACCTCGCCGGTGCGGGCGTCCACGGTCATTCCGGCGGGCACGTTCGACAGCGAGAACGTGTACGGAAACGACCCGCCCATGACGGCCGCTCGGATCACGTACGGGATGCCCGGATACGCGCGGAAGATCCGGTTCTGGGCATCGAGGCCACCTGCGCCCGACGGCTTGATGTTCGTGATCTCGAGCGGGTGGTGCGCGACGCTCGGCGCCTTTGCGTCCGGGTCCGGGTCCGGCGGCGCGGCGACCACTTCGAACGCGTCCTCGAGCACGGCGACCTGGCCCGTGGACGTCTCGACGACCACGTCGCGCGTCCCCAGCGGGACGCCCGCCGGCACGACGCCCGTGAGCTGCGTCGGCGCAGCCGCATCCACGGCGGCCACGCTCGTGAGCTCGTGACGGCCGACGAACGCCCGGAACACGTTCGCGTCCGACGCGAACCCGTCGGCGAACGACGTACCCGAGAGCGTCAGCGTCGTTCCCACGGGGCCGGACGCCGGGCTCACGGCGAGGAGCGTCGGCTCGTCGGCGTGCTGCCGCACCCGGGCCGGCCTTCCGGCCTTGGGCAGCTTGACCCGGAACTTCAGGGAGACCCGCGACGGCGGCGACTCCGCGTCCGTGTCGAAAGCGAGGTCGTAGTCGCCGGACGGGGCGTCCGGGCCGAGGCGGAATCCGCTCACGACGAGCGACGTCCGTGTCCGCCGCGCGTTCGTGCCGAACCCGCCGACGGGCGTCCCGTCCGGCGACGTGAGCCCGCGCAGCGCCGGCGCGTCGCCCCGCCATCGGAGCGTCGTCGTGACCACGGCGCCTGCGCTCCCCGGGACGGCGAAGTGGAGCTGGTGCGCCGCGTCGGGCACCGCGCCGTCGAACTGCCCGGCGGCGACTCCGCCGAGCCGGAGCGACAGCGTGTACCGGCCCGTCGTCCGCGGAGCGTCCGGCGACGGGTCGCGCGGATCGACGGGTCCGCCGGACACGCGCAGCTTGTGGGTTCCCGTCGCGTCGGCGCGGAGCGCGACCGTGCGGAGCCGGCCGCCGAGCCGCGAGGCGAACGCGCCGTCGGTGCGGAACGGCGCGCCGTCACTCCGCAGCAGTTCGACGCGTGGCCGCAGGGCGACCGCCGGCGCCTCCGCCGCAAGCGCCCGCACGGTGACCGCGATCCGCTGGCCACGCATCGCGTCGAACACGAAGTCGTCGGCGTCGCCGTCGCCGGGAACCGCCGGGCCGATCTCGGTTTCGACCGAGGCACCGTCCGCGATCCGCACGCCCCACGGGTGCGGCGTGCCGTCAGCGAGAGCGCGTGCGCCGAACACGGCGGCGGCGACGGCCGCCGCCTCCGCGACGATGCGAGCGCGCTGGAAGCAACGGGTCGCCTGCTTCGTGAACCGGTCGAACATGCGGGAGGGAGTCTACGCGGGTCCGGCACCGCGAGGCATCGGTGCGTCCGATTCGCGCCTCTGGACCGTTCGCGCCTCGTGCCCTCCCCCCCGACGGCGGGCCCGGGATACCATCCGGCGATGTCCCGCCAGTCACGCCGACGGAAGGCGCGCGCGTCGGCCGCACCACCGCTCGCACCGCGAGGACTCCGATGACCACGACCCCTATCCGTGCCGTGGACGAGGTCACGATCCCGTTCCCGCCGTCCGACGTGTGGCCGGTCGTCGCGGACGTCGCCGGGTACGCCGGCTGGTGGCCGAGGTCGCTGCGCGCACGCGTCGTCGCGGGCGGCACGGACGTCGCGGACGTCGCGGACGGCGCCGACGGCGCCGACGACACGGAGGCCGTCGGGACCGACATCGAGCTGCGCCCGCCCGGCGGACGTCCGTTCCGCTGCCGCGTCGAGAGCGCCGATCCGCCGCGTCGCATGGTCGTGCGCTACCACGGCGGGTTCCTGTCGGGGACCGGCGAGTGGCGACTCCACCCCGCCGGCGACGGCACGCGCGTCGTCTACACCCTGGACGTCTGCGCCGCCGGCTGGATCGTGGCGGTCCTCGGGAAGTTCCTCGACCTCGGGCGGATGCACTCGAAGTCGATGCAGGAGGTCCTCACGAACCTCCGCGCCGAGACCGCCCGGCGCCGGGGAGGAGCCGGATAACCGGCTCCAGTGCATCGTCGAGACCGGGCGACGCGGCGTGCCGTCCGCGAATCACAGGCGGCGCCCCCCCTGCACCTCTCGCGCGTCGACCCGACCGCTTCGGGGACGTCGCCACGAGCGCCAGGTCGCCTGCTCCTCGGTCCGGCCCGGCCGCTCTGCTCCGCGGAGGCGCGAAAACGGGACTTCGAGTGACGGGGGACCGGCCCCGGCGTCCAGAAAAACTGCGGCGCGCCGGTGGGCAAGTCACACCCGCCGCGCGAGTCGCGGCTCGGGCTGCGTCTCACGTAGCGGCGGACGGGCGCGGCGACTACAAACGGGCCTGTGCGTTCCGCCGCCGAGAAGCGGCGGGAGGCCCGAGCAGTCCGACACCGGAGGTGGCCATGGGGCCGCCGCGGCGGCGGGCGACTCTCGGCCTCGGTCCCTCGGCCAGCACGATCGACCCGACCGTTCGAGGAGCAGTGCATGACCACGACGTCCGCTTTGTTCCCGCGAGCCCGCATCCCGTACGGGACGTGGGGCAGCAGCTACTTCCCGGCCTGGCAGACCAGCGCCCTGGCAGAGGTCAACATCGGTCAGTTCGCCGGTGAGGCGATGGCCCGGATCCTCAGCCTGCGCCGGGTGCCGACGAGCGCGCTCGAGTACCTCGTGATCGGTTCGACGATTCCGTGGCACTGGAAGTTCTGGACCGCGCCGCTCGTGGCGAGCTGCATGGGCCGCCGCATCCCGGGCTTCCACCTCGAACAGGCGTGCGCGACCGGCCTGCAGGCGGTGCTCGTCGGCGCCGCCGAGATCGAAGCCGGCGCGAAGGACGTGGTCGGCGTGCTGACCTTCGACCGCACGAGCGACTCGCCGGTCGGTGTGTTCCCGGAGCGGCGCGCACACCAGCGCACGCACGCGATCGCCGACGTGTGGGACAACTTCGGTTTCGACCCCGCCACCGGCCGGGCGATGCTCGCGGCAGCCGGCCTGACCGCTCGCAAGTACAAGGTGGACCGCCGCGAGGTGGACGACATCGCCTTCCACCGGTACGAGCAGTACTTCCGGGCGAAGGACTCCGGGTTCCTGAACCGCGTGCTCGTGCCGCTCGACCTGCTCAACGTGGGTGGCCGCCCGCTCGGGCGGATCGACGAGGACAAGGGCGTGAAGCGCATCTCGCTCGGTTCGCTGCGTGCCCAGCGCGAGCTCGACACCTGCGTGACGAGCGGCACCCAGACGCACGCATCCGACGGCATGGCGACGCTCCTCGTCACGACGAGAGAGAAGGCGCGCGAGCTGAGCGCGCGGCCCGAGATCGACATCCGCCTCATCGGGAAGTCCGAGGTCCGCTGCGAGCCGTCCCACATGCCCGAGGCGCCGGCGTTCGCGGTGCAGCGCCTGCTGCAGCGCGCCGGTCTCACGATGAACGACATCGCCGTCGCGAAGAACCACAACCCGTTCGCCGTCAACGACGCCGTGTTCACGAAGGTCACGGGCCACGACTGGCGCAAGCTCAACCAGACCGGCTGCCCGCTCGTGTGGGGGCACCCTCAGGGCCCGACGCTCACGCGAGTGACGATCGAGGCGCTCGAGGAGGCGGTGGATCTCGGCGGCGGCTATGTCCTGGTGTTCGGCTGCGCCGCCGGAGACGTCGGCATCGCGGCCCTGTTCGAAGTGCGCGACGGAGGTACACGATGAGTCAGGCCACCACCGTGAAGTCGATGCGGCAGCCGACGCTCGAGACGCTGGGTCTCGGCGGCATTCTCGACATCTTCCGCCGCGGCGCGCTGCCGGCCGACGCCGCAGCGCTGGTCGATCGCGTGTTCGGCCCGCGCGGCGAGCGAGGGTCGCTCGTCATCTCGGGCGCGAGCGGGATCGTCGGCGCCGGCAAGGCGATGCAACTCGGCGCCCGCCTGGCGCCGCACGGCGTGCGCGTCGTCGCGCTCGACTTCCCGGGCGCCCCCGACGGCATCGGCCGGCAGTACCCCGGACTCGTGGAAGCGCTCGGCAGGGACGGCGCCGCGCGCGTCATGTCGAACATCGTGCGGCTCACGTACGACGGCAAGACGCTGCCCGAGGAGCTGAAGGCGCTGCGTCCGCGCTTCCTGCTCGAGGCCGTCCCCGAGATCCTCGAGGTCAAGCTCGCGCACTACGCGGTGTTCCGCGCCGCGTTCCCCGGCATCGAGATCCGCTCGGTCACGTCGGGCTTCCCGGCGTCGCGCCTCGGCGTGGGAATCGCGCACCCCGCGTTCCCGCACGAGATCAACAAGATGTGGGAGGTCGTGGAGGACAAGCCCTCCGACGTGACGCAGCTCCTCTGGGCGCTCGGCATGATCCCGCTGCCCGTCGCCGACAACTGGTCGTTCGTGCTCGACGTGCTGTTCTGCGGCGTGACGCACGCGGGACTGCGCCACCACCGCCGCACGAACATGCCGTTCTGGAAGGCGGACAAGCTGGTCCGCAAGCTCGTCGGAGCCAACCCGTTCCGGGCGCACGACGTGATCGGCGCGAAGGGCGCCAACTTCCTGACGTGGTCGTGCCTGCACCACCTCGCGAAGGAGTACGGCGCCGTCTTCGAGCCGACCCCCGAGCTCACCGAGCGCAAGGAGACCGGGCAGCCCTGGTATCCGCTCGACCACTTCCGCCCCCTCGTGGACTGGACGCTCTCCCCCGCCGAGCAGGAGGAGTTCCGCGTCGCCATCCTGGGACCGCTCTTCCAGATGACGAGCCTGATGCTCCACGAGAAGCGCGGGCACCTGTCGCACCTCAACTCGATCGGCGAGACCTGCGCGCAGTTCCGCCACGGCATCCTGGCCATGCTGCGCGAGGTCGGCGCGGAGAAGGCGAAGCAGACGGTGGCCGCGTACCACGCGACGCACCCGGAGGCCGCCAAGCAGGCGTGGTACCCCGAGGCGTTCGACCACATGGACACCCCGGAGTGGCAGCAGCTCTACGTCAACGCCGAGCACGACGGCACGGTCGGCGTCGTCACGCTCTCGCGTGAGAGCTACGGCTGGGACGTGGACCGCGAACTGAACCGCGCGCTCGACTGGCTGAAGGCGGCGGGCATCCGCCGCGTCATCCTCACGCACGACTTCCACCTCGCCACCCAGCTCGTCGGTGCCGACACGGCCGACTTCTTCCCGGCGCTCTCGAGCGCCGCCGCCGGGTTCGAGGTCTCGAGCGCCTGGACGCGCACGGCGCGCCGGCTCTGGAGCGACTTCGACGCGTCCGTCGGGTTCATCGGCGGCAAGCGCTGCCTCGGCGGGATGTACGAACTGCTCATGCACTGCCACCACGTCGTGGCGGTGGACGACGTGCGGATCGGCTTCCCCGAGGTTGGGCTGCCCGTGGTGCCCGGCATGGAGGGCTGCCACTGGCCGCTGCGCCGCGCGGCGACCGAGCACTGGCCGAAAGTGATGCACGCGCTGCTCTCGGGCACGGCCGTGCGCGGCAAGGACTGCGTGGGCTGGTTCGTGGACGCGGCCGCCCCGATGGACGAGGCGCTGCGCACGACGTGGGCGCTCGCCAGCGGCACGGCTTCCGGACCGGCGCGCCGCCCGCTCGCAGCGGGGCCGCTCGTGGGACTTCCCACCTCGGTCAGCGGATTGGCCGCCGCCGACGACCCGCTCGTCGAGACCGGCCGCGCTGCGATCCTCGACTGCGTGACGCGGACCTGCGCGGTCTCCGCCGCCGACGCCGTTGACCTCCAATCCCGTATCTCGGCCGACTTCCTCGCGTCGAAGCCCGCGCGCGACGGCCGCGTCGGCGCAGAGTTCTATCGCGTCATGGGAGCCTGATCCGGGACGAAGCCGGGCGCGGAGCCAAAGATCCGCGCCCGGCTTGCGGCGCGCGGTGGTTCTTCACGTTTCCTACTCGACGCTCACGCCGGTCGCGAGCGCCACTGCGCTGGTACCGAGTTCGTGAAGAAGTGAAGAGCGTTCCCGCTACGCGATCGGTTCCGGCGGGCGCCAGGGCGCGGCCGATCAGCGGAGCTTGA
The DNA here is from genome assembly GCA_021414065.1 of Planctomycetota bacterium. Taxonomy (GTDB): domain Bacteria; phylum Planctomycetota; class JAJSAM01; order JAJSAM01; family JAJVHW01; genus JAIOPE01. The sequence goes on from JAIOPE010000154.1 coordinate 6,145, forward strand.
AGCGCTGGCTCGAGTGGCCCACGTCTTTGTACTGGCAGAGTCGCGCGCCCGCGTCCATCCGGCCGCCCTCGATCGTCAGGTACTGATTCGTCATCTTGTTGCGGATCGCGTATCGATCCGGGTTGTCGGTCGGCCAGGGCTCCAGCGACCACAGTTGATTGTCGCCGCCGTGGTGCGGGTATAGGTTGATCAGCACGCAGTCCGTAGACCCGCCGGGCACGTCGAGGACGAGCCACTTGCCGTTCTCGTCGCGGCTCATGCCCCGGTTCGAGATCAGGTAGTAGCCGGGAGCGTTGTCGGCGGGGTTGAAGAACCACTGCGCGTTGTCCGTGTGATCGCTCGGCTGGAGCCGGATGCACCCGGGCTCGTCGCGGTTCGCGTACAGCGACATCTCTCCCGAGAACCACTGCCCGACCGTCTGGAACGAGACGAGCGACGACCCAACGCCGGGCAGCGCGGTCCCGTGTCCGTTGCCGCTGCTCGCTCGCCCGTTCAGGATGTACCCGAAGTTGTTGAACCAGTCGTTCGGCGTGATCTTGGTGAATCCGGGCACCGGGAAGTAGATGGGCCGACCGTCATCCCTTGCGCCGATCTTCCACTGGTTGATCACGGGGAGTACCCGGCCCCAGTCCGTGTCGCTCTTGCCGGTCCCGTACGCCTGCAGCACCCGCAGCGTGTGGTCGAGGCAGTTGTTGCCGACGCCTTCGAACCCGGCGTCGCGGCACGCATACGCTGCGGCCCGCGCCGCGAGGTAGTCGCGGGTGAGCACCGTGGTGACCTTGTAGTGCCAGTATCCGCTGGAACCGTCCGTAGTCACCTGGGCCATCGTCTGGAGCATCTCCTGCTCCGTCGTGCACAACTTCATCCAGAACTTGTTGGGCTCCCCCGGCGCGATGTACATCGCCTTCTCCGGGTGGTCGGACTCGAAGGGGTTCTCGGTGGACCCGCACAGGTACGTACCGTTGTTCGCCATCACGGCCCACCCGATGTGCCCCTGACCAGCGGCCTGGTTCGGCTTGATGAAGACATACGCGGCGCCCTGCGTCGTGTACTTCGCCCGCATCTTGTTGCAGAGGTCGTTGTAACTCGACCAGTTCTCGTAGAGGTTGAGCGACAACTCCTCGGCGGTCGGCTCCCTGCCGGTCACGTAGCGGAATGCCTCCGCGATCCGGTGAGCGTCGGGGCGATCGTCGGCCGACGCGCGTTCGAACCCAACGAACGCGAGCAGCGCCACGACCAGACCAATGAGCAACCTTCGCATGGGGGCCTCCTGTCGGTGCGGCAGGATAGCTGTGACCTGGATCGCTCGTGAAGTGGCTTTTTCAGGTGCCCGGCCGAACCGGGCCGCCGTATGCTCGCCGCCCTCACCGATCCAGGAGGTCCGGCATGCGGCATCGATGGTACGCGGGCGTCGTCGTGGCCGTGGCCGCGGCCACGGCGTTCGCAGCCGACTGGAAGGGGAAGGACCTCTCGCGGAAGGATCTCCGCAACGAGAAGCTGGAAGGGGCCGACTTCACGGACGCCAATCTCGACTACGCCGAGTTGTCGGGCATGAACCTGAAGAAGGCCGTGTTCCGCAACGCGTCGCTCGAGGGTTCACGTCTCGTCGAGTCGGACCTGACAGGCGCTGACTTCCGCGACTCGCGCTTCGGGCCGTTCATCCAGGGCGCCGACCTCTCCGGCGCGAACTTCGAGGGCCTCGACCTCCGGGGGGCCAGTTTCCAGGGCGCGAAGATGGTCGGGGCGAACCTGCGCAATGCGCGGAACGTCTCCGACCTGACGAACGCCGATCTCCGCGACGCGGACCTCCGCGGGGCCGACATTCCCCTCGCGACGGACTACGTGGGAAGCAGCATCAAGCTGAAGGGGGCGAAGTACGACGGCAAGTCGCGCCTGCCGCAGCACATCGACCCCGAGTCGCGCGGCATGATGCGCCTCGAAGAGGGCCAGCAGGCGCCGCCGCCCGAGAAGGACGACGGCACGGCCGGCAAGGGACGCGACCTGCACGGGAAGGACCTGTCGCGGCGCGACCTGAGGCGGGAGAACCTGCTCGACGCGAATCTGCGCGAGGCCAAGCTGATGTACTCCGACCTGACGGGCGCGAAGCTCGGCGCGGCCGACCTGCGCCACGCCGACATCTACGCCGCCCGCATGACCGACGCGGACCTCACCGGCGCCGATCTCCGTAACTGCAATTTCGGCGCGTTCATTCAGCGCGCGAACCTCTCCAAGACGAACATGGAGGGGCTGGACATCCAGAAGGACAGCCTCTTCGACGCGAAGCTCCGCGGCGCGAATCTGCGGAACACCTTCAACTACCAGGACATTCGCAACGCGGACTTCCGCGAGGCCGACGTCCGCGGCGCAGACCTCTCGGGTGCGACGGGAATGTGCAGCGGCGCGAACTTCAAGGGCGCGATCCACGACAAGTTCACGCGCTGGCCGCAGGACATCGACGCCGAGAAGTCCGGGTCGATCCTGAAGGACCCGCCGCCGCCCCCTCCTGCGCCCCCCACACCGCTGCCCGCGCCTGTTCCGGCTCCGGCTCCGGTTCCGGCTCCGACTCCGCCGCCCGCCACTCCGAAGCCGGGAGACGCTCCCGCGAAGGACTCGATCCCGCCGCAGGACCGTCCGCCGAACGACCAAGGCCAGCCGAAGCCTGAGGATCTCCCGGGCGCTCCGCAACGCTGACGCCGGCGCGCCCGCCGCAGGGCTGAGGCGCCCGGGGACGGTCCCCACAAACTCACTTCCGCGTGTCGAGGTTAACCCGGATCATTCACGAAGCTCCGCGGGAGAACGGCGTGCAACGCAGGAAGGGCTTGCGGTTCACGCCGATCCGGCGCTCGTTCGCACGGCGACACACCGTCCTGGGCGAGATCCGCGGAGTCGGCCGCAAGGCATTCGCGTCGGGGCCGTACGAGACCGTCCCGGGGGACGGTCTCGCCGACGCGCCGCAGCGTCGGCTCTGTCAAGCCACGCAAGGGTCCCAACGCTGCGGACGACCAGTCGTCGTCGAGGGGGGCTCGTCCAGGCGCGGAGCTTCGTGATTGATCCGGGTTGAGGCGGGCCGGGTCTCCGCGAACGCTCAGTCGAACTTCAGCACATCTCCGCCGCCGAGCCGCGCCAGTGACTGAAGGAGCTCCATGTCGGCCGTGGAGAGGGCGACGCAGTTGATTGAGGCGTGGCGGAAGAGGTTCATCCGGGCGACGTCCTCGACCACGTACGACGGCGTCGTTGAGAGCAGTTCGAACGGCGAGTAGAAGCCGCGCGACCCGCGCATGGTCCAGTACGGACCGGGGTTCCGCACGACGTCAGCGTCGGCCGCGCGCTGCCCATCGTTCCCGATCCGGCCGGCGTCCTCGGAGTCGCGCCGATCGGTGCCGAACCAATCGTCCCGGTTCGGCTGTCCGTCGGACAGGACGTAGATCGAGTCGCACCCCTCGTCGAGGAGGGCGAGAGAGGTGTACGCGGCGTCGGCCTTCCTCGAGACGCCGAGCGCGTACGCCACGCGCAGCGCGCCGTGCAGGTTCGTGTCCCCGCGGAGTTGCTTCGAGGTCACCGCAGCCTTCGCGATGACGTCCAACTCGCCGAGGACGGCCTTCCGGTTCCCCGGCGACGCGGGGAGGATGGACGGCGTCGCCGCCATCGTCGCCGCCGCTTCACCGAAGAGGACGACGGCGAACCGCGTCCGCTCCGGCAGCTTCTCCAGCGTCACCCGCAGCGCCTCGCGCGCCAGGTCGAACCGCGTGTGCACGCGGCTCCAGTCGATCGAAGTGGCAAGACCCTCTTCCTGGCGGCGGCCGGTCACGGGAGCGCGTCGCTTGATCAGCGTCTGCTCGTCCACCGCCTCGAGCATCGAGGTGGACGCATCGATCACGAACACGATGCGCTCGCCCCGGACGGGCAGTCCAAAGAAGTACGAGGTGTCCTTCCCGTAAGCCGGTGGCGCCGCCGCTGGAGCCGGCTGGTCGGCCGCTTTCCGTCGCAGCTTCCACATCGCGAGCTCTGTGCGCCAGACGCCGAGGTCGATCGTGTCCTCGGTCGAACCGAGCGTGCGACGGAGTTCCGCGACCAGCACCGCCTTCGTGCGCGCGCCGGTCTGCGTGTCGTCGATCAGTTCGACGAGTGCGCCGGCGCACGTCTCGAGCATCGCGGCGTCGGCTGCCGCAGCGTGACGCGCGACCACGTGCGCCGCCGCCTCGACGAGAAGCCGCCGGGGGAGCCCTCGGGCCGGCAGGCCGGCGAGCGTCTTCGCGACGACGGCCAGCGCGACCTCGTTCGGCGCGTTCGCGAGCGCTTGGAGCGACGCCGCGGCGACGAACGGGTCCTTCCGCTCCATGCCGGCCTGCGCGCGCCAACCGCGGTCGAACGGTGCGGCCGCCCACGCGGCCCGGTGCCAGAGCCAGGCGTCCTCGGCGTCGCAGTTCGCCGTCAGCCAAGTGGACCAGACCGCGTCGTGCACGGGATCGCAGAGGAACGAAGCTGCAGTCGTCACGAGCGAGAACCGGACGAAGTCCTTCGGCTCCTCGGGGCGGGCGTACACCGCCGCGAGAGCGGTGAGGGCGCGAACGTCGCCGCTCCTGGCCAGCGCCTCGCGACCCCGGACGCGGTAGCCGAACGAGTTCGAACTCGCGAGCTCCGCGTGGCGTTTCGTCGCCTGATCCCAAGGCGTCCGCGGAGCGAGCCGGACGTTGTAGCCACCGGGCCGGACGAAGCAGGCCGCGAGCGTCGTCCGCACGCCGTCGCCGAGTGCCCCGGACCATGCGATCCGTCCGTCGGAGGCGACGATGGTCGCGTACGCCTGGTCCGAAGTCGCGGGCACACCGAACGCGGTCCGAGTCGCCCCGTCGTGGTCGGCGGCCACCGGGAAGGTCGGTTGGCGCACCTCGACGGCGGCTTGCACATCCTCGCGGGAACCCGCCATGACGCCGACGACGCGGATGCCCTTGAACTCAAACTCGTTGTGCAACCGGGTAAGCAGGGCGAGATCGCCGTCGAGCGAGGCGGACGCAGCCGAGACGAACGCGACGACGCGCATGCAGCCCGGTAGGTCGGCGACCCGGTCGGCGCCGACGACCCACTCCGCGACGTCCAATGGCGGCGCCGCGTCCCCGGCGCCCGCCGCGCGCGCCACGCCGACGGACTCCGCCGCCGCCAAAGCCACCGCAGCGACGACGACGGCGCGGGCGAACACGAACGCTCCCTTTCCGGCCGATCCGCGTGCCATTCGCCCCCCTCGCGCGGCGACCCGGCTCAGCGCACGACCGGACCGGTGTCTCGCTGACACATTGTGCGCCCGGCCGCGCGCCGGGTCAATGCCGCAGCCGGGAGCATTGGCAAAGAGAGAGGCTCCAAAGAGAAACGCTCGTCACTCTCGACTTCCTCCGGCAAAGCGCCCGGACCGTAACCCGCTGAGTGCATGGACTGTGCGCAGCCCGGGGACGGTCCCCACCAACGCGCCTCCGCGACGGCGGATCGCCGAAGGTACGATGGCGGAGACTGATGAAGCGCAAGACGATCCCGTCCGCGTTGCACAACTTCGGACACTCGTTCCTCTCGTTCAACAACTACGTCGATGACGTGTTCATCCTCGACCTGCTCCCGGAAGTCGTCCGGCGCAGCGGCGGTCGGCTCGACATCCACTTCCCGAGCGGTCGTGTCGAGCCGCCCGGAGACGTCCCCGAGGCGCTCGCGAAGTCGATCGGCTACTGGTCGAACGACCTGTCCAAGCACCTCGACAACCACGGCATCCCGATGACCGTGCTGGGCGATGTGGTCCTCCGGATCACGCTGACGGCGTCAGGAATGCGCCGCGAGGTCCACGCAACCGACGAACTCGGACGGGACTACGTCGCGACCGTCGCGTAGAGGGGCGGTTTGGGGGCGTCCGAGGGCGTCACGCGGGGCGCAACCTACCCTCGTAGCCGAGACGCGGCGCGTCGGTCCGGTCATCAAGCGTCCCCGGTCCGACGCCCCACTGCGCGGCGATCGTCAGAACGTGTTCCTCGTCGGGGAACTGGACGTCATCCGTCCCGTCGGGTTCGACACCGACATGGAGCTCGCGTTCGACGTCCGTTCGCGCGCCCTCGTTCCAGAGCACCTCGCCGCGCTCGCCGATCCATGAGAACTTCCGCGTGAACGTTCCGTTGATCGCACGAGCCCACGCATGCCACTCGACCACGCGATGCGTGCCGAAGTACTGGACCTCGCCGAATCGTTGGGAGAGCGCTTCGACGAACGGCGTGGCGCGGTCGGGATGGTCGCCATCGCCCGAGTCGGGGAACTGCGTGCTGGCGGCGAGGACCCAGCCGTCGAGTGGCGGAGCGACGAAGACGCGGCCGCCGTACGCCGCGTCGATTCCATCGGCCCAGGCGACCGGGACAACGCTCGTCAGCCTGAGCGCTTCGACGACGTCTATCGGCGTGCGACCGCGGACCGCAACCCAGACGGACGTGTAGCCGAACGACACGGGGCGATCGCCGCGCGCCCACCGGCGGCTCTGGAACAGCACGGCGTCGATGAACTCCTGCGGCGGCCGATAGCCGTGCTCGGTGACGTAGTGCAGGACGAGCCGAGGCGCGACGTAGGCGACGCCGGTCTCGCTCAGCACGAGGATCTCACCGTTCCCATACTCCGGGCTGTTCCAGGACGCGCTGCAAGCATCGAAGCGATGCGAGTCGTCTTCGCGGTTCCGCATGCAGAACTCGCAGACGTGGAACCCGCGCGTCAGCGCGAAGGGAACCTCCCGGAGTCGAGCGAGCGCCGACGTGAACTCGGGCGGCACCGCGCCTGTCGGGAACGCATGACCTGACGAGAGCCAGCCAATGCTCACGTCAGACTTGCCGCCGGACGCAGCACGAGGTGCGAGGTCTGGGAAATGCGCCATCGGTTCCTACGCTGGCCCTACTTCGTCATCGTCCGGCCAATGCAGCACGCGTTTCGCGGGGAGCCGTTCCAGTTGCGGCAACTCGACGTCGAACGTCGCTGCGGAATCGGCGTAGACGATCGTGTCGGACGACACCCAAGACACGCGCCCGGTGCTCCGCGAGTACGAGACGAGCCAGTACCAACCGCCCATTCCTCGATAGCCGATCTCGTCGATCCTCGATCGCGCGAGGAAGTACGGGGCTGAGGGCTGCTCGGCCAGATACCTCGCCACGAGTCGTTCGACGCGCCAGAGGAACCTCGCGCGCGAGGGCAGTTCGCCTTCCCGGTGCTTGATCGCATCCCAGAGCAGTCCCAACGCCGGCGGATACCGCTCCGCGCTGTTCAGAAGCGTGTCAAGCGTCTCGGAGACGGGCTCGGCCGCCGGGACCGAACTCGCGGGCACGACGTCTATGCGAAACAGGCCGAACGGGCTGTCGTTGTTGCTCGGCTCTGCGAGCAGGTGGAAGCCGACGTCCTTCGGGAGGTCAGGCCCCATGCCTCTCGGCGACTTCGCCCACGGAACCACGACGTAGCGGAGATAGCGCTCGCGGGCGGAGGCTTCGCGAGGCGTCTGCTTGCGCGTCGTCATGACGTCGGCATCGACCGTTCGCGGAGTCGCTTGTAGAACCGCGTCGCCGACGCGGGGTCCTGCAGCCCGGACACCTGCCCGTCGCCGAGTTCCACGATCAGCCACGTCCCGTCATCGCGCAGCGCGAGGTCCATCACGAAGAACCGGCTCGGCACGCGCGCGACGACGTCGGCGAACGCGTCGATCGGCGCCGACGTGGAGAGGTCCTCGAACCCATGCCAGTAGCCCTCGGCCAGGACGAGCTGCCGGTCGAACCAGAACGTGCGGACCTCGGCCGACAGCGGCATGCCGCTTCGCGGGTGCTTGCCGACGACCTTGAGCGGCACGAACTCGCGGAAGACGAGGCCCTCGTTCAAGTCCGGCCCTTGGAGCTCGAGGAACCGCCGGACGACGCGCTCGACCGTCGCGCGGTCGTCGGCGCGCGGGATGAAGCACGCCTCGTTCCAGTAGTGCTTCTGCGACTTGACGTAGTCCTTCAGCACGAGCGGCGCGTCGCCGAACGGCCGCAGCAGCGCCATCACCGCGTCGATGTCGGGCGCGCCCGCGAGCGGCATCCAGACCGTCCGCGGCGTCCGCCCCTCGATCGCCGCGTAGCTCTCGGGCAGCCAGTGGCAGAAGCGGAACGCCGCCGGGTCGTTGACAAGGACGACGCCGCGCTCGGCCAGCACGGCGTGGAGAGTCGCGTACTGCGCCGGCGTCAGCATCCAGCCGCGGTAGATCGTCGGCCCGGCGAGGTCGCGCGCGAACCGCACCGCGCACTCCGTCTCGCCGGACGTGACGAGCGAGTGGTCCATGAAGCCGACCGTGAACCCGGCCGCGACGGCCGCGGCGTGCTCGTCGGCGTAGTCGGGTTCGACCTCGCGTGCCGACATCGGGGAGCAGGGGAAGAGGATGTTGGTCACCGTGGAGGATGCCGCCCCCGCAGCGCCTCCTCGGCGCGGATCGCGAGGATCAGAGGACGATTCATCCGGAGCGCGGCGATGGTCGCGCGGCCGGTCGGGGTGACTCCGACGACACGGGTCCCGGTCCATCGGAAGTGCGTGTCCCACCGCTGCCGTCGCGGATGAAAGAGCGGGACCGAGCGCCGCGTCGTCGGGTCCGTCGCCGAACGTCGTGCTTCCTTGCGCAGGGAGCACGAGACGCAAGCGAGCGCGAGGTTCGCAGCCGTCGTCGGCCCGTCGGCCGTTACCGGGACCACGTGGTCGACGTGAAACGTCGCTTCCTGCCCTTCCTGCGCGAGGCCGCAGTACTCGCAGCGCGACTCGGCCCGCGCGACGACGAGCGCGCGAAGCTGCCGGGGGACGAGCGTCACGACGTCTTGGACCGCCTCGACGCCCCCTGGCCGGCACGCAGCCTGAGAAGCGTGAGCATTTCCGTCAACTCAACGAGTCCCTCTGCCTCCAGACGCTCCGCCTTGCTGAGTCGCCGGCCACCGTCCTGGCGGTCGAGCAGAAACGTGAGTCGCTCATCGACGCCGGGCGGCAGACGAATTCCAGCCATGTCGTCCGGGATCAGGAGCTCGAGTGCGATGGTCTGCGACATGTGCCAGATCCTAGCACGCCTCGCTCACGCGAGACCCGGCCCGGAACCCGTCCCCAGTGAAGACGGGCCCCTACGGTCCCCGCTGCAGCTCCGGTCCGAGATCGACACCCAGCCCGCCCGCGACCCGGTTGATGTAGTTGTTCGGCACCCCGCACGACTGCGCCCAGCGCGGCTCAGCCCTTCCAGCGTACGGGCCACCGGGCACCACCGCGTTTCGGGGGCGCGTAGCCATGCGGTAGCCATGCGGGTTCCGGGGCGCTACGTCGGTGGGAAGATCCAGTGTCGCTCCGTCGTCCAGCCGAGGAACCGTCTCGCCTCAGGCGGGGCCTCGGGCATCTGCCCGGCGACCGCGCGACCCAGCCCGACGATCGCTGGCCGCATGCGGTCATCGACGTCGCGCCTTCCTGCGGCGAGGGACTCCGCGACCCACGCGAGGAACTGCTCGCGGCCGCTGGCGGGCAAGAGCGAGAGGAAGAAGACCATCTGCCTCCACGCGTACGCGGCGTTCTTCGTGCTCAGCAGCCGCTTGTGATGCGTCGCGCCCTTCGGGAACTGGAGTCCGCGACGGACCCAGGTGAAGCAGTCGCGCGCGAGTCCCTCCAAGTGCGGGTTCAGAGCGGTACGGATGTCCGCCTGCGCAAGGAGCACCGCCAGATTGTGCGTCGTGAGGATCTGCTCCTGTTCGATGACCTTCCCGTTCGCCGCGACCGAGCGACGTGTCGGTTCCGGAAACTCTGGCCGCATGGATTCCGGAAACTCTGGCCGCCCGCTGACGCCTGCTGATGCCGCAGGATCTCGCTCCAAGCTGAAGCCGCCGAAGGGGCGGCGGGCAGGTAGGAGCGGAGCGTGTGGGACGC
>JAIOPE010000148.1 GCA_021414065.1 Planctomycetota bacterium
GCTGCGCGCGCTCGGCGTGGGCAGGGGCGAGGAGGTCGTCACGACGCCGTACACGTTCTTCGCGTCGGCGGGCGCCATCGTCAACGCGCGGGGGCGCCCGGTGTTCGTCGACATCGAGTACGGCACGTTCAACATCGACGCGAAGCAGATCGAGGCGGCGATCACGCCGCGCACGCGCGTCATCGAGCCCGTCCACCTCTACGGGCAGTGCGCCGACATGGACGCGATCAACGCAATCGCGAAGAAGCACGGAGCAAGCGTCATCGAGGACGCGGCCCAGTCGCTCGGCGCCGAGGACAAGGGACGCCGCGCGGGTTCGATGGGCGACATCGGCGCGTTCAGCTTCTATCCGAGCAAGAACCTCGGCGGCGTCGGCGACGGCGGAATGATGGTCACGCGCGACGCGGCAACGGCCGAACGGCTGAAGACCCTCCGCGCGCACGGCGGCAAGATGCGCTACTTCCACGACGAGGTCGGCTGGAACAGCCGCCTCGACTCGCTGCAGGCCGCGGTCCTCAACGTGAAACTCCCGCTGCTCGACGCGTGGAGCGACGCTCGCCGCCGCAACGCGGAGTACCTCGATCGGGCGCTTGCCGGCGTGGATGGCGTGCGCACGCCCCCTGTCGGTGCGGGCAAGCGCCACATCTACAACCAGTACGTGATCCGTGCCGCGCGCCGCGACGAGTTGCAGAAGCACCTGCAGGAGCGGGGCATCGGTACGTCGATCTACTATCCGCTGTCGCTCCACGAGCAGAAGTGCTTCGAGGATCTCGGATACAAGCCGGGCCGTTTCCCGGAGTCCGAGCGCGCCTGCAAGGAGAACCTGTCGATCCCGGTGCACCCGGAACTGACGGAGGGCGAGCGCGACCACGTCGTCTCGGCGATCCGGAAGTTCTACGGAGCCAGGTAACCACGCGTCGGCTGCAGAGGGTCGCCGAAGAGTGGTCGCCGGCAGACACTTGGGGCGGACGGGTGACGCCTGTTTGTTCCCAGACCGATCGAGCATCAACCCGCGGGCGGCAGCCCGCGACGTGGAGGTCTCCTTGCGAGTCCTGACGGTCGTCGGTGCGCGTCCTCAGTTCATCAAGGCTGCGCCTGTGTCCCGCGCGCTGCGTAGGCTCGGCGAGGAGATCCTCGTCCACACGGGGCAGCACTACGACGAGTCGATGTCGGACGTCTTCTTTCGCGACCTGCGGATTCCGCCGCCGGACGTGCACCTCGGCGTCGGGGCGGGCAGCGTGACCGCCGACCCGGGCCCGCGCCTCGCTGCGATGACCCGCGGCATCGCCGCTGCGATCGCAGCGCGCAAGCCCACGTGCGTGATGGTCTACGGCGACACCGACTCGACGCTGGCCGGCGCACTCGCGGCGCACGAAGCAGGCCTGCCGCTCGCGCACGTCGAGGCGGGACTCCGATCGCACAACCTGAAGATGCCCGAGGAGATCAACCGGATCGCCGCGGACCACATCTCGGACCTGCTGCTCCCGCCCACCCCGAGCGCGGCGGCGACGCTCCGTGCGGAGCGCGTGCGGGGCCAGGTCGTGGTGGTGGGGGACGTCATGCTCGACGCCTGCCTCTCGGTCGCGGAGGCCGCCAAGGCCCTCGGCGTGCCCGCCAAGCTCGGTCTGACGCCGCGGGGGTACTACGCTGCCACGCTGCACCGCGCAGAGAACACCGACGATCCTGTGCGACTCGCCGCCATCGTGGGCGCCCTCGACTCGCTCGATCTGCCGGTGGTGCTGCCCTGCCACCCGCGAACGCGCGGCGCACTGGGCCGGGCCGGACTCCTCGACGGTCTGACCGGCCTCCGTCTCATCGACCCGATCCCGTATCCGGAGATGATGGGACTCCTCGCGGAGTCGCGGGGCCTGCTCACCGATTCGGGCGGGCTCCAGAAGGAGGCGTACTTCGTCGCGGTGCCGTGCGTGACTCTCCGCGACGAGACGGAATGGGTCGAGACGGTCCACTCCGGCTGGAACCGGCTCGCAGGCGCAGACGCGGCGCGTATCCGCGCAGCGGTCGCAGAACTCAAAGCCCCCGGCGAGTCTCCCGATCTCGCCTTCTACGGCGGCGGGCACGCCGCGGAGACCGTGGCGGACTGCGTCGCACGACTCTGCGGCACCGACGCCTGAGGTTCGGAGACGCTCCGGCCCTGCGGCGGACGTTCGCAGACGACCTTCGCGGCGCGTCCTCGTCTTGATCGCGCAGGGACCGGCGCCGCGCAGGTTGGCACGCGCCGTGAGAAGCAGGCACCCATGAGACCTCCCCGCGTCGTGATGCTGCTCGGAAACGGATTCTCCCCGGACCCCCGGGTCGAGGCCGCAGCACGGGCGCTCGTGCTAGGCGGCGCCGACGTCACAGTGGTCTGCTGGGACCGCGACGGCGACCTCCCGGAGCGGGAGGAACGGGCCGGCATCCATGTCCAACGGATTCGACTTGCCTCGTCGCATGGACGCGGCACGTCGCAGGCGTTCCTCATGCCGAGGATCTGGGCGGCGTACGTCGAAGCCGGGCTGAAGCTGCAACCGGACGTCGTCCACGCCCACGACCTCGACACGCTGCCCGCAGGGTGGCGTCTGGCGCGGAAGACCGGCGCGGCGCTCGTGTTCGACGCGCACGAGAGCTACCCCGACATGCTCGGCGAGAATGTCTCGCCGGTGATCAAGTGGGTCACCCGCCGGATGGAGCGGTTCCTCGTCCCGAAGGCGGATCTGCTCGTGACCGTGGGCGAGAAGCTCCGGAAACACTTCGCCGAGATGGGGGCCCGCGCCACCGAAGTCGTCGGCAACTGGCGGGACCCGATCGGCTCCGACGCGGAAGCCGCCGAGATACGGCAAGCCGTTCGCGTCAGTGCGGGAGTCATGCCCGCATCCGTGTTCATCTGTTTCATCGCCAACCTCACGTCGGAGCGACGCGTCGAGCCGCTGCTCGAGGCTGTCGCCCGCGTGCCGGAGGCTCAACTCGTGGTCGGCGGCAAGGGTTCCGCCGTACCCGCGGTCGAAGCGGCCGCCGCGTCGTGCCCTCGCATCCGCTACATCGGCATGGTGAATCCGGTGGACGTGGCACGTTGGACCACCGCATCGGACGCCGTCTACTACGGCTTCGATCCGACGAACGCCAACGCGCGGTTCTCCGCACCGAACAAGCTCTTCGAGGCGCTCGCCGCCGGCCAGCCCGTGATCACCGCTCGCTTCGGCGAGATCGGCGAGATCGTCGCCGAGACCGGCTGCGGGATCCTCGTCTCCGACTACACGCCCGACGCGCTGGAGGCCGCGATCCGCGAGCTCCTCCTGCCCGGACGGGCCGACGAACTCCGAAGCGCGGCACGCCGCGCCGGAGCCCGGTACACACGACGCGCGGCCGATGAGGCGCTGCGCACTTCCTATGGAAGGCTCCTCGCTCCGCGGGGCCTCGCATTGCTCCCTCTCGCAGGGAAGGCGGCCTAGATGGGCATTCGAGACATCGTGTTGTTGGCGATCCTGGCGGCGTGTCTGCCACTGTCGCTCATGCGGCCCTTCTTCGGGCTGCTGGTCTTCTCGTGGCTCGCGTACATGCGGCCGAACGACATGACCTGGGGCGTCAACCAGTACCGCCCCTCGCTGCTGATCGCCCTGGCGACGATCCTCGGCGTGCTCTGGAACAAGAAGGAGCGGATGCTCGTCCTCGAGAAACGCACGGTGCTGATCGTGGTGTTCGGGGCGGCGGTCACCGTGTCCGCACTTCTCGCACCGGACCCGATGAAGTCGTTCGAACTCGGCAATCTGGCCGATCTGGGCAAGATCCTGTTCATCGCACTGCTGACCACGGGCCTCGTCTCGACGCGGGACCGCGCCCGCTGGCTCCTGCTCGTCATCGGCATGAGTCTCGGCGCGCTGGCGGTCAAGTCCGCGATCCAAGGCGTCCTTCACGGCGGCGTGATGCACGGCCCCGGTGGGTCCATCGAGGACAACAACGACTACGGCCTCGCGCTCGTCATGACCGTGCCGCTCCTCGCATACCTCGCCCGCGACGAGAAGGGCCCGTTCCTGAAGATGGTGCTCGTCGGGATGTCGGTCGCGTGCGTCGCCGGTGTGCTCTTCACCCGATCTCGTGGTGGCGTGCTGGCACTCGCTCTCATGGGCATCTTCTGGATGTTCAAGCTGCGCCGCAACGCCTGGGCGCTGACCATCGCGCCCCTTGCACTCGCCCTCACGATCGTCGTGAGCCCGCCTGAGCTGTGGGAGAGGGTGCGGAACCTGACGACGGGTGCGAACGACGCGTCGGCCACCGGCCGTCTCGTCGCCTGGCAGAAGGGCCTGAACATGTGGGACAGCCACAAGGTCTTCGGCGTCGGCCCCGGCAACTTCACCGATCCGGTGATCTGGGCGAACACGCCGCCCTTCGACACCGGCGTCGAGCCGAAGGTGGCGCACAACACGTACGTGCAGATCCTGGCGGAGTCAGGGCTCGTGGCCCTGCTGATCTTCGTCACCATGCTGCTCGTGACGCTCTGGTCGGTGGCGCGCACGAAGGTGGATCCGAATGATCCGTGGCGCGCACGCTACTCTGACGCTGTATTCCTCTCGCTCGTGGGCTTCATGGCGGGCAGCTTCTTCCTCTCTCGCACGCACTTCGACCTGACGTACCACCTCATCGGGTTCTCCGTCGCCCTCCGGGTCGCTTCGCAGGGTGAGGCCTTCGACTGGTTCGGCGTCCGCAAGTTCCTCTCCCGTAAGGGCGGCGACAGCCGAATGCATGCCGAGGGTCGCGGTGCTTGATCTCATGAACAAACCAACCCACAAGGTCCGCGTCCTCCACCTGCTCGCCGGGTGCCGGATGGGCGGACTCGAACGGGTCGCGCTGAGCATCGTCTCCGCGCTGAACGACCAGTTCGCCTTCCAGGTGGTCGTGTACGACGACGACGCGGGGCCGCTCCGCCCGGAGTTCGACGCGATCCACGTGCCCGTGACGTTCCTCCCGCGCAAGCCGGGGGTGGACCTGACCTACCCGATCAAGCTGTCGATGGTGCTCCGCCGCGAGAAGATCGACGTGATCCACGCTCACAACGGAACCGCCCTCTTCTACGGCGTGATGGCGGCGAAGTTGGCCGGCGGACGCCGCCTGGTCTTCACCGCGCACGACCGCACGGTCCCGCAGGTGAAGGTGCGCCCGATCCAGCGCATGCTGGGACGGGCCACCAGCCGCGCGGTCGCAGTCTCGGACCTCGGCCGCCAGGACCTGCTGACCGTCGAGGGGTTCGATCCCGGACGGATCGTGGTCGTCCGCAACGGCGCCGACGCCGGCGACATCGACTCCGCGCCGACACGGGAGGCCGCGAGGACCGATCTCGGTATCCCGGTGGACGCCGAGGTGGTCGGGACCGTCGCGCGACTGCACCGGGAGAAGAACGTGCCGCTGCTCGTGCGGGCCTTCGCCCGCGTGGCGGCGGAACGTCCGCTGGCGCGACTCGTGATCGCCGGCGACGGCCCGGAGCGGGTCCCGTGCCTCGAAGCCGCCCGGGAGACCGGGGTTTCCGAGCGGGTCATGCTGCTCGGCACGCGCCGGGACATCGGGCGCGTTCTCGCCGCGCTCGACGTGTTCGCGCTGAGCTCGGATGCGGAAGGCCTGCCACTTGCGGTACTGGAAGCCATGGGTGCAGGACGTCCTGTTGTTTCGACGGACGTCGGCGCGATCCGCGAGGTCGTGTCCGACGGAGTGAACGGCAGGCTCGTGCGCCCCGGTGACGAAGCTGCGATGGCCGCCGCGCTGGCAGAGACGCTCGGGAACCCCGAACGCGCTCGCGAGATGGGGCGGAGAGGCCGAGAGGTTTTCCTCTCCGGCTTCACCGTGCAGCGGATGGCGGCCGATTACGGTCGTGTCTACAGAGAATCGATGGAAGGAGCCCTGTGATGCGCAAGGTCGTCCCCCTGACAAGTGTGGCCGCTCTGCTTGGTCTGGCGTGTCTCACGGCGGGCCCCGTGCACGCCGAGGAGCCGAGTGTCGAGACGGGCATCCACATCGATCTGTCCTCGCCTGCGTTCGCGCCGGCCGGAGAGGTCGTGCGCGGCGGCGTTCCGCTGCCCCGGAGCCTCGGCGTGAAGGACCCTTCACGGCTCGGCCTCTGGCGCGCGACGAGCGCCGACGGCAAGGAGGGCGCGTGGGTGCCCACGCAGTGGCAGGTGCTCTCGCGCCACGACGGCACGCTCGCCGACGCCGACAAGGCCGTGCGCTGGGCGCTGCTCCAGTTCCCCGCGAACGACGGCGGGAGCTACTGGCTCCGCGACAACCCTGCGACGTCGGCGCTGCCGAACATCGCGACCGAGACCGGCGACCGGATCGACGTGGACACCGGTGCGTTGCGTTTCACCGTCGCGAAGGACCGCTTCGCCCCGCTCTCCGGCCTGCGAACGGTCACGCGTGACCGCGACGGCCGCGAGATCGAGCGCGCAGCTGTCACCGGCGGCGGCCTCGACGTCAAGATGACGATGATCGAGCGCGGCCCCGACGGCACGTTGGTGGACCGTGACCACTTCCTCTCCACCACCTCCGTCAGCGACATCGCGATCGAGGAGAACGGCCCCGTCCGCACGGCGATCCGCATCCGCGGCAAGTTCAGCGACGACCAGGGCCGTCCGCTCCTCTACGGCTTCCTCGGCTACACGATCCGCATCTGGGCCGACAAGGGCTCGGACTCGCTTCGCGTCTTCTTCACGCTCGAGAACAACGGCAACTACGGCCCGCCGGCCGACCCGTCGCGCACGACGGTGAAGCCGATGTGGATCCGTGTCCGCGACGTGGACCTGGTCATTCCGACCACGATGGCCGCGGGCAAGATCCGCGGCTCGACCGCCGACGGCTCGTGGGACATCGTCAACGGCGGCCCGGGCGTCGATTTCCGCCTCCTCCAGACGCACGAAGTGAAGGAGAAGTGGAAGGAGCAGTTCAACTTCAACTACACGGTCTCCGCGGGCGGCAAGGAAGTCGCACGCGGCGCACGCTCGCAGGGCGGCCTGCAGGTGGACGACGGCACGACGGCGATCACCACCGACGTCCGGCACTTCTGGCAGAGCTACCCGAAGGCCGTCTCGTTCGACGACGGTCGCCTGGAAATCGAGATGTGGCCGAAGGAGCCGGGCCAGAAGTGGCCCCAGGACATCCCGGAGAAGTTCGGCGACGCCTACGAGTTCGAGGGCGGTCGCCACAAGACCTACGAGATGCTGCTGTCGTTCGCACCGTCCTCCGGGACCGCGAACGCAGCGCCGAGCGTGGCGCAGCGCGAGAAGGCGTTCCAGAACCCGGCCTACTTCGCGGTGGACCCTGCGTGGGTCAAGCAGGCGAACGTCGTCGGCGGCGCCTTCGCGCTGCCCGAGGGCACGGCGCAGAACCCGTCGATGGCCGAAGCGCGCGCGCACTTCGCGAAGCTGCAGAAGGCCATCGTCGACGTGAAGTACTGCGATCCGCAGGGCGGACAGGACGAGATCCCGCCGTGCTCGCTGAACGAGCAGCGCGAGTCGCGCGGCTACGGGCTCCTCGAGATCGCCCCGTACGACATGGACATGTACGGGTTCATGAACTTCGGCGACATGCCGCACGACAAGGGCTACTGCTCGGTACACCACGACCTGGTCGGCGGCATGTTCCTGAACTGGCTCCGCCACGGGAAGCGCGAGTTCCACGACATCGGCGTCGAGATGCTCCGCCACCGCTACGACATCGATCAGTACCACTGCCAGGAGCGGGCCGACCCGAACTGGAAGTGGTACAACGGCTTCCAGCGCGGTGAGCTCGGTTTCCACGGCGCCCGCCTGGCCGACTTCCACCCCCACGGTGAGACGACGGGGAGCCCGCAGGCCACGTGGCTCGAGGGTCTGCTCCTCGCGTACGCGGTGACCGGCGACCCGAAGGCGATGGACTGCGCCCGCGACAACGCGGACGCGTTCGTGAACTACTTCCAGGTCGCGGGCACGCTCGACAAGTCGTTCTTCCGCGGCGCGGTCGATTACTTCGGCCAGCTCAGCGCGATGTCGAACGGCGTCGAGCAACTTCTCGCCTTCTACGACTTCACCGGCGAGCGCAAGTACTTCGACGCCGCCGCAGCGGTCTACGAGAACGGTCTCCTCCGAGCCGAGGAGTACTACGGCAACAAGGGCTTCTTCGACATCAAGTCGAACCAGATCTCCGTATGGACGGTGGTCCGCCTGGTCCACCCGCTCATCGAGATGCACCGCCACTCGAACGATCCGCGCGCTCTGTCGATGCTCCTGCGCGTGCTGCGCTTCTTCACGGAGAGCGCGTACGACGGCGGGTTCGTGGACGACGAGGGCCGCTACCTGCCGCTCCAGCTCCCGTACCAGTGGGAACTCGAGGACAACCAGCCCGTCGCCCGCCGCTGGTTCATCCCCTACAACTTCTTCACGGCCGACGGCTTCGCGTACGCCTACGCGCAGACGAAGGAGCCGCTCTACCTGCAGTGGGCCCGCCGCGTGTGGCGCGATGGCGTGATCTTCTACCAGGCGCCCGTCCACCAGTCGGTGAACCTCGACTTCTACAGCCCGGCTTCCTACGCCCCCCGTCAGTACCCCGACTCCGAGACGAAGAACGACGCGTGGGTGCTCGGACTCTCCCAGTACTACCTCGGGCTCGAGGACACGCTCGCCGCGCGCTCGCAGGACCCGATCGTGCTCCCCGACGACGCGTGGTTCGCGAAGCGCACCCTGTACATGCAGACGCGCATTCCGACGAAGCGCGTCGGACTGAACCCGGTCTCGCCGAGCGCGCCGACCGACCGCGCTCCCTGGGTGCCCTCGACCCGCCCGGCGCCGGCCCCCGCGGCACCGCGCGTCGCGGAGACCGTCCCCGGCCCGATGGCCCCCCGGACGCCGACGGCGCCCAGTGCGCCGGCGGTCGTCCCCGCCGCCCCCGCGGCTCCGGCTGCGGTCCCGGCCGTTCCGGGTGCGCAGGCGCCGTACCGGGCCCCCGTGGGCCAGGCCGAGAACCCGAACCCCGCGCCGCAGCCGCCGCTCGTCCGGGCGAACCTGGAGAGCAACATCTACATGGATGATCGCGACGCAGTGTTCGCCTCGGAGTGGTCCGTCGAGCAGAGCGACGACTCGAACGCGAAGTCGATGCGCGTCTACCGTGGCGGCCAGGCGACAGTGACCGGGTCGTTCACGATCCCGGTCGCCCGCGCCGGAACCTATCGGCTCTACCTCTGGTGGCCCGAGGTGAAGGGCGCCGCGACGAACACGCCGGTCGAGGTCCGCCACGAGGGCGGCTGGGACCGCTACTTCGTCAACCAGACGAAGGAGTCCGGCCGCTGGCGCATGATCTCGACCGTGAGTGGTTCGCCGACACAGCCTGTCGTGGTCAAGTTCGGGGGCGTGGCCGCCAACGGCGCCATGGTCGCGGACGCCGTCCGCCTCGAGCCGGTCCTCCCAGCCGCGAACCGCTGAGCTTCGGTCCCCGAGACTCGCGCCCACCTCGCTTCGCTCTCATCGACGCAATGCACGACCGGCACCAGTCGCCGGGGAAACGCTCACCATGGAACTCTCCACCGATCCGCCCGAGGACACGCCGGCGGCTCCAGGCAGAACGAGTCCCCTCCGCGGGCTCCGCGCGGTCGTCGTCGGCCCCGCATCCCCGCTCGTCTCGGGCATGTCCGTCCAGGCGGACGCGCTCACGGCCCGCCTGCGCTCGGAACACGCCACCGTCATCCGCGTCGCCACGAACCCGGGGATCCCGGCGTTGATCGCCGCGGTCACTCCGATCGCCGACTCCTGGCGGCTGAGCCGGTTCCGCGGCGATCTGTGCCGTGCCATCGCCGAAGCGCCGGACTTCGTCCACGTGCATGCGGCGTCGTGGGACTACTTCCGCAACATCGTGGCGCCGGTCGTGTCGGAGTCGGCGGATGCGGGCGTTCCCTGTGTCGTCCGCTGGGACGGCGGAGACGCCGACCGGTTCCTCGCCGAGCACCGCGCCGTGGTCGAGCCGATCCTCCGCATGGCGAGCGCCGTGGTGGTCCCCACCGGCTTTCTCGCCGACGTGTTCAGGGCTCGAATCGGCACCGAGTGCGATGTGATCCCGAACCTCGTCCCGGACCCTCAGTCCGACCGGCCGCCCGTCGCGCCGTCCGGCCCCATCCGCCTCTTGTGCGCGCGGCACCTGACACGTGCCTACGGCGTCGACGTGGTCCTGAAGGCCGCCGCGGTCGCCGCAGCGCGCGGTGTCGACCTCCGACTGACGATCGTCGGCGACGGCCCGGAGCGTGACGCCCTTCGCGAGGCGGCCAGAGCCGCGCTCGGTGATCGGGCGACGTTCCTCGGCGCAGTGCCGCACGATCAGTTCCTCAGTCTCCTGCGAGAGACCGACCTGCTCGTCAACGGAAGTTGGATGGACAACTTCCCCGTCTCGATGGGCGAGGCGCTGTCGTGCGGCGTGCCCGTCGCAACGACCGACGCCGGCGGTGTCCGCTGGGTTGTGCAGCACGGGCGCACCGGCCTCGTCACTCCCACGGGCGATGCGGAGGCGCTGGGCGGCTCGATCGCTGCGCTCGCACTGGACCGCGCGATGCTCGAAGACCTGGGCTGGCGCGCGAAGGTCGAGGCCCTGCGCTGGACGTGGCAAGCCGTCCGCGACTCCTGGATCGACGTGTGGGCCGCGCGGTCCCGCGTCATCGCCGCATAGCGGGTCTCGCGGAGCAACCGACACCGTCGGTCACGCTGGTCACCTCGGCAAATCGATCGGTGGACCGCTCGCGCGTGATGTAACGCTCGCGCAGTTGCGCGCGAGCGGTTGCCGTGCGCGGCACCCGTCGCAGCCGGACGCGCCCCGCGCTCCCGCTCCGGTGTGTCACGGCATCACGTGCGCCGTGTGTCGCCAGCCCGGCGCACCTCACCGTTGTCCCGGCGGTCGGCGGACGCACAGCTCACGGAGGGGCTCGACGGCGTCGGCATCGCAGGCGCCACGCCGCTCCGGCAGTCGCAGCCTCGCGTTCCTATCCCTGTCCATCCGGTGCAACGCCACGCGACGACAACCGGCCGGCGTGTGTCGAGATCCCGCAACACGCGCGACGCGGCGCAGGCCTCTCAGGGTGATAAGCCCACGTACACAAGCTCAAAGAATTGAAGTTACGACGTTTCCAAGCGCCTGTCCGCGCGTGGAACGGCGGTTGCGAAAGTCGAGGAGAA
Source organism: Planctomycetota bacterium (assembly GCA_021414065.1). Classification (GTDB taxonomy): domain Bacteria; phylum Planctomycetota; class JAJSAM01; order JAJSAM01; family JAJVHW01; genus JAIOPE01. Next base: position 11,166 of record JAIOPE010000148.1, read on the forward strand.
CGCCATGAAGGACCACAACCGCCGCGATGGCTCCCGACTCCGCCTCGTGTACCCGATCCGGCTTCACGCCGACGGTGAGCGCCACGGACGGATCGTCGGCCAGACGGTCACGAAGAACCTCTCTTCGCGTGGCGCCTACTTCTCGACGTTCGACGCAGGCTCCTACCGCGTGGGTCAGGAGCTCGGTATCGCCATCTGCGTGCCGCACCGGATGACTGGCAGCACGCGCGACGTGCTTCTGGACCTCCGGGGCAAGGCGAAGGTCGTCCGCATGGACGGCCCGAGCACCTCGCGGATGTACGGCGAGGACGGTCACACGCTCACGGGCGTGGCGCTTCAGTTCGAGGAACCGCTCGAGTTCCATTACGCTTGGATGTGAACCTATGTCACTCGCAGGAACCTACGACCTCATCCTGGAGCGCGCCAGCGCTCGCGACGACCGGCGCTTGAGCGTCGAGTCGAATCGGCCGTCGCCGCGTGGCGTCTCGACGCAGGCGAGCAAGCGCGTGTTCGACGTCGCCGCGTCGATCCTGCTCCTGGCGGCTTTCCTCCCGTTCCTCGCCGCAGCGATGATCTTCATCGAGGCGACGTCGCCCGGTGCGGCGCTCTTCGTCCAGTGGCGCGTCGGACGCCGCGGCCGACTGTTCCGGATGTTCAAGCTCCGCACCATGGTGCAGGACGCGGAGAAGGGCACGGGCCCGGTTTGGGCGCAGGACCGCGACCCGCGCGTCACGCCCCTGGGCCGCTTCCTCCGCGATACGCACCTCGACGAACTGCCGCAGCTCTGGAACGTGATCCGTGGAGAGATGAGCCTCGTCGGCCCGCGCCCGGAGCGACCGCTCTTCGTGCAGGACTTCACCAAGCGCATCCCGAACTACGCGGCCCGCATGGAGGTCCGCCCGGGCATCACCGGTCTCGCTCAGGTCTATCGCGGCTACGACTCGACGATCGAGGACGTGCGGCGGAAACTCGCGTACGACCTGGTCTACATCCGACGTATGAGTGTGCTTCTCGATCTCAAGATCATGTTCAAGACCCTCGGGAAGGCGATCCCCGTGCAGCTGAGGCGAAACGCGTGAGGAACCTGCTGACGATCGACGTCGAAGAGTACTTCCAGGTCGAGGGGTTCGCCGACGTGGTGGCCCGCGACACCTGGGACAGGCGCGAGAGCCGGGTGGCCCCGCCGACCCGCCGCATCCTCGACCTGCTCGACGCCGCACGTCAGAAGGCCACGTTCTTCGTGCTCGGCTGGACCGCCGAGCGGCACCCCGCGCTCGTTCGCGAGATCGTCGCGCGCGGACACGAGGTCGCGAGCCACGGCTACTCGCACCAGATGGCCGACCAGCAGGGCGCGCGCGACTTCCGACGCGACGTCCGCAAGGGCAAGAAGCTGCTCGAGGATCTGATCGGCGCCTCGGTCTCGGGTTACCGCGCCCCGTCCTTCTCCTTCACCGACCGGACTCCGTGGGCCCACGAAGTCCTTCTGGAGGAGGGGTTCGTCTACAGCTCGAGTGTCTTCCCCGTCCGGCACGACCGATACGGCGTTCCCGATGCGCCCAGGCACCCCTGGGAAGTGCGCGATCCGAACGCAGAGTCTGGAGCCGGGAAGACGCTGCTCGAACTCCCGCCTCTGACGCTGCGCGCGTTCGGGCAGAACCTGCCCGTCGCAGGCGGCGGCTACATGCGACTCTTCCCCGGCGCGCTGATGTCGTTTGCGATCCGCCGGATGAACGCCGAGGGCTTCCCTGCGATGGTGTACCTGCACCCCTGGGAGCTTGACCCCGGCCAGCCACGGCTTCCCGGTCGTCGCATGAACCGCTTCCGCCACTACGTCGGTCTTGCGTCGATGGAACGGAAGCTGGCGACGCTGATGGAGCGTCACGCGTTCACCTCGGTCGCGCAACACCTCGGGCTCGCCCCGCAGAAGCCCGCCGCCGCCGCCCAGACGACCGTCTCGCCGCCGCTCAGCAGCGTGGTCTGACGCCGCCGGGACCGCCGCTCACTTGCCGCTGATGCCCTCGTCCTTCTTCAACTGGGCGAGCATCTGCATCACGTGCTTCAGACGCTCGTCGAGGTCGCGCGACGTGGAGTCTTCTCCCTGCGCCTCGACGTAGATGTCGCGGGCCTTCTTCAGGCAGTCCATCGCGGTGTGACGGTTCTCGACGCGGTTCGGGCTGTCGGGACCGGCGGCCGCGTACGCGCTCGCGCCCTGACGCTCCAGCTTCACAGCCTGCTTCAGCTTCGTGCGAGTGTCGGCGGAGAACGCGCCGAACGGCACGCCACGGTCGTTCACGCCGCCGATCCCGCTCTCGTCGGAGTCAGCCGGCTTCGCCGCAGCCGAGCCGATCCCGCTCGCCTCGCCCGCGCCCGGTAGCGGCAGCGCGTCGAGCTTCGCCCCGGGACGCAGACCCCGCGACGCCATTGCAGCCGCGATTTCCTCGCGACGCCCGGTGGCAGTCACGACCGCGGCGTCGAGCGCACCTTGGACGAACCCACCCGGCCGTGCGCAGTCAAGCGTCTGCTCGGCGAGATAGTGGAGCCGGTCGCGGAACCCGGCACCCGCGGCCCAGCGCGTCGTCTCCATCCACGTGCGCTCACTCAGTTCGGACTCCGAACGCGTGATCCGGGCGGTGAGCTCGGCCGCCAGGGCCTCGGAACTCCCGCTGACCTTGGGCGCGCCGTGGACGAGCGCCCAAGCGAGGAGCGATCGCTCCATCCCCTTCAGCGCGCGGTAGCGCTCGTCTTGGTTGGCTGCGAGAAGGCGCGAAGACGAGTAGTTGGCGACGGCCCCGTCGAAGTCCCCGCGGTCGTAATCGCGGTCGGCCCACGACAACTCCTTGGTCGCGCCGGGCCCCCAGAATGTCTTCATCGGCTCGGGCGCAGCCTTCGGTGGGGCGGACGCCGCGTCTGCGTCGGCCCGAGTCGGGTCCGGCGTCCTCGGCCCGGTGAACTCCGCGACCATCCCCATGAATCCCTTGGGGTGGGAGATCTCGATGCCGACGAACACAGCGGCGAGCACGAGCAGCGCGACGAGGAATCGAACCATGCGCGTGAGTCTACCCCGCGGCAGCGCCCGGCGAAGACCCGGCCCGGAGACGCGCCTTTGTCTCCGCCCGGTACACGTCGAACCTGGACTCGCGGATCGCGGCGCGCGTCTCGTGAACCAGATCGAGCATGTAGGTGATGTTGTGGATGGTCAGCAGTGTGGCCCCGGTGGCCTCGCCGACGTGGCAGAGATGGCGGAGATACCCACGGCTCGTCGTGCGGCAGGCGTAACACCGGCAGTTGGGATCGAGCGGCGAGTCGTCGAGCGCGTGTTTCGCGTTGCGCAGGCGCACGACGCCGTCGCGCGTGAGCGCTTGGGAATGGCGCGCGTTCCGGCTCGGCAGGACGCAGTCCATCATGTCGGCGCCCGCAGCGACAGCGTCGAGGAAGTCGTCGGGCGTGCCGACGCCCATCACGTAGCGGGGCTTCGTCCGCGGGAGGCATGCGTTCGCGGCGCGGAGGACCGCCCACGCCGTCTCCTTCGGCTCGCCGACGAGGAACCCGCCGCAGGCGTAGCCCGGCGCGTCGAGTTCGACGAGCGCCTCGGCGCACGATCGGCGGAGGTCCTCGTGGATGCCGCCCTGCACGATCGGGAAGAGCGCCTGGTCCGCGCGCGTCTTGGCCGTGACGCTCCGCCGCGCCCAGGCGATCGTGCGGTCCACCGCCCGCGCGATGTCGTCGCGCGACGCGCCGAACTCGATGCAGTGGTCGAGCGGCATGATGATGTCGGCGCCGAGCGCCTCTTCGATGGCGATGGCTCGCTCGGGAGTGAACCGGATCTCTGAGCCGTCGATCTCCGAACGGAACGTGACGCCGTCCTCGTCGAGCTTCCGGCGGGCCGCGAGCGAGAACACCTGGAACCCCCCCGAATCCGTGAGGATCGGCTTGCGCCATCCCATCATCCGGTGCAGTCCGCCGAGACCCGCGACCACCTCGTGGCCGGGCCGCTGCGCGAGGTGGTACGCATTCGCCAGGACGATCTCGGCGCCGGTCGCCTCGAGTTGCTCGGAGGTGAGCGACTTCAGCGCGGCGCGTGTCGCGACCGGCATGAACACGGGTGTGTCGAACGCCCCGTGGGGCGTGTGGAACCGCCCCGCACGAGCGCCCGAAGCGTCTTCGGCGAGCAGTTCGTAGCGGAACGCGGGGGCCGCGTGGTTCACCACAGGCGGATCAGGTCCGCGCCGGGGTAGTAGAACGCGACGATCTGCTCGGCGGTCCAGCCGCGGGCCGAATAGCCCTTCGCACCGACCTGGCACATCCCGACGCCGTGGCCCCACCCGCGACCCGAGATCACGAGGTCGCCGCCCTGCACGACCGCCGAGTCGATCCAAGTCGAGTAGAAGAGCTTCGGGTCCGACGCGAGCCGCACTTCGGCCGCCGGCATGCGCACCCTCTTCTTACCGACGAAGATGTCCACCGACACCGCGCGACCGCCGTCGGTCGTCTCGGCGACCACGAAACCGCTCAGCGCGCCCGTGAGGCCGGCCGCCTTGACGATTCGGCTGCCGGGGATGCGGATGTTCGTCCACCGGTAGCGGGAACTCGACCCGCACGCGTCGCACGGGACGCCGCCCTGAAGCCCCTTGACTCTCGCGGCTGCGAGGGTCGCAGGCGGGGAGCGGAAGACGAGCGCGGCGTCGCACGTGCGGCCGCCGCATGTGGAGTGATACCACGTCCGAATGGGGCGTCCGCCCGACGCCACGACCATCCCGCGAGTGGATGACACGGCATCGTGGACCGCGGCGCGTTGCATTGCGCCGGACGCGATCCCGGCGAACTCCTGATCGGAAAGGCCGGTGTCGTCCACCACGAGCCCCCGTGACGCATCCGCATTCTGCGTGAGTACGTAGGTCCGGGCGACGATCGCCTGCGACCGCATCGCCTCACGCGGATAGTTCGCGGGGAGTTCACCGACGACCACACCCTCGAGATACGTCTCGAGGTCGAGTTCGACCTGGGCGACGCGCTTGCCCGCGCCGCCGACCGAGACCCGCAGCCGTCCCGGGTACCTTCGCGTGCCGATCCTGAGGTCGCCGTCGGCGGAGGGGATCAGCACGCCGCCGTCGGGCGGGAGCGTCATCGCGCCGATCCGTGCGCCGTTCACGTCGAAGGACAGGTCGCCTTTCAGCGCCCGCCCGTGATCGAGCACCGTTCCGGCGTGCGTCTGCAGTTCCCAGTCGCCGGCGATCTCGACCGGCGAACGCCCCGCCTTGGTCACCGAGGAGAGCACCACGCGCACCGGCGGAGCGTCGGTCGATGCGTTCGGCGGCGGCGGAAGCACGACGGGTGATGCAGGGGGAGTCGGTCCCGCGCCCGGCGGGGGCGGTGGGATGGGAATGCGGTCGCCGGGGAACGAACTGGCCGCGGGAGTGTCCGTGCCGTCATCGGCGGGAACGTCAGCAGGAACGTCGGCAGGCACGTCCGCCGGTCCCGCCGGACGCGGAACGCTCGGAGCCGGACGACGGACGTTCGGGTCGGACACGCACGCGACCATGCATCCGCAGAGGAGCGTCGCCAGCAGGACCAGACCGTCGTTGAATCGGCTCATCCGAAGAGCGTGTCCGCGCCCCGCTTCGTGTCCTCGAGCCACTTCACCGCGCGCTCGGTGAGCCGACGCCCGCGCGGCGTCCGCGTGATCCAACCTTCCGTGAGGAGGAACGGCTCGTACACGTCCTCGACCGTCTCCTCGTCCTCGCCGACGGCCACCGCGACGGTCTTCAGACCGACCGGGAGGCCGCTCCGCCCGAGCGCCTGGATGATCCGCCGGTCGGTCTCCACAAGTCCGTTCTGGTCGATGCCGAGACGACGGAGCGACGTCTCCGCGAGTTCCGCGTTCACCGTGCCGCCGCCTTCGACCTGCGCGAAATCCCGCAGCCGCTTCACGAGCCGGTTCGCGATGCGCGGCGTGCCGCGGGCGACCCTCGCCACGCGCCGGACCGACGCGTCGTCCATCGGGCAGCCGAGGTGCCCCGAGCTGCGACGGATGATCGACTCCAACTGCGCGGGCGGATACAGCTCGAGCTTCTCCAGGAAACCGAACCGGCTCCGGAACGGCGCCGAGAGCATTCCCTCGCGCGTCGTCGCCCCGATCAGGGTGAACCGCTTGATCGGCACGCGGACGCTGCGCGCGCTCGGACCGGAGTCGATCATGATGTCGATCGCGTAGTCCTCCATCGCGGCGTAGAGGAGTTCCTCGATGGCGGCCCCGAGGCGGTGGATCTCGTCCACGAACAGAACGTCACCCACAGCAAGGTTGGTGAGCAGTCCGGCGAGGTCGCCCGGTTTGCCGAGCGCCGGGCCGCTGGTGACGTGCATCGCCGCGCCGGTCTCTCGGGCCAGGATGTGCGCCAGCGTCGTCTTCCCGAGTCCCGGCAGTCCCGAGAGGAGCACGTGATCGAGCGGCTCGCCGCGCGCGCGGGCGGCCTGGATCGCCACCCGCAGGTTGGCGACGAGACCGGGCTGGCCGACGAACTCGTCGAGCATCCTCGGGCGGAGTGCCTGGTCGAGGCCCCGATCGGTGGAGTCGGGGGTGCGGTCGAGGACGGGCTCGGAGTTCACGGCGCGACAGGGTGCCAGGGGGTGAACCACACGCTACAGAGCCCCTCCGACGGTCCCAAGCTTGGAGCGCGCGGAGGCGGTCACTACCGTGGCCCCGATGGTCGCCATGCAGGAGCCGGCCCGCATCCGCGGGATGTTCGCCGCCATCGCGGGAACCTACGATCCGCTGAACCACCTCCTTTCCTTCAACCAGGACAAAGGGTGGCGGAAGGCAGCGGTGCAAGCCTGCGGGGCGCGCCCGGGCGACCTCGTCCTCGATGTCTGCACCGGCACCGCGGACCTGGCCATGGAACTGTCCCGGGCGGTCGGCCCTCAGGGCCGCGTGGTCGGAACGGACTTCTGCGAGTCGATGGTCCGCCTGGGCGTGCCCAAGGTTGACGCGGAGAAAGCGCCGGTGCGACTCGGCGTGGCCGACACGCTGCGACTTCCGTTCCGCGACAACACCTTCCGCGCCGTGACCGTCGGGTTCGGCATCCGCAACGTGGCGGACCTCGAAGCCGGCATCCGTGAGATGGCTCGTGTGACCGCGCCCGGCGGACGGATCGCGATCCTCGAGTTCACCCAGCCGTCGAACCCGCTCTTCCGTTTCGTGTACTACGTGTACTTCCTCATGCTGCTCCCGATCCTCGGGAACCTCGTGACGGGCGGCCGCAGGAACGCGTACGGCTACCTCCCGCGCTCCGTGTTGAAGTTCCCCGACCGGGACCGCCTGCGCCGGATCGTCGAGGGCTGCGGGCTCCGCGACGTTCACGTCGTGTCGCGCACGTTCGGCGTGATCACGATCCACGTCGGGACCAAACCGTGAGCGACGCCCCTGGGCACTGGATCATCGCGGTGACCGGGGCGTCGGGCACTCGGTACGGGCTCCGCACGATCGACGTTCTCCGGCAGAGCGGGATGCGCCTCTCGCTCGCCGTGAGCAACGGCGGCGCCCGCGTCCTCGAGATCGAGGACGGCATCCGCGTGGACCCGGAGTCGCCGACATCCGTCGCGTCGCTCGCGCCGCCCGGAGACGCCGAAGTTCGCGGCCTCGCGCTCTCCGACATCGCGGCGGGGGTCTGCTCGGGAACGCACCCGGTGGCCGGGATGATCGTGATTCCCTGCTCGATGGGCACGCTCGGCCGCATCGCCGCGGGTGTCTCGTCGAACGTCATCGAGCGGTCTGCCGACGTGATGCTGAAGGAAGGCCGGCCGCTGGTGATCGTGCCGCGCGAGGCACCGCTTTCGCGCGTCCACCTCGAGAACATGCTCCGGCTCCACGACGCCGGCGCGGCGATCGTGCCCGCTTCGCCCGGCTTCTATCACCGACCCGCGACGATCGAGGACCTCGTGGACCAGGTCGTCACCAAGGTTCTCGACCGGGCGCGCATCCCGTCGGACCTGATCCGGCGGTGGAAGTCGGCGTGAGCGCGCTCGCGAAGGTCCGCGCGATCCTCGTGGACATCCGGTTCGAGCAGACGCTGTTCTCGCTGCCGTTCGCCCTGCTCGCAGCGGTGATGGCATCGAGCCCCGACGTCGGACCGTCCGCGTGGCCCGCGCCCCGCGTCCTCGGGTTCATCGTCCTCGCGCTCGTCGCTGCACGGTCGGCCGCGATGGCCATCAACCGCTTCGCCGACGCGTTCATCGACGGCCGGAATCCACGCACCGCAGGCCGTGCCGTTCCGGCGGGGCGCGTCTCGCGTACCGCGATGGGGGCGTTCGCGCTCGTCTGCACGGCGATCTTCCTCGCCGCCGCGGCGGAACTGAACGACCTGTGCCTGAAACTCGCGCCCATCGCGCTCCTGTTCCTCATCGGATACTCGTGGACGAAGCGGTTCACCTCGCTCTGCCACCTCATCCTCGGCATGACGCTCGGCATCGCTCCGCTCGGCGCCTGGGTCGCCGTGCGCGGGTCGCTCGACGACGTGCGCCCGTGGTTCCTCGGCATGGCCGTGGCTGCGTGGGTCGCCGGCTTCGACGTCATCTACGCCTGCCCCGACGCGGACGTGGACCAGCGCGACGGGCTGCGCTCGATCCCGTCGTCGCTCGGCGTCCACCGCGCCTTCCGCGTGAGCGAGGTGCTGCATCTCGCGACGATCGCGCTCCTCGCTGCGCTCGGCCGACACGACCCGCGGTTCGGCGGCTGGTGGTGGGGAGCGCTCGCGATCGGCGCCGGCGTGCTCCTTGCCGAGCACCTGCTCGTCCGGCCCGGCCGCTACGAACGGATGGCGACGGCGTTCTTCCGCCTGAACGCGGTCTTCTCGACGTTGCTCCTCGTCGCAGGCGCGGCGTCCGTCCTCGCCGTTCGCTAGACTGGTCGGTTGGAGGACACTATGGCTCTCGCCGACTGGCTCGCATCCGGGGCCGACCCCGCGAAGATGACACCCGAGGAAGTGCGCCGCCGCCAGCAGCTCTGCGCGGTGCGCGAGGAGCAGGCGTCCACTCGCCTGGAGGCGCGCCTCGTCGAACGCGACGAGGTCTTCCGTCGCGGTGCCGCCACCACGTCCACCGTCCTGCGGCGTGTGCTGGCACGCCGTTGGTCTCTCCTCCAGGACGAGGTCCGCACGATGGAGCGGGAGCTCGCCCGCATCAGCAAGGAGTCCGCAGGACTCGCGGTGCTTCGCCACCTGCAGCGCGAGGGCACGCCGTTGAAGGCGCCCGGCGACTGCACGCCGCTCCTGACGCTGCTCGACGACGCGTCTTCGTCCGAGGACGAGTTCGCCGCGAAGCTCGCGACGGGCGTGGGCGGCACGCGCAGCGACGCTCGCACCGGGCCCGTGTCGGCCGGCACGGGAACGGTGCTCGCCGCGTGGATCCGCATCGACAAGGGCGAGATCAAGTCGGCTGACGAGGCGCTCCGCCGCCTCGACGAGCGGTGACAGCACCCGCCGGAAGCGCGCTGCTTGAGCCGCTTCGGAAGAAGCTCGCAGGCCGCACACCGCCCTGCGTCATCGCGGCCGTCGGCCCGGAGTCGTTCCTCCGCGAGGAAGTCCTGCACACGGTCGCAACGGCTGTCCTCGGGAGCGCGGACAGCCCCGACCTGATCACCGTCCACGGCGACGACGAAACGCGCGGCTCCGAGGGGGCACTCGCGTTCTTCTTCGACGAAGCCCGCACCGGGTCGCTCTTTGGCGGCGCGAAAGTCGTCGTGCTCCGCGAAGCCGACGAAGCCGTCGCGGCGGACCACAAGGCGTTCATCGCCTGGATCACGAAGCCGTCGTCGTCGATCACGGTGGTGCTGCTCGCCGAGGAGCTCCCCGCCGACGTCGTGACCGCGGCGAAGGAGTCCGGGATTGTCATCGCGTGCGGCGGCAGGGGAGTGCACACGGAGAACCCCGCGCGGTTCGCCGTCGGGCGCGCCGCTGCGAAGGGCAAGCGCCTCGGCATCGCCGAGGCCGAGGAACTCGTGCGGCTCGTGAGCGACGACCTGAGCGGCATCGAGAACGCGGTCGAGGTGCTCTGCCTGCACGCGGGTGACGAGCCGGCGATCGATCCGGCGGCGATCCGCGCGCTGTTCCCCGGTGCGCGCATGGGCGTCGCCGAGGAGTTCGCTGAACTCCTCCTGGCGGGCGACATCCCCGCCGCTCTGACCGCCGCAGGGCGCTGCTTCGACGAAGGCGTGCCGGAGGCGTGGGGAAGCTCGCGCATCGCGCGCGACGAGAAGAGCGTGGCGTTCGTGCTGGTCCGCGAGTTCGGGAAGTCGCTGCTGAACGTGCTCAGCGCGCGGCGGCAACTTGATGCGGGCGTCCCGCGCCACTCGGTGGCGATCAAGGGGCCCTCGTTCCTCCGTGACCGCGCGGTCCGCACGGCGTCGATGCGACGCCCGGAATCGCTCGACTCCATGATGCTGCTCCTCGAGGAAACCGACCGGGGCATGAAGTCCGGCGGCGCCTCCGGGCGCGTCGCGATCTCCCGCCTCGCGACGGCGGCGGGGCGCCTGCGTTGACGTCCGCGCGGGCGCCCGGCGTCATCCGAAGGCTGCCGCCGGAGCTCGTCGATCGCATCGCCGCCGGCGAGGTCGTCGAGCGCCCGGCGTCGGTCGTGAAAGAGCTCGTCGAGAACTCGCTCGACGCGGGGGCCACCGACGTGACGGTCGAGATCCGCGCCGGCGGCGTGGAACTGATCGCCGTGCGAGACGACGGTGTCGGCATCGCGCCCGACGATCTCCCGCTCGCATTCGCGTCGCACGCCACGAGCAAGCTGTCGTCGATCGACGACCTGGACCACATCGCGTCGTTCGGTTTCCGCGGCGAAGCGCTCGCGTCGGTCGGAGCCGTTGCGGACTGTCGCATCGTCTCGCGCCAGCGCGGAGCGACGTCCGGCGCGGAGATCGAGAGCCGCGGCGGCGAGATCCACGACGTCCGGCCGGCGGCGTCGCCTGACGGAACGCTCGTCGAGGTGCGCGGGCTCTTCCGTTACGTCCCGGCCCGGCGGAAGTTCCTGCGGAGCGCGGGTGCCGAGTCGTCGCAGGTGACGGCCGTCGTTGAACGCGCGGCGCTGGCGAATCTCGGCGTCGGTTTCACCTTGCTCCGCGATGGACGGAAGGCGTTCCGCGTCGCGCGCGACGACGACCGGCGGGAGCGCATCGCTGCGTTCTACGGTCGCGAGTTGTTCGGCGCGCTGCTTCCCATCGCGGCGGCCGACGGCACTCTCTCCGTGACGGGGTTCGCCGCGCGCCCCGAGGCGGCCCGGCCGACGGCCGCGCTGCAACTCGTGTTTCTGAACGGCCGCCCGATCCGCGACCGATCGCTCGCACACGCGCTTCGGATGGCGTACGAGGGACTGCTCACGAAGGGGCTCCAGCCCGTCGCGTTCCTCTTCGTCTCGATGGACCCCGCCGACGTGGACGTGAACGTACACCCGGCGAAGACCGAGGTGCGCTTCCGCGACCCGGATCGCGTCCATCGCCTCGTGCGCACCGCAGTGCGGGACGCGTTGCTGCGCGCCGACCTCGCTGCCACGGTTCGGTTGCCCGGCGGCGCGAACACTGCGCCGGCGCAACCGGTGCCGCCGCGGACGACCGAGTACCTCGATTCGGTGAAAGACGCGCTGACCGATTTCCTCACGTCGCCGCGTGCCGCGCAAGACCGAGAGGATGCGCGAGAACACTCGATGTTCCCTGCATCGCGCGAGCCTGTGTCCAACGGGCCGCATGCGGCGCACTCCCCGCCGCCGTCCGTCGCCCGCCCCGTGGCGCGCTACCTCCAGGTGCAGGACACCTACCTGGTCTTCGAGACCCCGAACGGTCTCGCGATCGTGGACCAGCACGCACTGCACGAGAGGATCCGACTCGAGGAACTGCACGAACGGGTCCACCACGGGCAGATGGAAGTCCAGCGACTCCTGACGCCCCGCGTGATCGAGTTGCCGGCCGCCGACGCAGAGATGCTCGTCGCGGAGGCCGCGACCCTGACCCCGCTCGGCATCGAGATCGGTGCGTTCGGTCCGACGTCGGTCGCCGTCCACGCGCTTCCTGCGCTGTTCGGCGCACGTGATCCGGGGCCGCTGGTCCGGGACCTCGTGGAACGCGTCCGCGAGGACCGCGCGCCGGGCCACCGCGAGCACCTCGTCGAGTCGATCCTGCACTCGATGGCGTGCCGCTCGGCCGTCATGGCCGGGGACCCGCTCACCGAAACGCAGATTGCGGAACTGCTGCGGCGCGCGGACCTGATCGACACGTCCGGAGGTTGCGCCCACGGTCGCCCGACGGCGCTCCGGCTGTCGCAGCGCGACCTCGAGCGCCACTTCAAGCGCTGAACGACTGAGAACGAAACGCTTCGCGCTTTCTTCTCAGCCGTTCAGTCGTTGAGGACAGACGGTGGACGTGCTCGTGGGACGCCGACCGTCGCTACTTCTCGGCGGCCGGCTTGGTGACAGGCGGCTTGAAGGTCGCGTCTTCGACGTCGTTGAAGCTGACTTCGGAGGCGGCGGCCTCCATCACGTCCATCGGTTCCTGCTCCGCGATGCGCTGCTCGCGGACCTTGAACTTGAAGGGGAAACGCAGAACGTCGCCCTTCACCTTCGGGAACTCGGGGTGGTACGAGAGGCCGTAGTACATCGTCGATTCGCCGGGTTCGTTCGGGGCGAGCTTCGCGCCGGTCACGTCGTTCGTCTTCTGGTCGAGCCAGAGCGTGAGCTTCAGCGGCGTCTCCGCGTTCGCGGGCGGCGTGCGGCGGACCGACACGCCCTCGAACGCCGGGTCGTCCACGATCTTCCAGCGACTGCCGTCGGACAGCATCGCGCGGAGCACGGCGACCTCGAGCAAGACCTTCACGATCTTGCGATCGCGGCTGACTTCCTCGAGGTCCTTCGCGAAGAGCTGCGGCGTGAGCAGGGCCGACTTCGTCCCGTCGAACAGCCAGGCACGTTCAACCATGGAACCGTCGCGGGGACTCTTGCGCGTCTCGACGCCGCGGATCACGGCGCCCTCGCCGGTCAGGTGCCACTCCGTGCGGATCTGCTGACCCTTCCAGTCCACGATGAGTCCAGGGGTCTCGCTGTCCATCTTCTGGCGCGTGCCGTCGTCGCGCGGGCGGAAGACGGTGACCTTGTGGAAGACGACGTGGAACGACTCGAGCTTGCCGTCGGGCGCCGAGAGCGTGGCGCCTCCCTGGTGGTCCGCGGCAGCCGTCAGGAGCTTCCGGGCAGCGGCGTCTTCCTCGTCGGTCGGCAAGGCCTCGCCGTCGGGTCCGAGCTTCACAGAAGGGGGCGGCTCGTCCTGGGGGACGGTCGGAGCGACCGGCGCGGCGGGGGCCACCGGGGTTTCGTCCTTCGGCGGCACGAGCGGCTGATCCTGGGCGTCCGTCCGGGAGGACATCGTGGCCACGAGGGCGAACAGCGCCAACGCGGTCAGAGCGAGCTTCCTGTTGCTGCGCATCGACATCGACATCAGTTTCGAGCCTCCGGGGCGGGGGAACGCGAGACCATCATGCCGTCTGAGACGCAATCTCCCGGCCAAAGTGCGAAGCGATGCGTTCGCCGGTCACCGGGGACGACTCGTCGGGTGCCACGTCGAGCCAGGTCACGCCTGGGAAACGACGCCACCAAGTGTCCTGGCGCCGGGCGAACGTCCAGGTGTGGCGACGCACCTCGGCGAAGGCGGCGGCGAGGTCCCCGCCCGGCCCGAGGGCCGGAACGAGCTCCTTCACGCCGATCGCCTTAGCGGCGGTGGCGCCGATGCGTCCCTGGGCGGCGAGCGCGCGGACCTCGTCCACCAGCCCGGCCGCAGCCATCCGGTCGATGCGTGCGTCGATCCGGCGGCGGAGGTCCTCGCGGGAGCGGCGGAGGCCCAGGGCGAGGTAGGGGACGCGCGGGGGCCCGCTCCACTGGCCCTGCAACTCGCTGATCGGCCGCCCGGTCTTCTCGTGGACTTCGAGCGCGCGGAGCAGGCGCTTCGTGTCGTTCGGATGAAGCCTGGCGGCAGCCGCTGCATCCACCAGCGCGAGGCGGGCGTGGAGCGTGCCGGGCGCGACGCTCTCGTCCGTGGCGAGGCGGGCGCGGAGTTCGGCGTCCTGCGGAGGCCCGTCAAAGAGGCCGAACAGCAGGGAGCGCAGGTAGAGCGCCGTCCCGCCGACGACGAGGGGACGCGCGCCCCGGGACCGGACATCGCCGATCGCGGCGTCCACGAGCCCGCACCATCGTTTTGCGTCGAGGCGCTCCGACGGGTCGAGCACGCCCACGAGATGGTGACGGACGGCCGCCAGCGACTCCGGCGGGGGTGCCGCCGCCGCGATCTCGAGCCCGCGGTACGGTTTCACCGAGTCGGCGCAGATGATCTCCGCCCCGAGGATGCGTGCGGCCGCGACGGCAGCGGCCTCCTTGCCGGAAGCCGTCGATCCGAGCAGAACGAGGAGTGGTTCGGGCATGCAGTCAACCGACCCGGTCAGCAGGTCGCGAGAAACGACAAGAGGGCACGCCCCGTCGGAGCGTGCCCTCTTGGCTCAGTCTGTCGCTCAGTTCTAGCGGCTGTACGGGTCGTTCGCGTCGTAGTTGAAGAAGTACTTGTTGGTCAGCGTGCGCATGCTGTCCATGTCGCTGCCCCACTTGTTGATCATGCGGGTGTCCTCGTCCCAGTTCGTCAGGGAGAAGCAGCCGCCGAGAGCGCCGACCACTGCGAGAAGACCGGCCGAAACCACGAGCTTGCGGATCATCGTCATCCTCCCGAGGAGCTTGTCGAACGAGAACTGGCGAACGTGAACCCTGTGCGAACCGCCCAGCGGCCCGCTCAAGTGCGACGAGACTAGGCCCGAGCCCCGCGGGAGGTCAAACGAAAACCGCGTCACGAACGAACCTCATGCGGCGGGGCCGCCCGGCCCGATCGCGCAGCCGAATCGGCGATCGATTTCGACACAGCCACAAGGTGGCTGTGTCGAAACAACCGACACATTCGGTCACGCGGCTTGCCGTCGTCGCGGGTCTGCCAGCAACTGCGGGGTTGCGCAAGCCGCGCGCCGGCTTCGCCGCAGTGTTCCAGCGGCCTGCTGCTGCGTTGGGCTCGGCGCGCAACTCGCTCCGTGGAGTTTGCCCGCCTCGCCCGCCTTGCAGCCGGCTCACTGGAACGCAGCCGAATGTGCCACTTGTTTCGACACAGCCACTAACCTGGCCGCATGGCAGCCATCACCCAGCCTCCGAGCGGCATGCGGGACCTTCTCCCGGAGGACGTGCGTCGGCGCGAACGCGTGATCGGCGCCGTCCGACAGGTCTACGAATCGCACGGGTTCGAGCCCCTCGAGACGCCCTCCTGCGAGCGCCTGGACGTGCTTCTCGGCAAGTACGGCGACGAGGGCGATCAGCTCATGTTCCGCGTGATGCACCGGCGGGACAAACTGCGCAGCGCGCTCGACGACGGGGCGCTGCGGACCGATCCGGAGCGCGTCCTCGCGGACATGGCGCTGCGATACGATCTGACCGTGCCGCTCGCACGCGTCGTCGCGGAGCACCAGGGGAAGCTGCCGCGCGTCTTCAAGCGGTTCCAGATCCAGCCGGTCTGGCGCGCGGACCGCCCGCAGAAGGGGCGCTTCCGCGAGTTCCTGCAGTGCGACCTCGACGTCGCTGGATCGTCGGCGCGCACCGTGGAAGTCGAGGTCCTCTCCGCGGCGTCGGAGGTCCTCCAGCGCCTCGGTTTCGCAGACTTCCGCGTCCGGATCAACCACCGCGGCGTCCTCGCCGGGATGATCGAAGCGGCCGGGATTCCCGCAGAGCTCGAAGCGAGCACGTTCGTCGCGATCGACAAGCTCGACAAGATCGGGCGCGACGGCGTCCTGCGGGAACTCGCGACCCGCGGCGTCACGGCGGAGTCGGCGGCGAGCATCGCCACGATGCTCGATCCGGTGGACGGCGGCAACGACGCGGAGCTTGCCCGCCTCCGCACGTTCCTTGCCCCGAGCCCGCGCGGGCTCGCGGCCCTCGACGACCTCGCGGCCGTGCTCGCCCTCGCAGCGGGCTCGCCGCTCGCCGCCCGGCTCGCGGTGGATCCGAGCCTCGCGCGTGGTCTGTCCTACTACACGGGGTCGATCTTCGAGATCACCGTGCCCGACCTCGCCGGCTCGCTCGGCGGCGGCGGGCGCTACGACGGACTGATCGGGATATTCCTCGGCCGCGACGTCCCTGCGTGCGGGTTCTCGCTCGGGCTCGAGCGCATCATCGTCGTCATGGAAGAGCGGGGCATGTTCGGCGGGCCGACGGCCGCTGCTGACGCCATGGTGGGGATCTTCGACGCGTCGCTCACGCGCGACGCGCTCGCGCTCGCGCGGGAACTGCGCGAGACGGGGCTCCGCGTGGACCTGCACTGCGACGCCTCGAAGATCGGGAAGCAGTACCAGGACGCAGACAGTCGTGGTGTCCCATGCGTTGCGCTCGTCGGCCCCGACGAGGTCGGCCGCGGCACCGTCTCGCTCAAGTGGCTGAAGACGGGCGAGAGAGCCGAAGTGCCCCGTGGCGAGGCGGCCGCGTGGATCCGTCAGCGACTCGGCACGACGTAGAGACCGTTCGCTTCGATGTAGTCGGCGACGGCGTCGGGCACCCAGCACCGGATGGACCGGCCCTGCGCGCGGCGTTCACGGACGGCTGTGGCCGAGACGGGGCTCGTCGGGAGCCGAAGCACGCGACCGCGGATACCGGTGACGGCCTCCGCCCCGATGGCTGCCGTGAGGGCGTCCCAGTCGGGGGCTGCCGCGCCCGGACGCGGTGCGACGGCGATGGGGACGAGCGCCGCGAGCTCGCGCGCGCGGTGCCACTTCGGAAGGTCGATCAGCGCATCCTGCCCGAGGAGCAGCATGACCTGGTCGCCGCGGAAGGGGCCCGCCAGGAGTTCGGAGATCGTGTCGAACGTGTACGAACGCCCGCCGCGGCGGACTTCGATGTCGAGGACGTCGATCGTCGGGTGCTCCGCTGCCGCGAGTCGGCACATCGCCAGACGGTCCTCGGCCGACGCCACGGTCGCGAGCTTGTGCGGGGAGACCGACGCCGGCACGAGTGAAACGCGTTCGGCGCCTGTCGCGCGACCCGCCGCCAGTGCGATCGCAATGTGGCCCGCGTGTACCGGGTCGAACGTGCCACCGTAGAGCAGCCGCCTCATCGGCGCGCTACCGAAGCAGCGCGGACGAGCGGCTGAGAGCGCTCGCGGGGAGCAGCACCTCGGCCGGCGAGTCCGCGGTCGCAGCAACCGCACGCAGGAGCATGCTTGGCTTGAGCTCGTCCACCCAGCCCTTCTCCGTGGGGGCGAGGAGCATGCCGCAGACGACCACGGATGCGACGACCCCGTTCATCAGACCGACCGCGCCGCCGAACCACCGATCGTTCTTGAATCGCCACTTGCGCGCGGCCGGATGGATCAGCGTGAGGATGCCGAACAGCGTGCAGGCGCAGAGGGCGAACACCGCCAGGTGGGTGACCCACGGAAGGTCCTGGGGCGGAAGGTTCGCGATCTTGAAGACGTACGCCTCGGCGTGCGGGCGGACGGCCCCGGCGATGAGCGCCGAGCCGACGAACACCGAGAGTTCCATGAGCGCCCACGCGAGGCCGCTCTTCGCGCCGTCCCAGACAGCGAGGAGTACGACGACGAGCGCACCGATGTCGAACCAGCTCATGGGTATGGAGAGTATCGACGCCCGGGGACGCTCTGCCGGAATCGAGCGGCGCCGCGGAGGAGGCTCCGCGGCGCCGGGAAGGATCGATGATCGAACCTCGATACGACTAGAGGATCGTCAGGAGTTCCGTCAGAGCAGGAACGTGCGCCCGGTAGTTGATGTCCGTCGCCACGCGCGCCAGGGTCGGAACGTCACGGCGGTCGCCGATCTGTCCGAGGGCCACGGTCGCGAGAGCGCGGGTCAGGTCCGGGTACTTCTTGTCGTCCTTCACGATCCCGAGGAGCGGTTCGATCGCCCGCTCGTCGCCGATCTGACCGAGCGCCAGCGAGACGGAGCCGAGGATGTACTGGCTCTCCTCACCGGACTCGAGGATCTTCACGAGATCGGGGATGACCGTCGGATCGTTCATGAGGCCCGCCGCGACCGCGGTCTGGACGCGCAGTTCGCGGTCCGAGTCGTTGGTCAGGGCAGCGTGAACCGCTTCCTTGGCGGTTGCGTCGCCGATCATGCCAAGCGCCAGGGCCGAGTAGCCGCGGAGCTTGTTGTCGTCCTTGGGGTTCTTCAGAACGTCGATGAGGTCCTTCACCGCCTTGCTGTCGCGGATGAGTCCGGAGGCCACGGCGTAGGCGCCGCGGGCGCGGGAGTCCTTCGTGTTGATGAAACGATCCCGGATCGGCTTGCGGATCGTCTCCTCGTCCACGCCCTCGTCGGTCAGCGACATCTGCCGGCCGATCAGGCCGAGACCCATCGCCGCGAACGGCGGCGTGAGGCTCTTGCCCTTGTCGAGGTAGTAGTTGAGGACCTTCACGCACTCCGTGCGAAGCTCCTTGTCCACGTTCGGCGTGGCACCGATGCGGCCGAGGGCGATGAGGGCGAAGTGACGCTCCTGCGGGTCGTCATCGCGCTTGTCGATGATGGTCTTCAGGGTCGTCAGGATCTTCTTCTGCATCTTCGCATCGACGACCGGGGCGAACTGGCCCATCGCGATCGCAGCCGACCGCCGGGTGTTCTTCTCGGACTTCGACTTCTCGTCGAGCAGAGCCATGATCGTGTCGAGGATCGCGGTGTCGGAGCCGGACTTGTCGAGCCCCGGGCGCCCGATCTTGCCGAGAGCCTGGATGACGAACGCGATCTCGGTCTCTTCGAGCTCGATCTTGCCATCGGCGCTCTTGCCGGTCTTCAGCATGTTGAGGAGCGTCTCGCACTGCGAGTCGTTCTTCAGGAGTCCGAGGCTGAGGAGACAGGTCGGCTTGATGTCGGCCTTGGACTCATCGCCGTTCACCACGGACATGAAGCCCTTGGCAACCGCGTTGTCCTTGTCATTCGCCGAGCCGAGGAGGCCCAGCGAGATCGCCGCGAACGGGCGAACGAACGAGTCGTTGCGCTTCTTGTCCTGCACGATTTCGAGCAGGAACTCGCGGATCTCCGGCGTGTCCTTCTGCATGAGGCCGAGGGACAGGGCGGCCGACTCGACGACCACCTTGTTGAACTTGTCCTTCCCTTCGTTGCGGGCGATCTCCATCAACTTCTCGACGATCGACGTGTCGCCGATCTTCGAGAGCGCGAGCTCAGCCGCAGACTGGATGTCGAAGTTCAGGTCCTTCTCGTCGAGGAGAAGGCGCAGTTCGGGAACGATCCGGGTCTGGATCGCCGCGTCTGTGGCTGTGGTGCTCTTGGTGCCGCCGCCGCCCTTGAACGCCTGGGCGCCGGAACCGGTCGGAGCGCCGCGCTGGTTCTTCTTGATGATCGACTTGACGCTGAGGATCTCGTCCTTGTTGAAGCCCCACCAGAACGTCCAGTCTTCGTAGCCGGGGCCCTTCGCGCCGCCGCCGATCCTGCGCCCGCCGCTGCCCGTCACGGGGCCGGTCGGTCCGCCGCCCGCAGGGGGAGGCCCGCCGCCGCCGCCCGTCGTCGGGGGGCCGCCGCCGTCGCCGCCCGTCGTCGGGCCCATGTCTCCGCCGCCACCCGTCGTGGCACCACCCGGATCCTCGCCGCCCGGCGTGCCGGGGCCGCCACCCTCGGGGGGCGGCGGGGGATCGGAGGGCTCACGGCTGTCCGGCGGAACCTCGCCCGCAGGACCGCGGTACGAGCCGCCGTGGGCGTAGGCGCGACCGGCGACGCCTGGAACGATGGTCAGCAGGGCGGCCGCTGCAACGGTGGTCAGGAGCAGGCGCATGGCAGCACTCCAGATCTGCCGGAGGTCGTCTCCGGCGCACGGTCGGCCTACTGCGCCGACACTTGTCTTTCGCAAGGATCATGCCGCGGACCGCGTTCGTCAACCCCCTGCGTCTCAATTCCGGTACGATCCCTCGTCTTGCAGCGCTCCGAGGCTCGGGCCGAGGCTGGAAGTCCAACGGGCCGGATCGCCGTCAGTTACCGATCGGAAACAGCGGAACCCGGAAGGAACGTGCACCGAGGGCCGGGACACCCGATCGCGCTGCCGACGCCAACGCCAACGC
>JAIOPE010000149.1 GCA_021414065.1 Planctomycetota bacterium
CAGCGATCCAGCAACTCACGCGGAACATGACGTCGAAACCGGTCGAGGACGCGGGTAGTCTTGGGCATGTGGTGGGGCCTTTTGCGCGGACCTGTAGTGGTGGTACACGCAAGTCTAACGCTGGGCCCTGCCACGACTTACAACAAGGACTCCGGCGCGGCCGATTCCTTAAGGATTCGCGCATGCCGCGGGGTGGTCACCGCGGGTGACGCTGAAATCGCGACGAGGGTCACATCGACGACCGTCGCACGGCCCGGCCCAACGCGCACGCGTTCGACTCGGCACGTCTCGTAGTCGTCGGACGTGACTTCGATGTCGATCTCCGCGCCCGGCGGCGCAGGCACGCGGATCGAATGCACGGCGACGCGGTCGCTGCCCCAGACCGGCGACTTCGCACCGCCCGGCGACTTCGACGCGCCGACGCGCACGGCGTTGAACGCGCGCGGCGCCGCGTCGGGCGCGTCGCCAGCAGCGTGGAGACGGACGAGCACGCCGGGGCCGTCGATCACGACGATCCGCAGTCGCTCGGCCCCGGCGAAGCACGCGCGCACTTCGACCGGGTCCCACGCGCCGCCGACGCCCGGCGGTGGCAGGTCGTGGACGTACAGCACGTGCGCGCCGGGGCCGACGCGCCAGCCCTCGAACGTGGCGCCGGGGCCGATGTTCGCCTCGCAGATGGCCACGCCGAGGTCCACGCTCAGCACCCCGACGTGCGGTCGGGCGACCGGCGACCCGTTCTCGCCGACGACCGTGCCGTGGATCGTCCCGCCACGCTGGACGACCACGTCGCCCAGGTCCCGGTCGCCGGCCGCGCTGAGCGCGCTCGGGATGCGCCGCACGACGAACCCGTGGGTGACGAAGATGAGGTCGCCGAGCGCGGTCGGCACCATGCGAGCGGCGAACCGACCGTCCTGACCCGTCTCGATGCGCTGCTCGTCGCCGTACGCGCCGTCGTGGAAGAGCAGCCAAGTGTCGGCGACGGGCTTGCCCTTCTCGTCGAGGACGCGCCCCCGCAGACCAACCGCCTCTCGCAGCGTGAGGACGACGTCATGCGTCGCGTCCGCAGGGCCGAGGGTAACGTCAGCGGGGAGCAGATCCGCGCGCTCGGCAACGACGTAGATCGGGTCCGACGCGTTCTTTCGAGCGACCGGCCCCGCCTCGAATCGCCCGTCGGGCCCGGTGATCACGTCGGCGTAGTCCAACACTCCGCGCCGGTACTCCGCGCGGGCGGCCAGCCAGACGTCTGATGTCAGGTCCGGGTACACATGCACGCTGACGGTCGCTCCCGCTGCAGCGTCACCCGATGGGGTCCGGACCGCTCCCGAGACGAGGAACCCCTGGATCAGCCGCACCTCCAACTCTGCCGCGCCTTCGCCGACGTCGAAGACCACCCGCGCGATCTCCAGGCCGAGGCGGGCGTCCACGATGTGCGTCGAGCGGGGCTCGACTGACACCGCCGCGCGGCCCGCAGCGTCGGTCGCCACCGGTCCGCGCTTCGGTCCGCCGCTCTCGATGGTGACCGGCGGGCCGCTCGCGAGCAGCGTCCGAAACCCCGGGGCGACGGTGACCGTGGCACCAACCGCGGCTGACCCGTCTACTCGCAGGACGCGGATCCGCAGTTCGACGGGGTGGGTCGCGGCGGCAGGTGAATCGGGGAGCGCGGAAGCGTCCGCCGCGCGCGCCCGGGGACGCGGCGTCTTCGGCTGCGGCTTGGTCGGCTCCGCAATCGGTTCGTCGTCCGCGCGCGTCACGATGTCGGGCGCTGGAACCGTCGGTGACACCGGCCCGCCGACGTCCGGCCCGCCGCACGTGGCCCACGCGAAGAACGCCGCGACCGCGAACAGCACCGCGAGCAGGGGAACCGTGCGTCGCATCGCGCCGAGACTACCGCGGCGCGCCGCCGGGCGCGTTCGGCATCGCGTTCGGCGGAGGCGCAACCTGGGCTCCACGCCAAGATCCCCCCGGAGCTTCGCGCGACACGGGTCGACAGTGCGTGCATGAACACCACGTCGGGAGTGTCGCCGCAGGGCCATGGTCGGCGGTCCGCCGCGCGCGCCCTGCGGTCGCGGATTCGCGCATCGATGTTCGGGCTTGCCGCGTGTCTGACGCTGCTCGGCGCGTGTGCCACCGCATCGTCCTCGCTCCGCGCGGCACCGGGCGCGGAGCCGATCGAATCGGTTGGCGACACGGCGTGGTTCCACGTGACGGAGCATCGCCAGGACTCGATCGGCGGCCCGTCGTCGCTTCCGCTCGGCCCGACCGAAGTGAACACGCTGATGTCGGCGACGCTTGAGTCGAGGGACGAAACGGGCGCCGTCTACCGCGTGCGAGTTGCCCGAGTGTGGGGCGCGGTCGGAGCAGCGGAGTCGCGCACCCAGTTCGACACCGATGGCGTGGTTCCGCAGGTCCCTTGCGTCCTCGACGACGTGCGACGCGACATCGCGATCGCGGGGCACGAGACGCATCTCCGGGTCAGCAACGACGGGACGCACGCGCCTGCCGCGCCGCAGGACATGAAGTCACCCATTGCCGTTCTCACGTTCATGGCCTCGATCTCGATCTGCGGCGACGACCTCAAGTCCGGCGACGACGCCAAGCCGGGCGCGAGCTGGCACAGTCGGCAGAGCGTCGGCGGCGTAGCCGGGTCCGGTGCGGCGTCCGACGTGACCACGACCGTCCTCGCTCGCGACGACGCGTCGATCGAGTACGAGCAGTCTGGGTCCGCCGGGCTCACGGGTCCCGACGCGGCAGCACCTACCGCGAGCGCCCTCGGACGGCCCACGATTGCGGCGCAGACGAAGACCACAGTCCGCACGTCGCGGCGGGACGGCCTCGTGCTGCGTCTGAGTGGCGAGGACCAGGCAGCCATGCGGCTCGGATTCGGCGACGCCGAGATCCGTCGTGTCGTCCGCACCGAGGTCGTGCGCATCGCGAAACCGTGAGTCGGTCGGCCCCAGTCACGCGATCCCGTCGATCGCCCGCGCCACGACCGCCGGCCGCTCGAGCGGCAGCGCGTGCGATGCGCCGGGGAGGATCTCGAGCGTTGCGTGCGGCGGCAGGTGGGACATGAACTCGGCGGCGCGCGACGACGGGAGGACGCCGTCGCGGTCGCCCCAGAGGACTTGGACGGGGCAGCGGAGCGCGCGCAGGCCGTCGAGAGACCGCGGCGTGTTCAGGCGCGCGAGGAGGTGGAAGCCACGCGCGCTCCGGAGCGCGTCGCAGAGGATCGCGGCGGCCTCGGCGTCGGGCGCGGCGAGCTGATCGCCCAGGAAACGTCTGCGTCCCACGGATGTGCCGACGCACCGCAGAAGCGTTGCGCCGAGCCGTGTGCGCGAGAGGAATCCCATGCGCGCGTGGCCGCCGACGAGGCCAACGGGAGCCGTCATCACGACGCCGCGGACGTTCGCGAGTCGCAGCGCGGCGTGCGCGCAGAGGACCGAGCCGATGCCGTTCCCGACGAGGACGATCCCCTCGCCGAGGTCGAGGAACCGGGCCGCGGACTCGATGTCTGCAACGTACGCCGCGAGCGGGTCGCCCGTCGGAAGCGGCGCGCGCGACGCCGCGCCGAAACCCGGCAGGTCCTGCGCCGCACACGTCGCTTGCGTCGCACCGATGACGCGCTTCCAGACGTGCGACGAACCGGCGTTGCCGTGGACGAGGAGCGCGGCGGGGCGGAGGATTGACGATCAACGCGTCTCGCGACGCGCCTCCGCGGAGCACAGCGGCCGGGCCGGACCGAGGAGGACGCGACCCGGCGCTCGTGGTGACGTTCCCGACGAGGTAGGCACGAGTCGCGTGACGACAACACGCGGCCGGGCCGGACCGAGGAGGACGCGACCCGGCGCTCGTGGTGACGTTCCCGACGAGGTAGGCACGAGTCGCGGACGGTACCACGCGCTCACGGCACGTCGATCCGCACGACTCCTTCGGCTTCGTCCACGTGGAGCGAGAGCAGTCCGCGGCGCGCCGGACCGCGCACAATGGCGCCGTCGAGTCGCCACCGCGAACCGCACGCGGGGCACCAGAGAACGTCCTCGCCCGGGTGCCACTGCACGTCGCTTCCGTCCATCGAACACTCGCCCGTCGCAGCGGCGTAGTGCGTGGACGAGACGCGGACGAGCACGAGCGGTTCCGCGAGTTCCGCGGCGGCGACGCGCCACGAGCGGCCGGCGTCGAGGGGTTTCGCGTTGAGGTCCACGCGGAAGCGTCCCGCGGGATCGCACACCGCGGTGATCGTGTGCATCGGCGGACGGATACGACGCGGGAAGGTCGGTCGTGCCGCAGCGGGCTTCGCCGATTCGGCGGGGCGCGCGCCCGGCACCGCATCGGCCAGCGCCTTCGGAAGCCGGTCCTTCAATTCCTCGACGGGGCGACGCAGGATGCCGCCGAACAGATCCCGCCGGGAGACACCGCGATCTGCCACGGGCGCGACCCTTCCTAGCCCACGTTCTCAAACAGTACGGCCATGCCCATGCCGCCCGACACGCAGAGCGACGCGATCCCGCGCTTCGCGCCGCGCCGCCGCATCTCGTGGAGCAACGTCACGACGATGCGCGAGCCGGTCGCGCCGATTGGGTGGCCGAGCGCGATGGCGCCGCCGTTCACGTTCATCTTCGCCGGGTCGATCCCGAGGTCGCGGTCGCAGGCGAGGACCTGCGCGGCGAACGCCTCGTTCATCTCGAAGAGGTCGATGTCGGCCATCGTGAGCCCCGTCCGCTCGAACAGCTTGCGGATCGCCGGGACGGGGCCGATGCCCATGATCTTCGGGTCCACGCCGGCCTGCGCCCAGTCCACGACGCGCGCCATCGGCGTCACGCCGAGTTCCGCCGCGCGGGCCGCCGACATCACGAGCATCGCGGCCGCGCCGTCGGTGATTCCCGACGAGTTCCCCGCGTGGACCGTGCCGTCCTTCTTGAACACCGGCGGCAGCTTGCCCATCGACTCGACGGTCGCGTCGGCGCGCGGGTGCTCGTCCTCGAAGAGGATCGTCGGCCCCTTGCGGCCCGGAACCTCGATGCCGAACGACTCTTCCTTCCACACGCCGCGAGCCGTCGCTTCGGCGCAGCGTTGCTGCGTGCGAACGGCGTAGGCGTCCTGCTCGAGGCGCGTGATCCCGTAGCGCTCGGCGAGCGTCTCGGCGGTGCGGCCCATCAACTGGTCGGCGAGGGGGCACTGGAAGCCGTCGTGGTACATGCCGTCCACCACTTCGCCGTGGCCGAGGCGGTAGCCGAAGCGCGCCTCGAGCAGGAAGAACGGCGTGTTCGACATCGACTCCGTGCCGCCCGCGAGCACGCAGCGGTTGCGACCGAGACGGATCGAGTCCGACGCGAACGCGATCGCCTTGAGCGACGACGCGCACGCCATGTTCACGGTGGTGGCCGTGGACTCGACGGGGATGCCCGACCGCACCGAGACCTGCCGCGCGGTGTTCGTCTTCCCGCCGGCTTGGCGACCGTGACCGAAGAACGTCTCTTCGACGTGCTCCGCCGCCACGCCCGCGCGGCGCATCGCCTCCTTCGCCGCGGCGACGCCGAGGTCCGAAGCCTTGAGCGGCACGAGCGTGCCGCCGAACTTGCCGATGGGCGTCCGAACGGCGCCCGCGATGACGATGTCGTTCCGAGCAGTGTCTGCGGTCATGGGGGAGGAGGTTACCGCCACCGCTGCGCCGGGCGGATATGCTCAGTGGGCTGTGCGCACGCCCCACGTCGCTTCCCTTCGCATCTGTCGGCCTGCGGCTGTTGTCGCAGCCGCGGTCGCGGGTGCGATCGGCGCCGGGATGGCGATCGACGTTCCCTCGGCCGACGCCACGGTCGTCCGTCGCGAGAGCATCGTGTCGGGCGACACGGTCCTGGCCGACGTCCTCGTCCCAGGCGAGATCGACGAGTATGTGTTCCTCGCCCCGCGCGGCGCCGTCGCCGAGATCGCGTTCGGGAAGGTGCCGCCCGGGAACTGGAAGACAGCGCTTGGGCTGTTCGACTTCGACTACCGGAGCCTGACGCTCAGCGGAACCACGCCGACGGTGGCTTCCACACCCGTCCCCATCGCGACCTCGGGCCAGATGCGCCTGCTCTTCTCGTCGGCCGGGACATCGGTCGGCGGCTATCGGTTCAAGTTCAAGCTCACGCCGCAGCGCTCGTTCGCTGCTACGGGGACCGGCACCGCCGCGGCTGCGCCACTCGTCGTCGGAGCCGCGGCGGGGTCGGAGTTGACGGTGACCCTGCGCTGGCGGGGCGCGTCGCCTGTGACGCTGACGTCTCTCGTCGGCCCGAGCGGCCCGCTGACGTCGTCGAAGCCGCCGGTCGTCAAGGGGCCCTCGTCCATCCAGGCGGGGTTCGTGACGACTGCGTTCGGCGACCAGACCGCCTCGATCGACGTGCCCGTGGGCACGAAGTCGTGGAGTCTGAAGGTCGCCGTGAAGCCGCCCGCGCCCGTACACGGCACCGTGCGCGACCTGCGCGCGGGCGGACCCGAGGAGCGGCCGGCCGTCGAACTGCGCAACACCGCCGACACAGTGGTCGTGGTCGTGCGCGACGAGCAGGGCGGACCGAATGACGTGGTCATTCAGCCCGGCGCCACCGTGCCCGGCATTCGGTTGCTCGACCTTCGCGCGACGGGATGCGGCGGCGCGGCGATCGACGGCGGCGACACCCCGGGCAGCTATCGGTACGTGTGCGCAAACGGGTTTCGCGCCGAGCTCCGCAACGTGGTTCGCGCGGGCGGTCGCATTGTTGGGTTCGACGCCGTCGAACTCGTTTCGCCGCTCGGAACGGGCTCATCGGTCCTCTCCGACTGTGTGTTCGACGCCGGCGGGCTTCCGGTGTCCTGGACCGAAGTCCGGACGTTCGACGCCAGCGGATCCGTTCATCGCATCGAGGTCTCCGACGTCGTCCGCAACGCCGGGGGCACTGTCCTCGCGTACTCCGTCGTCCACACGCCTCGGGGCGGAGTGCCCCGTCGCTACGACTACGCGCCCCTTCGCGGGAACTGAAGCCTTGTCGGTGTCACCGCCCCGAGGGCGGGGTCATCGGCTCCTCGGTCGGGACGGACTCGGACGTGGGCGCGAACCCCACACTCGAACGTCCGGTCGTTCCCCCCGGGGAGTATCCACCGTGTCCCCGCTCGGGGACGGCGGCGCACTGTCGGCCCGCTCGCGGCTCGGACCGCAGTCGTGGCACGCGGTTCGATGCACGAGAGCCGTACCGAGCGTCGCCACTCGAAGGGCGCTCAGGTCGTTCCAGCTTCTCAGGAGGTCTCCATGAGTCCCATCCACCACGGTCGTCGCATCGGATCGGCGGCGGCGCTCGTCCTCGTAGCTGCTCTCGGGGCAGGCTGCACCGACGGCCAGGCACAGGAGAAGGGCCCCGGGCGGACGCCCGACGCCCCGCGTCCGCTCCCGCCGGTGGCGACGGAGTCGGTGAAGCCCTCCGAGCAGGCCCCCGCGCAGCAGCAGCCGGCTCCGAAGCCGTCGGCGGCAGCCGAGCCCCACGGAAGCCGTCCGATCGACGACGGCGCCATCCGCGCCCTCGCCGAGGAGGTCGCGCGCCTGCGGGCCGAACTCGTCAAGTTGCGCGAGCGCAACCCCGAGGGAGATGCGGCGGCGGGATCCGCCCCGACAGAACCGACGGCTTCGGCCCCCGAGCCGGCACCGCAGCCTGCCGCCGCCGCCGAGCCCCGCCGTCGGGAGCCCGAAGCGGAAGCGACGGCGCCTCAGCCGGAGCCCGAGCCGAGCGTCGAGCGCGTCGTGGAGCGGGTGGTCGAGCGGGAGGTTCCGGTGTACATCGAGGGCCCGGTCGTGGAGCGGGTGATCGAAGTTGAGGTCGCCCCGCAGATTGTGTTCGAGACCGGCCCGACGGTCTATGTCGAGCGCGTGGTGTATCGCGACACCTCGTGCGAGCAGACGATCTCCTTCGGCCACGTCCACCACATCGGCTGCGGACACCACTACTACGGCTGCTCCTGCCATCCCTGGTACTACGACCTCGACGGCGGGTTCGGCATTCAGTTCATCCACATCGACCACGACGACCACGACCACGACGGGGGCCACGGTCGGCCGCCGCGGGGCACGTACGCGCGTGGCTACAATAATGGGTTCGAAGCCGGGTTCAATGCGGGGGACGGGCGCGACCAGGCGCCCCCGCCGCGGCCGATCGGTCGCGGTCCGGGTGCCGGCCGACCCGAGGCCTGGCGCGAGCGCGCCCCGTCTGAGCCGGTCCGTCGCCTCGACGGCCGCGAGAGCGGCCGGCCGGACGCGAGCCGCATCGAGAACGGCGGCGTGGAACGTCCGTCCGGACACCACCAGGGAGCGGGGCCGCTGGCGCCGCCGGCGTCTCGCCAGGACGATCGCACGGACGAACGCCAGGACGATCGCACGAACGCTCCGGGCAACATCGGCGCGGACTCCAGGGCTCCACGGGAGCCTGCCCGCCGGGCTCCGGCCGCCGCTGGCGGCGGAGAGTGGGGCGACGGCCGCACGCCCCCAACCGCCGACCGCCCCGGCACGCGGCTCGGCGACGGCGCACGCGATCGCGCCGGCTCCAGCGATGGCGCCGCGCCCGAACCGCGTCCGCGCACCCTGCGGCCGTCGGCGGATCCGCAGCCCCGTCACGTCCGGCCCGACGCCGAACCCCCGCGCCTGAGCGAACGCGAGCGGCCGCCGGTCGCCGAACCGGTCGTTCCTGTGCGCCAGGAGCCCGAGCGGGCGCGTCCGCAGCCCCGCCCGGAACGTGACGATGCCCCCGCCCGCGAACCGCGGCGCGTCGCGCCGGAGAACCGCGGCGAGCGCCGCGTGGACACGGAGCCCCAGCGCCCTCGGGTGGAACGTCGCGACCCGCCGGTCCTCCGTCAGCCCGAGACCCCCCGGGCCCCTGCGCCCCGCCGCCCGGACGCTCCCGAGCGGCGCCCGAAGCACCAGAAGGGCGAAGAAGAAGGCTCGTAGGTCCGCGGCCGTCGCCGACGGTCGCCGTCAGGCCCCGACAGCCAGCCCGTCGGCCCCTCGCTCCCGCGGGCGGGCCGACGGCGCGGGGGGCTCCGAAAGTCGCATCCGACTCACGTCACCCCCCGCTCGTTTCCGACGAGTACCGTGCATGTCCGAGCGCCTCTACTCCCCGCGCGAAGCCGATCGCGCACTCGTTCTCATCCATCCCGTCGTAGAAGACGTGCGCCGGTACTACATTTCGCTGCGGGGTGAGCTGTCGGCGCTCCGCGATCTCGAGCTGCTCGCCGAGATCACGTCCGACCAGTCGGTCCCCGCGCCGCTCCGCGCCCGGCTGGCCGAACTGCAGACCTGCCTCGATGAACTGCGCATCCTCGGCGCGGTCCTCCTCGACCCGGAAATCGGCCTCGTGAGCCTGCCGGGCCGCCTCGAAGGCGACGTCCGGGTCCAGCTCTGCTGGAAGCTCGGAGAAGACCGAGTGCGGTTCTGGTATCCGGCCGGCGGAAGCTACGCCGATCGCCGTCCCATCGCGGCTCCCGCGACCGCCTGAATTCAGCCTGTTCCAGGCTCGAACGGCGATCCCGCAACGGGGTTTTCGCTTTACAGGCCCCCGGCGCCCCCTAACCTCCTAAGTTTCCACCCCGTTCTGCCCGGGAAGTCCCGGCGGGTGGGGTTCTTCCGGAATTCAGGGTGGCAATTCACCCCGGCGTCCGGGCAAGCTGTACGTACTGGAGGCGCCCCATGGGAGCCCGTTCGATGACGTCCGAGACGACCAGCTCAGCGACCTCTCAACCGTCGGCATCCGACACGAAGAAGGTCCTCGACCTCTCGATCTACTGGAAGACGCTGACGTCTCAGTACTACGAGTTCCTGTCGAAGGTCGTGAGCGACCCGATCATGAAGCAGCGATTCCGCCTCATGGCGTCGGAAGAGCGCGACCACCGCAAGATCCTCCGCAAGTACCGGAAGGAACTCGTGGGCAGCTCCGCCATCGAACTCGGCGAGCCCGAGCGTCGGCAGCTCCGCGAGAACTTCGTCTTCCTCGAGGTCAAGGACCGCGAGACGATGGACGTGGCCGTGCAGTGCATCCTCCGGGCCGAGGAGCGGTCGAACCGCTTCTTCAACCAGGCGTCGTCGCGCATCGACAACCGTGAAGGCCGCATCTTCCTCCGCCTGCTGGGCGAAGAGGGGCTCATCCACAAGTCGATGGTGGACGACCTGATGGACTACGCGAACTCCCGCGAGGTGCGGTTCTCGAAGAACAGCGCCGCGATCGCCGCCGCCGCGCGTCGCTGAGGCGTTGTCATCGGAGCTCGTCCCTACCTCGTCGGGAACACCGCCACGAGCGCCGGGTCGTTGGCTCCTCGGTCCGGGCCGGCTCCGGTGCGGAGTCGGGCGAGGCTTGAACCTCACACCCGAGTGGCCGAGCCTTCGTGTCGTTGGAGCTCGTCCCTACCTCGTCGGGAACGCCACCACGAGCGCTGGGTCGTCGGCTCCTCGGTCCGGGCCGGCTCCGGTGCGGACTCGGACGGTGGAATCGACCCTTGCGACGTACGGAACGTCGAATCCAGCCTCAAGATCGCCTGAGCCCGGGACGATGCACGGGAAGGGGGCCCCGCGCATCGCTCGGCCCCCATGGAACCGGCAGCGTGTCTCGCGCGGCCGCAGGAGGTTGATCATGGAAGGCTATTGCGTCAAGTGCCGCGCCAAGACCGCCATCAAGGACCCCGTCGAAGTCACGATGGAGAACGGTAAGAAGGCGATCAAGGGCAAGTGCTCGGTCTGCGGGACCGGCGTGTTCCGGATCCTCGGCAAGGGCACGCCGAAGAAGTAGTCGCTGCAACGACGCTGCCGCTGCCGACCCCGCCCGCGGGGTCGGCACGCGACGGTCGCGCGACAGGATTCGTCAGCCCCGGCCGCGGTTCCCGTCGCGCCCACGCCTTCGCGCCCACGCCTTCGTACCGGCGTAGGTCATCTCCAGCCAGCCGGGAGCCTTCCCGGGAGCTGGGACCGTAGGTCCGGGACGGATCCGGTCGCCGCCGCACTCTCCGCCGACGGCGGAGGCGCGGCGTCTTCGATTCCCCGCCGCGAGGCCGGAGCCCTTGGGCTCGACCGCTACTTCGTGCCGCCGCTGTCGGACCCGTCGTTCACGGCGGCCGCGCGCGACGCGCCGACCGGAGTTCGTATCGCGAAGTCGCGCGGGAAGTACTTCCCCGGGCACTCCGTGCTCTTCACCTCGCCGTGCATCCGCAGGTTCTCCGCAGGGATCCCGCAGTACTGGGCGAGGAAGGTGCAGAGGCGATCGAGCGACCGCAACTGGGCGGCCGTCGGCCGGGTGCGCGTGAAGTCGCCGACGAGGCACACGCCGATCCCGTGCTCGTTCATGAAGTTCGCGGCGGTCTTCGCGTGCGCGCCGATGAGCTGCTGCTTCCAGCGGTAGCCCACCTCGACGGAGCCGTCCGTCGAGCCGGTTCCGTTCCCGATGACGAAGTCGTACCCGAGGCCGTCGAACCCGCGGTCCTTGTGCCAGCGGTCGATCGCGGCGGCGTTTCCGGCGGCGCTCGCGCTGTGATGCACCACGAGGTACTGCCACTTGCGGCGGAGCGGAACGCTCCAAGCCGACACCTCCGCAGCCGTGGGGCGGTTGTCCCCGGACGCCGCAGGGCTCGCGATCGGCCGTTGGACGCCGGCCGGCGCCGACCCGCCCGCTGCCGGTCGGTCCGGGATCGGAACGCGATAGGCGTCGGCAACCGCGGGCGGGAGGTTGGCTCCGAACGCCGACTGCGCGTTCCACGTGGCGCGGACCGAGTTTGCGTCCTTCCCAACGAGCCACAGCTCGGTCCCGCGTCGGTACGGCTCCTGACTGAGTTGCAACTGGCGGCCGGCCACACTCGCCACGAGCGTGCCTGGAAAGAGCAGGATGCGGGACCCGTTCGGAGACTCGAGCGCGACGCGGTCGGTGCCGGCGACGGTCGAGAACCGGAGACCGAGCTCCCGAGCGAGCTGCGGACAACTGATGTCGATCGCCACCGCGCCGGGCGCATTCAGCACGCCGGCTTCGTCGTCCGGCGCCGCCTCGCCCTCGGTCGAAGCGCAGCCCGACGCGAGGCCGGCGGCGACGACGGCCAGGCACGACATCCAACCGCGCAGCGAGCGTGCGCGATCGGCCGTCGGGTGAGGCCGCGACTTGGGCCACGACGTGGGCCCCGGCCGAGGCGCAGCCGAACTCCGATGAGCGCGATCCAGGGTCAAGGCCATCGAGACACCCCCGGCGGCTGCCCATCGGCGCACGTCGCCTCAGAAGTGCGGCGGGGCGGTCCTCAGAGTGACCGGCCCCGTCGCGTCGGAGAAGACCCCCATTCGCTGGGGATCAACGCAAGTGGTCCCCATCATGTCGCGCTTCGAGTCCGTCGTCAAGCCCCGCACGCGGATGGGCTCGGGGTTCTCGACAGTTGTGGATTGGCGGAATTCTCGGAATAGCCCGGCCCGGCCCGGGCGATCGCGTTGCGTTGCGGCCGACCTCGGCCGGCCGCCGGACAGATCGGCGGTCGGACGCGGGTGCGCCGTCGCCCGCCGGTGCAATGCTCGCCGCAAGTCACGACGGAGCGGGTGATTCGGGATTCGACTCCACAAGTCAACACCGGCCCACATGCATTCAACAGTTGATGTGGACAACCGGTGTTGAATGATTTGACGATTGACTGATGCCGCATTCGTTCATACGATTCAACGCGTCGGTCGGGCCGATCGGAGAACCCGAGAAGGCCGCCCGAGAGACTGCTCGTTGACATTCCGGTGATCGGAGGTGGTGCAGCGCCGGGGAGACCCGTCGAAGCGCTTCGTCCCGCCCCTTCGGGGGTGGAGCGTGTTGTCCCTTCGGGGGCGATCCTCCGTGGTCTGCGTGGCGCGCCGGCGCTGCGTGGACTGACGCACCGGGAGCGCGACAGCGCGTCTCGTCGGTGCAGGATGAACCCCAAGGGAGCCGCGGATCTCCAGCAGACCCGCCGACTCCGTCTCGAACAGACCCTGGGGCGCCGGCCCGAGTCGGTCCGCTTCAATGAGGACCGGAGAGGGAAGAAGCGCAGAGGGGGATCGCGGCGACGCCGGTCGCCGCAACGGGACGGAGCCACGAGCTCCGAAGGGGAGACGCCCCGGGGCCAAGGCTGGACACGGTCGAACGGCGGAGTGCGCGATGTCTGAGACGTCGCCGCGCGACGCAGTCGGCCGGGTTCGAGCCAGGGCGCAGGTCTTCGAGCGATCCGGCGTCGCGGTGTCGCACTCCTTACGTCTCAGAGCGAAGGGAGGGCAACCCTCGCGGCAATCGATCGCGAGCCGTGAACCGCCCGTCAAACGGTGGAACACGACAGACCAGCGCACGAAGCGGCCTCGGAACGCGAATGAACCCCATGGATGGCAGCGCACTCGCAAGAGTCGCAAGGTGGGCGGGGAGTAAACCGTCGTGGAGGTGAGAAACCTCGCGGACGGAACGAGCCGGGGGAGGCAACCCCGGGAACTGCGGACCCGCTCGCACACGCCGTCGGAGGGGCGAGAGAACCCCAGGAGGGAACGGACTCGGCAGCGATGCCGGGCCCCGAGCCTCTGGAACGGTGCCCTGAGAGGGCCCGAAGCCTGCGGGAGCCGCCTTTGACCTTCGGGTCGGAGGCAGACCGGCCGATGGAAGACCTCGTGGCCGCGCAAGCGGCGCGGAGGGTGCGGCGAACCCATGTCGCTGCTACATCGGACGGAGTGGAGCTCCGAGAGGCGCGGGAACCCTGAGAGGGTGGCTCGGACGGCGGCGACGCACGTCCCTGCATTCCGGAGGCGCGACAGACCCTGGAGGGGCGTTCGGCGACCTGCCCGACCGACACCGGCACGAGGCTCGCGAGTCTTCACCGACCCGCGGGCCTCGTTCGATTCTGGGCTGCTTCCCGTCCACTCGGAGCTTCTTCACCCTCGCGTTCCAGACCCTGGGGAGCCGGTTTGGCGCCTCGAGCGCGGGCACCGTCGCGACGAGGAGCAGCGGCGTCGTCGGTGAGCGAGTTGCGCGTGTATCCATCGGGCGGCCCCGCCTTCCGCGAGTCGGTCCGTCCGGAACGCCCCGAGGCAATGGGGCCTCTGGCAGGCCCGAACTATACTAAGCCGCCGTGAAGCTCAGCCTGCTGCTCCCCGCCGGGCAGATCGTCGTGCCGCTCTCTGCGCGCACGAAGGACGCCGTCGTCGATGAACTGCTCGCGCTGCTCCCCATCGCCGACGAGGCGCAGCGTGCGGCCGTGCGCGAGTCCGTTCTGTCTCGCGAGACGGAACTCTCCACCGGCATCGGCCGCGGCGTGGCGATCCCGCACGGGAAGACGGCGGTGGTTGCTCGCCACGCATGCGCGTTCGGCGTCGTGCCGGTCGCGGCGGGCGAAGGTGTGGACTGGGCGGCGATCGACTCGCTCCCGTGCCGCATCGTTTTCCTCTGTGTCTCGAATCCGAAGGACGCCGGCGAGCACGTCCGCGTGCTGTCGCAGGTCGCTCGCGTGCTGAACGACTCCCGCGCTCGTGCGGCCCTCGAGAACGCGGCGACCCCCGACGACGTCCGCCGCATCTTCATCGACGACGAGGCCCGCGAAGGGCTGTAGGCGTACACGGCGCCGCGCCGCTCTCGGGAACGTCCCCGACGAGGTAGGACCGAGTCGCGGACGAAACCACCGACTTCCGACTCCGTGACCCGGACCTGGGTCACAGACCGCCGTCCCCAGGCGCGGGACGATCTGCGCTGCCTGAGGGGCCCCGAAGTGCGGGCGCCTCATCGCGGGAGACGCAACATGACGCAAGACACCGGCGGTACCTCGAAGCGGAAGGAGTTCGCGAAGGCGCACATCCACTGCCCGCGCATCGATCGTCCGCTCAGCGTGGAAGAGCACCTGGACTGCCCGTACTGCTACGGCACCGAGCAGCAGGTGACCGGCGGAAACCGCGAGTGCTTCTGCGACTTCGACAAGAAGAAGGACCCGGTCAACTTCGGGTTCCCGGGCGACACCGGCCGCTACCGCGCCTGAGCCGACCGACCCGTCGGAACCCCTGCGCCGGGATTGCGTCCAACGGAGGGCATCCGCCCCCTGAGGATCCATCCCATGCACAGATCATCGTCTCGTCCGCTCACGGTCACGTTCACAGTCAAGCTCGCGGTCGCCGCCGCCCTCGCGATCGCTCCCGTCGCCCTCGCGCAAGACGCGCCGCCCGGCGAGGACGGTCCGTCCGTCACCGTCTACTCGTCAGCCGACCCGGCGGGATTCGACCCGACGCAGTTCGTCGCGCAGCAACGGCAGGGGTTCGACCCGAACGCCGCGTGGCAGGTGCCGGGGTACGGCGTCGTGAAGGAGATCCGCAGGGTCACGCTGAAGGCGGGCCGGAACGAACTGCCTTTCGCGGATGTCGCTGAGTTCATCGATCCGACGACCGTGAGCTTCACGGACCTCACGGACCCCACAGGCACGGCGGTCCTGGAACAGAACTTCCAGTTCGACCTCGTCAGTCCGTCGAAGCTGCTCGAGAAGTACGTGGGCCGCGAGATCGGCCACGAGACGCTGAAGGACGGCGTCCCGGTGGCGAAGATCACCGGCAAGGTGCTCTCCGTGAATCAGGGCCAGGTCGTCCTGCAGACCGCCGACGGACTCCGGTTCGTCTCGGCGACGGATCCCGGCCTGCGTCTGCCCGCACTTCCC
Source organism: Planctomycetota bacterium (assembly GCA_021414065.1). Lineage (GTDB taxonomy): Bacteria > Planctomycetota > JAJSAM01 > JAJSAM01 > JAJVHW01 > JAIOPE01. The sequence continues at coordinate 15,643 of JAIOPE010000149.1, forward strand.
GAAGGCCTGATCTCGAAGCCGACCCTGCTCTGGAAGCTCGCCGCCGACAAGCCCGGTGAGCACCGTGTTCGCACGACGTACCAGACCGCCGGGATGACCTGGCGCGCGGACTACAACGTGGTCCTGAACGGCACCGACACGCAGGCCGACATCGGCGCGTGGGTCACTCTGATGAACCTCTCCGGGGCGAGCTATCGCAACGCGAAGCTCAAGCTCGTCGCGGGAGACGTGCAGAAGATCCGCCCGCAGCCCGCGTGGGGACCGCCGATGATGGACGCGAAGCCCGGGCAGGCGCGGACGATGGGCGAAGAGGCCGGCTTCGAAGAGAAGTCGTTCTTCGAGTACCACCTCTACACGCTTCCGCGGCGCACGGACGTGCTCCAGAACACGACCCAGCAGATCACGCTGTTCCCCTCGGCGAGCGGCGTGAATGTGGAGAAGGTGCTCGTCTACTACGGGCTCGCCGACGCCGCGAACTGGGGCTTCTTCGGCGAGCCGCAGACGGTCCGCGAGTTCGGACGCCAGGGCAACGCGAAACTCGACGTCTACCTGCGGTTCAAGAACGCCAAGGACAACCACCTCGGCATCCCGATGCCGAAGGGCAAGGTGCGCGTCTACAAGCAGGACGACGCCGACGGCACGCTCGAGTTCGTCGGCGAGGACCTGATCGACCACACGCCGAGGGACGAGAAGGTCCTCGTGAAGCTCGGCCAGGCGTTCGACGTGGTCGGCGAGCGCACGCAGACCGACTTCAAGATCGACACGTCGCGGAAGACGATGCAGGAGACGTTCACGATCCAGCTTCGCAATCACAAGCCGACGCCCGTGAAGGTCGTCGTGAAGGAGAACCTCTACCGTTGGACGAACTGGGAGATCAGCGCGAAGAGCGACGAGTTCACCCCAGTGGACGCCCGGACCATCCACTTCGACGTGACGGTGCCGCCGGACGGAGAGAAGACGCTGACGTACACCGTGCGCTACACATGGTGAAGGGCTCACGCGTCACAGTTGCGCGCCCGGCGCGTCTCATCTCCTGAGCCCTAACCAGGAGTCGCCCGCCATGACCACCAAGGACTTCGTACTCTTCGTGCTCGTCGGAGGCGTCGCCGGACTCGCCGCCGCATTCGGCGCGACGATGGCGCGTGAACCCGCCGTCGGCGCGTCCGCCCCCGACGACCTCGCAGCTCGCCTCGACCGCATCGAGACGGCCCTCGCCCGCGCGGCCGAGGGGCAGAAGGAGGCGAAGGAGAGCGTCACGAAGTTGAACGAGCGCGTGACGGCGCTTCAGATCGACGTGTCTACCGCGCACGAGGAGTCGCTCCGCGCGAAGGCGGAAACAGCGGCGGCGGACGTCGAAGCGGCTGGGCGTCCGGGCCGCGCGAAGCGTCCCCTCGCAGTGACGTCTCCGGGCAACAACGGGACCACTCCCCCCACGTTCACTTTCGGCGGGCAGATTGGCGAAGGCGTGCGACTCGACGGGGGCAGCCTGGTCATCGACGACGCGATGAAGGTTCGCCTCGCCGGACTGAGCGAAGGGCTGCGTCTCCGGATGCTCCCCGAGGCCGACCGGTGGAAGAAGGCGCAGGACGACCTGCACCTGACCGACGGGCAGATCGACAACCTGAAGGCGGCGATCACCGCTCGCGACACCGCGATGCGCGAGTCGATGCAGATCGAGACGTCGAACGAGAACGGCAACTCGAACATCACGATCCGCCGAGTGGACCCGGCGAAGGCCGCGACCGCGCAGCAGGAGTACGACCGTCAGGTGACGAACGTGCTCGACTCCGAGCAGAAGAAGTCGTGGGACGAGAAGGGCTACAACCGCGCATTCGGCGGGTCCGGCGGCGGCGCGGTGATGATCGCGTCCTCGTCGTCGATCGACTTCGCGCCCGACGCGCTCGTCCCGCCCGGCGGAACGAACAACAAGTAGTCCGGCGTGTCGTCGCCCGACGCTGCGCTGCCCGCGGACGAGTTCCGCGCGTACGAGCGCTCGACGGAGGAGGCTCCGGCGGCGATCTCGCGTGGCGCGTCCGGAGCGAGGGATTCTGCGACGACAGTGCCCTCCGATCGCGCTCTGCTCGACCGTGCGCGCGCCGGCGATCGCGGCGCGTTCGGCGTGCTCGTCGAGCGTCACCACCAGTCGCTCGGCGCGATCCTCCGCCCGCGCTGCGGCCCGGACGTTCCGCTCGACGATCTCGTGCAGGAGGTGTTCGCGAGAACTCTCGCGCACGTCGGTGGTTTCCGCAGCGACGCGTCGTTCCTGACTTGGGCGACGTCGATCGGGCTGCACCTGGCGTCGGATTGGCGCCGCACGGGCGAGCGTCGGAGGCGACTCGCGCCGACGGTGGACGTGGCGGTCGCCGAGCCGCCGTGTCGGCACGCAGACCTCGCCCGAGCGGAGTTGGAGTCGCGCGACGACCTCGCGCGCGCCCGACGTGCCCTGGATGCGTTGCCCGACGAGATGCGGATCGCCGTGACGCTCCGCGTCGTCGAAGACGAGACGTACGAGACGATCGCCGCACGGATGAACGCCCCGCTGCCGCGCGTGCGCCAGTGGGTCTGCCGCGGGCTGAAGAGGTTGCGCGGTGCCTTGGAGGTGGGACATGACGGAGCGTGAACCGCTGAAGAAGCTCTTGCGAGAGGCGTGCGCCGCCGAGTCGGACGCTGAGTCCAACGATGCTCGAATCGCAGACGCCGCGTGGGAACGGGCGGCGGAGATCCGGCGTGAGGGCGCCGCAGCGACTGCGCAGCGCGCGTCCGTCGGCGGTCGCGTGCGTCGTCTCGCGATCCCCGTCGCAGCAGCCGCGGCGCTCGTAGCGACGGTGCTCACCGTGCGGTCTGCGTCTCCCGCGTTCGCCGTCGAAGGTGACGACGTTCAGGTCCTCGGTGGCGATGGCTGGCAGGCGTCGCGTCGCGTGCCACTCGGGAGTTGGGTGTTCGTCCCGACCGGCGCAAAGTCCGCGGTGAGCGGCGGCGGCGACACCCGGATCGAGCCGCAACCAGGCGCGCTCTTCCGCATCGTCGCGGATGCGTTGGCGTCGCGGTCCTGGCGCGTGGAGCTCCGCTCCGGAGACGCCGAGGTCGCAGGCGGGGCCGTCAAGCTGAAGCTGAGCGACACGCTCGAGGCAGCGCGCGCCGACGCCGGCGAGTCGTTCCACGTCGTAGCGTCGTTCGGCGGCGCGCTCGGGGCCCCGCCGCTGAACGTGACCGACTCGGTGCCCGCCGGGTTCGCGCCGCGCATTCGGGCCATCTCGGGCGCTGCCCGCGTGTCGGATCTGCAGGGCGTCGATCGGCTCATCCTCAAGCCGCGCGAATCGGCCGTGCGTTTCACGATCGGAAGCGGCGCGGGCCTCCGCTCGCACCTGATCCGGGAAGCTGCGTGGAACGCCGACGTACCGGCGTCGATGCTGCGCGGCGACCGGATCGTCGGTGCGTTCCCCGGTGCAGGCGGCGACGTCGCGATTGCGATCGAGTCCGGCAGCGCAACGATCCGCGCGGTGCGCATCCCCGGCGAAGTGCGCGACGAAGCGATGGGCCTCTTGAACGTGGTCGCCGGCGAAGCGGCGACGATCCAGATTCGTCTGCTGAGCGAGTTCGTCGCGGCGTCGCCAGGCGCGGCCGTCGCGAGCGAGTACGAGTGCACCGCAGGCCCCGACGGGAAGCGCACCCGAATCGTCGTCCGTGACGACGGCACCGCACGCCTGGAGACGACGGGCGACGAACCACGCGAGTTCCCGACGCTCGCGGCGCTCCGAGCGGCCGCGCCGGAGGCAGCCGCGTTGTTCGGAGCGCGGCTCCGGTAGGGGACCGGCTCCGTCAGTTCACGACGGGCTGCGGAAGACGAAGTAGACGGCGCCGAAGATGCAGAGTGCGGCCCAGAGGTAGTCGAGCTTCACCGGCTGCTTCATGTAGACGATCGAGAACGGCACGAAGATCGTCAGCGTGATCGCCTCCTGCATGATCTTCAACTGCGTGAGGTTCATCGTCTGGCTGCCGATGCGGTTCGCCGGCACCTGCAACAGGTACTCGAACAGCGCGATGCCCCAGCTCACGAACGCGGCGATCCACCACGGCTTCTCGCGCAGGTTCTTCAGGTGCCCGTACCAAGCGAACGTCATGAAGACGTTCGACAGCACGAGGAGCGCGGCGCAGCGGAACGTGGGGGACGCGAACATGAGCGGCGCCGGAACTCAGCCCGGACCATTCATGAACGCGCGCGGCGCATCGGCTGGATCCGTTGCGGCGCATGGCGCGAGCGTCGGCGCGCGGCCCGTTCGCGCGACGACACGGGTCCGGCCGACCAGGAGGCCCGAGGGCAAGGCGGAGGCGAGCCCATCAGCTCCACGGAGCGAGCTATGGGCTCGACTCCAACGCAGCCCTCGGGTCTCCTGGGCGGATCGGACGCGGGCGTTCATGAATGGTCCGGGCTAGAGGTCCAGTTCGTCGCCGGCGCTGCGGAGCCACTTGCGGTGGTCGCGGTACCCGGCGCAGTGCTTCCCGACCTTGTTCCAGAACGCGCGCGAGTGGTTCGGGTGCTCGATGTGGCAGAGTTCGTGAACGAGCACGTAGTCGATGATCTCGGACGGCGCGAAGATCAGACGCCAGTTGAGGCTCATCTTCCGGTCGGGCCCGCAACTTCCCCAGCGCGACGCCATGTCTTTCACGACCACGCGTTTCGCCGAGGCACCGACCCGCTTCGCCGCAGCGACGTGGTGCCGATGGAAGGTCTCACGGGCTTCGTCGAGCAGCCATCGCACGACGGCGTAGCGGACGACCGCCGTGCGGCTCGCGCCGGAGAGTTCGGTCTGCACGCGGACGACGAGCGTGTCGTCTTCGCGCGTGACGGACTCCATCGCCGGGCGTTCCATCTCGATGACCGACAGGCGCAGCGTGCCGCCGAGGAACGGGACGTCGTCGCCGTCCTCGAAGCTCCGGATGCGCTTCTTCCGAAGTCGCTCCTTCACTTCCTCGCGCTTGCGTTCCACCCAGGGGCGGAACTCGTCAACGATGCGGCGGACCTCGCGGTCCGGCGTGCTGAGCGGCGCGTGGACTTCGACGCGGCCGTCGCGGCGGACGACGACGCCGACGGTGCGGCGCCTCCTCCGGTCGATCGTGTACGTCAGGGTCTCTTGGGTCAGTCGGAGTTCGGGCACGGGTGTGGCTGCTTTGCGCGGGCGAGACGCCCGCTGTGTGAGGTTGAGATTAGCGCGGATCGGCGACGGCGCTGCGGAAGTGCGGCGCGCGGAGGCCCTCGCGAAATGACGACGGCGTCGCTACTCGACTCGTACGAGGACCGCCTTCAGGTAGCGCGCTTGCGGGAAGTTCGACGGAACGGGATGGTCCGCCGGCGCGCCGCGCACTTCGAGGAACGTGACGCTCCGCCGCGCCGAGATCGCCGCCTGCGAAAGCGCGTCGAGGAACGCGTGCTCCGACACCATGCCGGTACACGAGCACGAGAGAACGAGCGCGTCCTTCGCGCAGTGCTCGAAGACGAGCGCGTTGAGGTCGTGGTAGTAACCGAGCGCGCGCTGCACGTCGTCCTTCTGCATCGCCTGCTTCGCCGGATCGACGATCACGAGTTCGGGGAGCGCGCCCTTCAGCGATCGCAGGTGCTCGAAGACGTCGGCGTGGACGAACTTGATCTTCGCCCCGAGCTTGTTGAGGTCTGCGTTGTAGCGCGCCTGCGCCACGGCCTTCTCGTCGAGGTCCACTGCGGTGACCGACGCGGCGTCGCCCTTCGCGGCGTTCAGCGCGAAGCCGCCCGTGTAGCTGCACAGGTCGAGCGCGCGGCGGCCGCGGGCGAGTTCACGGACGCGGAGCCGCGAGTCGCGCTGGTCGAGGAAGAAGCCGGTCTTGTGTCCGCCCGCGCAGTCCACCTCGAAGTCGAGACCGTGCTCGCGGATGACGACGCGCGCGGCGTCGCCCGCGGACTGCGGGACCGGGAAGCCCTCGAGCTTCGCGATCTTCGGGTCGGCGGAGACGTGTACGACGGTGGCGCCGAGTCGCTTCTTCAACTCGTCGATGAGCACGGGGAACGCGCGGTACGCGCCGAGCGTCGAGACCTGGCAAGACAACACGTTCGCGAACCGGTCCACGATGAGTCCGGGGATGCCGTCGGCCTCGGAGAACACTGCGCGCCAGGCGTTCGTCACGCCGTCGAGCCGGAGCACGTCCTTGCGCAACGCGACCGCGCGGGCCACCGTCCTGCGGAACCACTCGTCGTCGATCGGCGCCTCGTCGCGCGAGAGGACGCGCAGAGCGAGCTCGCTCCGCGGGTTCCAGAACGCCTGTGCGACGAACAGGCCGTCGCGGTCGAGCACGCGCACCACGGAGCCGGGCGGCGTGCGCTCGTCGGCCTCCCGGACCATCTTCCGGAAGATCCAGGCGCTCCCGGCCGGTACGACCGTGCGAAGCCGTACGGCTGACTGCGCGCCCATCGGAGTCGCGGGGCTCAGAGTGCCGCAGTCCGAACGGCGGTGGACGGCGTCTCGCGCAGGTTCAGCGTGATCGTGAACTTCGTGCCGTCGGCGTGCTCGCCGACCAGCGGCATCGACCTGGCGCGCAGGTGCGCCTCGCCGAGCACGTACTTGAAATCTGTCATGTCGCGCACGGGGCGCAGTTCGCCGTTCGGCATCCCGAGCATCGAGATCACGTCACCGACGACGATCCCGGCCTTCGCCGCGATTCCGTCCGGCACGATCGCCGTGATCGGGAGCCCCTTCGGCGTCGGCTCACCGAGTCCCACGCCGATCTTCGGCGCCTCACCGACCGGCGTCTCCGGGCAGCGGACGACGAAGTGGCCGAGTTGCGCATCGGTCACGCCCTCGTCCTCGTCCTGGCCGGCCACGCGACACACGATCACGAGCGGTTCGAGACCGGGCATGCGCTTCTGCAGACGCGCGGCAACGCCGGTGAACTCCTGGATGTGCTGCGTGCCGGCGATGATCACCATCCGCGAGTCCGACCCGGCGGCTTCGAGCGCCCGCGCGGCGGACTCGGCCATCGTCTCGTCCCATGAGGTCATCGCTTCGTACATGCGCTGCAGCGGTTCGGGAGGCAGCTTGTGCGCGCCGCCCTCGAACACGGCGAGGATGCGCTTCTTGTGCTCGACGTTGGTCAGGTCGATGTCTGCCGCGACGTCGGTGCGCTCTTCCGCGGTGAGCGACGCGAGGCCACCGCGACTGATCTTCCGGTTCGTCTCGCCCTTCGGGTTCAGTGCGACCACGCGGCCGCCGTGCTCGCGGCAGAAGCGCCACATCGGCGCGTACATCGTGTGGTCGAACACCCAGCGCGTGTAGTACTCGGTGCGGCGCAGCATCTCGACTTCGTCGATCTTCCCGGCCACGTAGTCATCGAGCGCCGGCTGAGCGGGCCGCTGGAACATCTCCATCCCGATCATGAACTTCCCGCCCTTCGAGGCGACGCGTTCGAGCACGTCGCGCTGGAAGTCGTGCTGCGCGCGGCGATCGTGCATCTCGCCGACGAGAACGACGCGGGCGCCGTCCACGGCCTCGTTGACGGACCCGGATCGGGCGCCGGCGGCGAGCACTCGGGGCGCGTCGGCCAGCGGGATGGCGCGCGGCGCGGTGCTGGTGCACGCGGCCAAGCCGAGGAGCGTGAGCGGCAGCATCATGAAGATGGGATTGCGCATCGACACACTCTCGACGAAGACGTCGGGCGGCGCGTGTCGTTTCCACGGGTTGACACCGCGGCCGATGGGGGTAGCGTCGGTGGGTCCGGTTCCTACCGGGAGGTTCATGTGACTCGCGTCGCCAACAGTGCTCTTGCCACGGCCGTACTTCTCGCAGCGTCGCTCGCGGGAGTGCGCGCTGAGCAGTCCGACGCATCACTCCTCGGCGAGCGCCGCGCTGCGATCGCAGCGAAGTCGGGGGCGCTATCGGCTGCGGACGTGGCGAAGGAGCACTTCGCTCTCGGAGTGTGGGCGAAGGAGCGCAACCTCGTCGGCGAGGCGCGCGCTGAGTTCCAGGCCGCCGTGGCGGCGGACCCGTCGCACGAACCGGCCCACGCGGCGCTCGGCGACGCGCGAATCGCGGACGCCGCGGCGCCCGGTGGCACGCGCTGGGTTCCGTACGACGAAGCGATGGCCGCGAAGGGTCTCGTGCGGCGCGACGACGTGTGGGTGCTCCGCGAGGAGGCCGCCATTCTCGATCAGCCGGCGACGGAGAAGGCCCGCCGTCGCGAGGAGCACGCGAAGACGGAGAAGCTGCTCCGCACCTACGCGTCGGGCAACGTCGCGCAGCGGAAGTTCGCCGAGCAGGCGCTCGGCGCTGTGGACGACAAGTACAAGGTCGAGCCGTTCGCATACGCCCTGCGGTCGGCCAGCGAGGATCTTCGCGTGCTCGCGGCCAAGGAACTCGGCCGGCTTGGCAACCGCAGGGCCCTCGCACCTCTCGTGCGCCGGGCGCTCGTTGACCCTTCGAGCGTCGTCCGCGAGGCCGCGCTCGACGCGGCGAAGACGATCGGAGACGCGAACCTCGTCGCCCCGTTCGTGAAAGCCCTCGAGTCCGATTCGTCCGACGTTCGTCAGAACGCGGCGCGCGGCATTGCGCGGATCGGCGACATGCGCGGCGTGAAGTTCCTCATCTGGCGCCTGGAGGCCCACGGCGGGTCGGGTCAGCGGGTCTTCGCGTTCTTCGGGAACCAGCTCAGCTACATCCAGGACTTCGACGTCGAGGTGGCGCAGACCGCGTTCATCGCGGACCCCCAGGTAGGCGTGATCCAGGAGGGAATCGTCCTCGACGTGCAGATTCACTCCCTCGATCGAGTCGCCACGTGGGCCGAGCGCGAGGTGTTCCACGGCTCGCTCGTCCACATGACGGAGGCGACCGGCGTGAAGAACGAGCCCGGCGCCTGGGCGGCTTGGTGGAAGGAGCACGGGGCGGACGTGGAGAAGCGCACGGCCGCGAAGTAGGCTCGACGCGACGATTCGACGCAACCTGCGACGGCTTCGGCGCGCGGATCGTAAGATGCCCCCTGGAGGCATCTGCATGCGCTTTCGATCCCTGACCCTCGTTGCGGCCCTCGGGCTGGCCGTTCTCGGCGTGCCCGGGAACCGGGCCCACGGCGACGATCCGCCGAAGGACCCGCCGGCCGGGCAGGACGGCGGCGCGCCTCCGAACGGAGGCGGACCCGGCGGCGCAGCGCCCGGCGCGCCGGCAGCGCCGCCCGCGCCGATGGACCAGGACATGCAGGACCGCGAGGCCGGCTTCTCCCTTCGCAAGATCAAGCTCGCCCCTGTCAACGACGTGATGGAGGGCCTCGAGTCGCTGTCGCACCTGAAGAGCGGGAAGGTCACGAAGGAGGTCCTCGACGTGGCGCTCGCGCGCATGGAGTTCCACGTGGCCGAGTATGCCGGGTCGGCGCTCTCCGCGTGCGACCCGGACGGCGCGCTCGCCGGGTGCAAGTCGCTCCTCGACACGCGGGCGGATCTCGACAACCGGGAACTGCGCCAGCTCGCGGGGGTCCTCGCGTTCCTTCCTGCGCCGAAGGCCGCGGAGATGCTGGCGAGTGACCGCCTGCTCCGGTCGCGCGACGAACTGGTGCGTCGCGACGCCATCCGCGGCCTCGGGATGCTCCGCAGCCCGCTCGTCACAGACGTGGCGATCAACTCGCTTTCGGCCAAAGACGCCGGACTCCGCAACGCAGCGTGCGTCGCGCTCGGCCGGGTCGGCGACAAGAAGGCCATCACGCCGCTGCTTTCGACGCTGGACCAGAAAGACGGCGGCACCGCGGGCTTCGCGGCCATCGCCCTCGGCCGCATCGAAGACGACTCCGTCTTCCTCCAGATCGCGCCGCACGCGGGCCAGGGCAACGCGCAGGACAAGACGAAGGCCCTCGTTGCGTCGGCGCGCCCGCAGCACGCTGAACGTCTTCGCGGGATGCTGAGGGGCGGCGGCGCTGATGCGAAGATCGCCGCCGCCGCGGCGCTCGGGAAGATCCAGGACCGCGACATCGAGACGCAGAAGGCGCTCCTCGCGAACATGCTCGACGACAGCAGCCGCTGGGTCCGCATCTCCGCGTTCAGCGCGCTCGGCCGCTGCGTGACCTCGGAGCTGGCGCCGGTCCTCGCGAAGCGGATGGGCCAGAAGGAGCCCGAGAAGCAGATGTACGTGTACGAGCTCGCGGCCGACATGAAGTCCGCCGAGTGCCTCCCGCCCATCATCGACGCCGCGTGGGGCGAGAAGAACGCGATCCTCCGGCGCGTCGCGATGGACTGCTTCTGGCGCATCGCAGACGGCCCGTCGATCCTCGACGCGGAGAAGAAGATCCGCGAGGCGACCGGCAACACGTGGGAGCGGTCGATGGAGTTCCTCTCGCTGCGGCGCAACCGCAACGGCTTCGATCTCGCGCTCGAGATGATGGCGCAGGCGAAGGCGGGGAGCCGCGAGCAGTGGCTCGTCGAGATCTGCCTGGAGCGTCTCACGGGCCACCTCTTCGGCCCCGATGTCGCCACGTGGAACGAGTGGATCGCGAAGAACCCGAAGTTCTTCGAGGCGGAGCAGGCCACGATCGAGCGGGCGAAGTGGCGCGAGGACTTCCTGAAGGAGAACTCCGAGATGGCGAAGGCCGTCGGATCGACGACTTCGTCGGAGAACTCGGTGCAGTTGGCGCTCGACTACCTCGCGCGGCACCAGGACCCGAGCGGCGCGTTCGACCAGCAGCACTTCCTCGACATGTGCGCGAAACCGGGCTGCCCCGTGTCCGACGGATCCCGCGTGCAGTTCGACCCCGTCGGCGTGTCGTCGCTCTGCACGCTCGCGTACTTCGGGGCTGCGTGCGAGCCGGGCAAGGGCCGCTACGGCGGCGTCCTCGACCGCGCGATGGAGTACCTCCTCACGCGGCAGATCCCCACGGGCGACTACTTCGAGAACGATCTCATCGGTGGATACAACCGGCCGCTCGCGTGTCAGGCGTATGCCGAGGCATCGAACGTCACGCACGATCCGCAGTACCTGCCGTTCATCCAGCGCGGCGTGGACTTCATGACGGCGATCCAGGCGGAGAAGGGCGGGTGGCGCTACCGCGTGGTGGACAACGCGAATGACACGTCCGTCACCGCGTGGGTGCTGTTCGCGGCGAAGAGCGCGGAGAAAGCCCACGCGCGCGTTCGCCGCTCACTCTACGAGGGCTGCGACATCGTCCTCGCCGGCTACCAGGTGCGACCGGGCCCGAAGGACCAGCGCGAGAACTTCACCCGCGACATCGACCCGCGCTACGCGTTCGAGGTCGGCGTCGGCACGACGTACGAGTTCCACACCGGCTACCAGAACGCGAACTTCGACCGGAAGTACGCCACCACCGGCCTCGGCCTGATGAGCCGCATCCTCATGGGCTTCCGCCGCTCCCACCCGTTCAGCATCGGGAGCTGCAACAAGCTCTTGAAGGAACAGCTCCCCGAGGTGCCGAAGGACGGCAACTTCACGGGGATGATCTTCAAGCAGGAGTACCCCATCTACCACATGTACTACGGCACGCTCTCCGCGCACCAGATGGGCGGTCGTTACTTCCGCGACTGGAACAAGGTCATCAAGGAGATCATGACCGGATCGCAGGAGAAGACCGGCTGCAACGCAGGTTCGTGGCAGGGCTGGAACTTCGACCGCTTCTTCAGCCGCCTCTACACCACGGCGATGGGCGCCATGACGCTCGAGACGTACTACCGCTACGCGCCGATCCTGCAGGACTGAACGCGACGCGGGTCAGGACGCGTCGAGGTGCGCTGTGGGGCCCCTCGGACGTGTGGGAGCCGGGAGCGGCGGCGGCAGGGGATCGGTCGCGAGTCCCGACGACCGTCCCGCTGCGAGCAACTGGCCCACGAGCTCCTGGCCCGGCGGGAGCAGCACGATCTCGCCGCCGCTGCCGATGAGACTCTCGGTCTCGAGGACCGCGAACATGGCGTTCGTCACCTCGGCGTCGCGTCCGATCTCGCGGAGCGCTTGTCCGACGATCCGCGGGCGCATCGCCGCGGCTTCCGCGAACGCGACGGCCGCCTTGCGCTCGGCCGTGCTGGTGATCACGCTCACCTGGTTCGCGCCGTCCTGACGGATCGCGCTCGTGACCTGGCGCAGCCGGTTGACCACCTTCTCCTCGATCTGGCGGATCATCCCGATGTCGCGGAAGTGCACCTTCCGGATGTAGACGGACCCGAGCTTGTAGCCCCACTCCTGCGACTTCGGCGAGACGTCGTCGCGCACGGTGCGGCTCATCGTGTGACGGTCGATCAGCATGCGTTCGAGCGGCATGTTGCTGAGCGTGCGGACCGCGGCGTTGCTCACGTTGGCGGAGAGCGATCCGCGCGGGTCCGCGTTGCGGAAGAGGTACGAGACCGGGTCGCTCACGTACATCTCGTACCAGACGCCGATGCCCATCGGCGCGCCCTCCTCGGAGTTCACCGGCGAGCTGCGCAGGTACTCCTGGTCGATGCGGAGATCCACGCGGTCCACGCGGCCGAAGAAGCGGACGAGCAGCGCGCGCGGTCCGAGCACGATCGGCAGGATGTGCAGCCCCGGCTCGTCGAGCGTGCCGATCACCTTGCCGAAGAGAACGAACACCTGGCACTCGCGCTCACGCACGGTGGTGTAGAGGCAGAAGAGCTGCGCGATGGCGAACAGGATCGGCAGGCCGATCAACAGCCCGAAGAACGTGATGCCGCCCGCGACGGCGAACTGAACGAGATCAGCCACGGGCCACCTCCACCACGACCCGGCGGGCCTTGCCGAAGAGCTTGAGTCGCACGTTCCGGACGTAGAGCGCGAGCGTGCCTTCGCCGGCAGCCTTCAACTCGGTGAGCTGCCGCGCCATTGCTTCGAGCGGTTCGACTTCCGACTGCGCGCGGAGCGTCTCGATCTCCACGGCCCGGCGCGACTGGACGATCTTCTGGTCGGCCGATGCGTGGGCGAGGCTGATGTCGGACGAAACCTGGTTGTAGGCCGTGTTGATCGCCGCCAGCGCCGACTCGACGTCGGCCGGCGGGTCGATCCCGGTGAGCAGCGAAGCGTCGAGCAGGATGCCGTAGCGCGCAGCGCTCGACGCGCACTCGCGATCCATGTGCTCGTTCAGGTCGCGCAGGTTCTTGCGCAGGTCGTTGATCGAGACGCCGATGGTCGGGTTGGCGATCGACGCGTCGCCCGTGCTCGAGTCGTTCGGCGCCTGCGGCGGCGCCTCGAAGTTCGCGATGCGCTCGCGCAGGATCGAGATGAAGTACCCCATCACGTGCGTGAGCGGGTTCTTCACGCCGAAGATGTAGGCGTAGAGGTTCCGCTCCGAGACGCGGTAGCGGATCTGCCCGGTGAGCCCCGTGTTGAGCTGGTCCTTGGTCACCGCTTCGAGCACTTCGCCGTTGCGGTTGGCGCGCGGGTCCTCGGGGTCGTAGGCCATGTTGAGCGTCTCGGTCGCGACCGAGACCTTGTGGATGCGCTCCCACGGCCACTTGAAGTACGGCCCGCCCGGCGGGATGACGCGCACGAGCGGATACTCGTAGCGGTCGCGCTCTTCGGCGCGAAGGGTGGCCGACATCGGGTCGTCGAGTGTCGAGCGCCCTTCGATCCGCTCGGCGCGCCCGAACCGCGTGCGAACCGCCCGCTCGTTCTGGTTCACGGTGAAGAACCCGCCGAGCACGCAGCGGATCACGAACCAAGCGAGGAAGCCCACGACGATGCCCCAGCCGATCGGCCCCATGCGTCACCTCCGTGTTGCGTTGCCGCCCAACCGGCCGGCGAACGTACACCCCGTGTCCTGGCTCCTCGCAAGCGACTGCGCAGTCGCCAGGTCGTGGCGGACAGGGTAACCGGAATGCGGCTGCAGAGGTTCAGGCCGTCCGGCTACTGCTTCGTCCACGTCGAGATCACACTGTCCGCACCCTCGCGGCGGACGGTCGTCTCGGGCGCGGCGTCCACGTCGATGCGCGATCGCGACACCGCGGTGGTCATCCCGTCGAGGGGGACGTCGTCGGTCCGCGGCGTGGCGGAGATGTCGATCCGCGTCTTGCCGGGAAGCGGTGCGGGGTCGAGGAGCGCCGCGGTGCTGTGGTCCACCGCGATCGCGGTCCCGCGCCGGGTCGAACGCGCGACGACCGTCTCACCCGCGAAGTGCTCGCCGACGCTCGGGATCACCGCGACGGCCGACTCCGCGATTTCGGCCGTGACACTCGAGATCGTGCGACGCCAGGTGCCGGACATCCACACCGCGGGCGTGTCGCCTCGGACCGGGAGCCGGAGGACGTTCCCCGCGGCGACGCTTCCGGGCGTCGGCTCAGCGGTAGCGCGGCCGCTCAGGGCGTCCCACCACGGTGCCTTCAGGAGGTCCGCGGTCGGCAGTCGAAGCGTGCGGCGGGCGATGTGACCGACGCGCAGGGCGTCGGCGAACTCGCGCTCGACGGCCTCGGCTGCCGAGGCGTCCACGAGTGCGAGACCGTCCGTGAGCTCGACCGGCACGATCGACGTCGCGCGGAGACGCTCCGAGCAGGCTTGCATTCGCTGGTCGCGACCGTCGTCGCCGACTTGTTCGTCGGTCGCGTCGCCGCGCGGGCCCGGGAACGCCGACCGGTTCCAGGCGAGTCGCTCGCCCGCGACCGCACGGAAGTCCACGAGACGCTGGCCGCCGAACTGCGGCGCCGCTGCGTCCACGACGGTCACTCGCAGGAACAGCGTCCCGTCGCCGGAAGCGTCGGGGACCACTGCCGTTCCGCTCTCGCCCTTCGCGAGGACGAACGGTGCCGACAGCGCGGTGAACCGCGCCTCGGGAAGGTCGATTGCACCCGCGGTGAGCGTCACGCGACGCATCGGCTCGACCGGAGTCACGAGATGCAGCGAGACCGTCACGACGGCGCGGCCGGTCGGCAGCGTGCGAGCTTGCACGGCCAGGCGACGACCGGACTGGAGACGTCGCGTGATGGGCGTCAACGACGACGCGTACTGGGCGACCTCGCCCTCGTACCCCGCCACGAACGTCCGCGAGTCCACGGCGTCGCGACGCGCCGTCTCACCACGTCGCACCGACAGGCGCTCGCCGACGATGACCTCCGCGCGGCCGGACCGGACGAGCTCGGCGAGGGCGTCGCGCGACGGTTCCGTCTCGCCGCCCGCCGGAAGCCGTACCACCGTGATGTCCAGCGCGACGCGGCCGTCTACGGCGGCCTGCAACTCGGCGGACCGCGCGCGAACGAGGTCCGCTGCGGCGGCGGGCCCGATGACCCGGAGTCGCGAGCCGTCGCTCTCTTCCAACTCGCCGCCGAGCGCGGCGACTTCCTTCTCGAGGAGCGATCGCAGCTTCGCATCGAGACGCGCGTCGTCGGCCCGCGCGGCCGGCTCCTCGGCGCTCGCGAGTGTCCGCGGCAGCGCGAACGCGTCGAGCGCACCGTCGGATCCGCGCACCACCGGTGCCTCGACGAGCACCGCCGGATCATCGGCCGCGATCACGGACCGCGGGGCCGTGAGCAGCGCCAAACACAGGGCCGACACGCCGAGCAGGCGACTGGGGCAGGTGCGCATCACTTTCCTCCTACTTCGAGTCCTTCACGCGTCACGACGATCCGGGGAAGGTCCCCCGGCACGGCCGCACGGTCCACGCCGCGTCCAGGCGCGACGACCAGGTCGAGAGCACGGTGCGAGCGACGAACGTAGGCGAGCGCGCCGCGGTCGAAGCCCTCGCGCGTCGGCACGGCCTTGCGACGCAGTTCGCGGCGCGTCCACTCGGGCACCGACCGCTTCTCAATCGCGAGCACGTCGCGCCCGGCCTTCTCGCGGCGGATCGACCACCCGTCTTCGACGAACGCGTACGCGGTGGACAGCTCCCCCGTGAAGTGGTTCGACGTGTAGACGTTGAGATCCACGGGCAGCATCGTGACGCCGCCGCCCGTGAACGCAGCGCGGCCTTCCGACGGCACGACGCAGCCCGCGTCGTCACCGAGCGCGACACGGAGGCGCTCTCCGGCCGCGCCCGGCAGCGCGACGCGAAGTCGCAGGGCGCCGTTCCACGCGACGACGCCGTCGGCTGGCGGGGCGATTCGCTCGGCCGCGTAACGGACGATCTGCGACGGGACGATGTCGGTCTCACCGTCGAGCGGGTCGAAAGGTTGCCACGGCCCGGCTTCGCCACGGAGCTCGGCGTTCACGTCCACCGACCGCGCGTCGTTCGCGAGGTCGATGCGGGCGTTCACGCCGAAGTCGATGTAGTCCGCCAGCGGCAGGCGCGCCGTCATCCCGCACCAGCCCTCGGTCTTCCGGCGCAGCACGTACGGCTGCCGCAGGACTGAGGCGAACGCGCCGCTCTGCCCCGGCCGGAGCGGCACGCGCGCGGTGCCGACCTCGACCGCGACCGGCGCCGCGAGCGCGGACTGCGGGGGCCAAGGCGCGGTGTCGGGCGGGAAGCGGCACCGCGCGCTCAGGTCGTCGCCGATGCGCGGATCGTCGGCGGGCACGGAACACACGAGGGCCGTCTCACGGGTCGTGACGAGATCGAGCGTGTACTCGACGGGCGCGGTCGTGCGGTGCCCGCGCAGTCCACGTCGGCCGACGACGTCGCGCTCGACCGCGCCGACGATCTCGCGCGACGCGAACGCGAGGTCCATCGTGCCGTCTGTCATCGCTGCGCCCGCGAACGAGAGGCCCTCGTGGTCCACTGCGGCCTCGTCGTGGAGCAACAGGCGCGACTCACACGCGGGAACGGCCCGCCACCCGCCGACGCGCGTGTGAACGGCCCCGGAGAACGCTGCAAACTTCGACCGCGGCCCAGTCGGCAACGTGACGCGAGCGCCGTTGCTCCGGGTGAGTTCCACGACCCCGATCCCGCGGCGCGATGCGAGCTCCGCGCGCAGCAGGGGTTCCTCCGCAGAGGTGTTCGACCCGATGAGGAATCCGGCCCACGGCTTCTCCCGCCACCTGGCGCCGAGCGCCGGCACGGCACGAACCGCATCGGCTTCGACGTCCTCGCGGCCGGCCGCGTTGTCGCCGAAGCCGGGCGGTGCGAGGCGCCGGCCGTCGGTGGGGTCTTCCATCGGTGGCGCCGGCACGGCGAAGTCGCCGTCTCCGAGGTCGACGAACCCGTCGCCCGCCGGGGCGTCGCCGTCCACGCGAAGCAGCAGCAACCGCGCGCGGCACGACGCGTCCACGACGCGCACCACGGCCGTCTCCCCGGAACGCAGGTCCACCATGCCTTCCGCGTACGTCGTCGGGACGCGGGCGACGTCGAAGCGGTCGCCGAGACGCTCTTCGGTCCGCGTCGTGGCGGCGTCGCTCCAGAGCAGGCGGTATGCGACGCGCCATCGACCGTCGCCGCTCGGCGCCACGCCGAGGACGGCCCCCGCGCCTTCTCGCACGCGGCCCGTCACAGGAGCGACCGACGACCCGCCGACGCTCGTCTCGCCGTCGCCGCCGAGGAGCAGCGTCGCGATCGTGCCGTCAGCCGCGGACGCGATCTCACCGGGAATCCCGCTCGCGCGGAGGACGTACTCGACCGACACCGTGCCCGGCGGTGCATGGCGCAGCGAGTCAAGCGACGCATCGTCGAGAAGCGCGGTCGTTCCATCGACTACGCCCGCGACGGTGCCCTGGATCGACGTGACTCGAACGAACGTCGCGGTGGCACGCCAGCGGTGCGTCCGCAGCTCCTCGAAGCGTGCGTCGATCAGATCGGCGGCGTGCGTCGTGAGGGCGTCGGCGCGACCACGCGACGGGTACTGGTCGTCGTCGCGCTCGTGTCCGTCGCGTTCGATCACGCGATCGACGCCGAACGCGTCTTGCGCCGACGCTGCGCGGTGCGCTGCGAACGGTGCGACCGCTGCGCATGCGACGAGGGCGAGCAGCGCGCCGCGTCTCACCACGGCGTCGCCTCGAGCGTCGGGGCGCCGGCCGCAGCGTCCACGGCCGGACCGCCGATCGGCAGCGACACGCGGCGCGACGTCGCGTGAAGTTCCACGGTGTCGCGCGCGTCCTTCACCTCGCGCGTGCCGTCGTCGTCGGATCGCTGCATCGCGGCCATGCCCTGCGTGATCTTCGCGGCGTCCGATTCGTGGATCTCCGCCACGACCCCGCCCGTCTCCGGAACGACTCGGATCGTCCGCCCCGCGAACACCCACTCCGTGCGAGCCGCGGCGCTGCACGACTCCTGCGCGATGTCCACCTCCGTAGCCCCCGCGAACGGTGTGATCCGCCCCTGGACGAGCACACAGCCGCGGGCCGATACGAACGGGATCGAGCTGGCGCCGACGCGAAACGTCGATGGCGCGAGCCGAGCGACGCGCGACGCCTCGATCGCGGCCACGTACGCTGCGACCGAGGCGTCGGGCCCCGTGGCGACGAGCACACCGGGCCGCGCGGCGACCGCTCGCACGCCCGCCGGGACGGTGCTCGGGATCTCGGGGTCGTCGAAGCCCGTGG
>JAIOPE010000151.1 GCA_021414065.1 Planctomycetota bacterium
AGCCACGCAAGGGTCCCAACGCAGCGGTCGGCCCGCGGGCTTGCCCAGGCGCGGTCGCTCGTGCGTGATCCGGGCTCGCCCGGAGCATGCACGAGGGACCGCGGGAGAACGGCGTGCAACGTAGGACCGCTTGCGATGCACGCCGATCCGAAGCACGTCCGAGCCACGACACACCGTCCTGGGCGAGATCCGTGGAGCTGACCGCAAGGCGGGACCCGCAGCGTCGGCTTCGTCATGCCAGGCGAGGGTCCCAACGCAGCGGTCGGCCAGTCGTCGAGGACGGGGCTCGCCCAGGCGCGGACCCACGTGCGTGATCCGGGCTCGCGGCGCGGAGCGCGTCAAAGCGGCGCAAGGCCGCCGCGGCACCGTCGTGCGACGCGCCCCGCGCCTGTTGCGAACTTGCCCGCGTTGGCGTCGCCCGGGAGCCTGCGCTCGTGGATACCCTTCAGAACAACCGATCCGCGTCGCCCTTCGACTCCGCCTGGAACCTCTTCCGCGGCACGCTCCGCGGGCCGGTCGGCTGCCTCATCATGCTGCTCTGCCTGCCGTTCGCGCTCCTGGCGTTCCTGATCCTGATCGTCGTCGCGCTCTGGAAAGGCCGACAGTTCAAGAAGGCGATCCAGGGGCAACTCGACGCCGAGCGCGCGACGTCGGACGCCGTTCCTTGCGCGCTCTACGTGCAGACGTTCGCCGCAGATCCGTCATTCTCGCGCGAAGAGGCCACGCAGGCTGCGGTGCCGGCCGACGCTGGCAAGACGGCGACCGAGTTGCTCGACGACGCGCTGCGCCGCGGTTGGATCGCCGAGCGTGGCGGCATGCTCGCCGTCACGGACAAGGGCCGGGAGCAGATCGCGTCCGTGCTCCGCGCCCGCGGTCTCTAACGGCAGCTTCGTGAGTTAGACGTTCCCGACGAGACGCTTGACGTATGCGTTGCCCTTCTCCGTCATCGAGTACGTGCCCCTGCGCGAGCCCGAGGAGAAGAACTTCAACGAACGCTTCATGATGCCGAGCGTGTTGGCGAGGCTGCGCGGCGGCGTGACGCCGACGAGGCTGAAGCAGGCGTTCAGGTTGTCGATCCCGAACTCCTCCTTGCCGCGGTAGTGGTTGAGGAAGTAGCCGAAGATCAGGATCGTCTCCTGGAGAGCGCCGCGGCCGTTGCGGCTCTTCGCGTTCTTGTAGAACGCCTCCAAGCTGACCGCACCCGGGGCGGCCGGTGTGCTCTCCGTCGCCGGAGCGGCGGCCGGAGTCGAGGCGGCCGCTACGGTCGCCGCAGTCGCCGCAGTCGCGGCGGGGGCCGCCGGGGCCGGGGCCGCTGGGACCGCGGGGGCTTGCGCCGTGGCGGCTGCCGCCTGCTGCGCGGCGAACGAGACCTTGAAGTGATCCACTTGCGCGCTCACGAAATCCGCGCGGCCTTCGAACTCGACCTCGAGGTCGATGCCCTTGAAGTAGAAGCGAGCGGGGGTCTGGTCGGACATGGCGTTGGTTTCCTGGGGGCGACTCTGGTGCGACTCCACGGCGGCGGACGCGCGGGGCGACCGCGCTCAGATGTCCATGACGGCGCGAGCGGCGCGCTCGGCGTCGCTCATCTCTCGCGGAGCAGACGTCGATCCCGCCGTGCCCTCGCCGCCGCGCTGGGCGGCCGGCGACTTTGACGGTGACGGGATGCCGAGCACCTCGCGGGCGCGGTCGATACCGGTGGTGTTCATCATGTATTCGCCGCGGCGCTCGGTGCCGAGGATCAGATTGTGGTCGCGCTTGAGCGTCCCGAGGATCTGCAACAGGCTCTTCGGCTCGGACTGGCCGATGGTCTCGAACCCGCGACGGATGTCCTCCGACGTGAAGATGTACTTCTTGAAGAGGCGCTGGAAGAACGCGAACACGAGGATCTGGTCCTGCATCGAGATGCGAGACGCGGCCGAAACGTGCTGGTCGTACCAGGTCTTCAGGTCGGTCGGCGCCACCGCCGCCGGTGCCGCTGGTGCCGCGGCTGCGGGTTGAGCTGCCGCGGGCTGCGCTGTCGGGGAGACCGCCGACTGCGTCGTTGGCCCCGGCGACGGCGCGGTCTGCGCTGCGGATCCGGAGCGAAGTGCCGGAGCGCCCGGCACACCTGCAATCCTGCTGACGAACGGCAGGAACTGCATCAGGTTGCGGCGCACGAACTCTTCCGAGCCGGAGAGCTCGAAACGGACGCTGCCAGCCTCGAAACGGAATGTCGTCTTGCTGTCCATGTTTGGCCTCTCGCGCGGGACGATTGGTCCTGACATTCCACTCGGTGGGGAGTCGGGCCGGGGCGCGGAAACGGCAAGGTACCCTGGCTCCGCCCAGAGACAAGAGGAAGCACGGCCAAGCCGGGGACACAATGCACTCGCAGGCTCGCCGTCGGGCCCTCCCCAACAACGAAGCTGGTCCATGACAGATTTCCGAAACGCCAGAATCGACCTATCCGTGGTGGTTCCCGTCTTCAACGAAGAGGGGTCCCTCCGCGAGCTCGTGGCGGAGCTCGAACCCGTGGCGCGCTCGATCACGAGCGAGTACGAACTCGTGTTCGTGAACGACGGCTCGACCGACGCAAGCGCTCGCATTCTCGACGAGATCGCCCACGACAACCCGCGGATCGTGGTGTTCCGGCTGGACCGCAACCACGGTCTCTCGTCGGCGCTGCACGCCGGATTCCTCCGCGCGCGCGGGACGCTCATCGGCACGCTCGACGCCGACCTGCAGAACGACCCGGCCGACCTGCCGCGGCTCGTCCAGGCGATCCACGAGGGCGCGGACATGGCGTGCGGCTGGCGCCGCGACCGGAAGGACCCGTTCGTCAAGCGCGCGTCGTCGAAGATCGCGAACTGGTGGCGCAACCGGCGCACGGACTCGGCGATCCACGACGTCACCTGTCCGATGAAGGTGATGAAGCGCGAGGTGCGCGACGTCTTCTATCCGTTCCACGGGCTGCACCGATTTCTGCCGACACTCGCGCAGATGGCCGGCCACCGCGTCGTCGAGATCCCTGTCAATCACCGGGCGCGGAAGCACGGCACGTCGAAGTACGGCGTCTGGAACCGCGTGTTCCGCGGCATCCGCGACGTCCGCGCGATCCAGTGGATGCAGGACCGGCGCATGACGTATCGCGTGGACCGCGTGGTGGCGCCCGCGGAGCCGCGCCGCTGAGCGTTCCGGCGGATGCGGGCGCACGCCGCGCTGCCGGCGGACGGACCAGCCCGCTCGTCCGCCTGCTCCTTCTCGTCGCACTGCTCGCGATCGTGGGCGGACTGCGCGCGGCGTTCTCGAAGAACGTCGGCGGCGACTTCCTCCGATACCACCGTGCGGGGCGTCTCGTCGCGACCGGCAATGCGGACCACCTCTACGACGTCACCTGGCTGCGCGAGCAGCGTGTCTACCGCGAGGAGCGCGAGGCGAGCCGGGCGGCGGTGGAGGCGAGCGGATCCACCGAGAAGCCGGAGCGCTACTTCGAAGAGGAGTTCAAGTACCTCCCCGCGACGGCTGTGCTGCTCGCGCCCGTCGGCGCGTTGCACCCTCGCACCGGGTGGATCGTGTGGGGCGCCTGGAACGGCGCGCTCATCGCCATCGCGTTCGCGGCGGCGTGGTCCTTCGCGGCGCGCGGCGCATCGTGGCGATGGGCGTTGATCCCGCTGGTACTGCTGCTGCGAGCCGCGAACGACAACGCGAACCTGGGCCAACTCAATCCGTCGGCGATCGCGCCGGCGATGGTCGCGCTGTGGGCGCTCGACCGTGGACGCGATCGGACCGCGGGGGCGCTCGCAGGCATCGGTGCGGTGGTGAAGTTCCTCCCCGTCCTGCTGGCGGTGTTCTTCCTGCTGAAGCGTCGGTTCGTCGCGGCTGCGATGACGATCGCAGTGTTCGCCGGCGTCGCGTGGGTGCTCCCGGCGACGGTGCTCGGCCACGAGCGCACGGCCACTCTCACCGCCGAGTACCGCGGACTCCGCGAGCGCGTCTACACCGAGGCCGCGCCGCCGGACGTTCCGGGCCATTCCGTGAAGTCGTTCGTCTATCGCGTGTTCGGCGGCACGCACTACCAGACCGGCAGCGGCGCGAAGCGCATCGACTGGGACATCAGCGTGACGCATGCGGACCCGGAGACGTTGCGGTTCGCGGTGTACGCAGTGATCGCGTTGCTGTTCGCCGTCGTCGCGTGGGCCGCGTGGGGCGTGCTGCGATCCGGCACCGACGTGCGCGGTCCGCCCGAGGCCGGCCTGTTCGTGTGCTTCATGCTCCTCGCGTCGCCCGAGGCGCGTTCGCCGCACTTCCTCTACCTGGCACTTCCCGCGATGGCGCTCACGTCGCTGCTCGTCCGCGCGTGGCGCGAGTCGTGGCCGCGCCGCCACGCCGCCGCCGCGCTCGCGGCCGTCGCCGCCCTGCTCGTCAACACCGACTCGGAGTCGATCTTCGGCCGCGAGCTCGCCAACCGCATGTCCGCCTGGTGCGGCCTGGGATGGGCGACGCTGCTGGTGTTCGCGTCGCTCGTGGTGCTCCTCCGCGACGCGCGACGACGCGCCGGGTGACGACGCGAGGGGATGGACTGCATGCGCTCCGCAGTTTCGCGCCACGGCGCGGGACGGCGGAGCGGCCGGACCTGACTCGGGACCGCTCGCTCCACTAGGACGACGTGCGGGCCCGTTCCCGCGAGGACCAGATCGAGGAGATCCGCGCCCTTGCGAGCCGGGCCGCAGTCTGAGAGACATGGCTGTCCGGATCACGGTTCGTACGCGCGATTCCGGCGCCCCTTCGGGGCGAACGAGGTCGGTCGCCTGTCGCGTCCGCAGGCAGCCGGTCCACGGTTGACTCGGACGGCGATGAGTTTGGGAGAAGGTGGTCGTAGCACCCGTTGAACGTGGTAACGACGGGCACTTGTTACCTAGTTCCTGCCTGTTGTTCCCACGTTCCGTGCCCTATCCTCGGCGCCGTGAAGTCACTCTCACTCCATCGTTGCGAGGAACGACTGGGCCTCGCGGATCGAGGACTCGAGGCTGGTCTGGAGTTCGCCGACGGAGCGTTCGATTCCGACCATCGACTGCGCGAGGGAGCCGATGGCGGCGGCGTTCAGGTTGTGCTTCAGGAAGAGGACGTGGTCGTTCAGGAGCGAGAGGGCGGGCTGCATGCGCGCGCGGGACTCGAGCATCGAGGCGTGGGCGCGCTCGTAGCGGGCGCGGGTCTCGTCGAGCTTGCGGCGGCTCGACGACTTCAGGTCGGGCGACTGCATCTGGCCGATCTCGCCCTCCCACTCGCGGAAGAGGTCGGCGGCGACGGTCTCGATGTCCTTCGTCCGCACGTCGATCTGCGACGCGCTCGACTGCGCGTCGTCGTACGAGCCCTTCAGCTTCTGGTACTCGGCTTCGAGGTTGCCGCCCTGGAAGCCGTTGAGGGCCTTCACGCGATCGAGCGCCGTGGTGAAGGTCTCGCCGGCGTCCTTCTGGTCGCCGACCATCCCCTTGAGCTCGGACCGGAGCAGGTCGCGCTTCTCGCGGCCGAACATCTCCCACGCGGAGTAGTACGTCGAGCGGCAGCCCGCGAGCGGGGCGGCGACGCCGAGGGCGAGGACGGCGACGAGGGCGAAGCGTGCAGCGCGCATGGGAACCTCCGGCCGCTCAGGTTCGCCGCCGGGGGACCGCCGCGGAAGATCGGCCGAGCCGCCGGCGCCGCGGTTGAAGTCGGCGGATGTGTAGACTCAGTCGATGCACGCCCTTCGGATCGTCGTCCTGTGCGTGGCCGCGGCGGTCGTGTTCGGCATCGTGCACGACATGTTCACGGCGCACGTGTGTGTGGAGTACTTCACGATCGGTCATCCGCGCGTGATCGATTCGGAGAGCCCGATTCTGCTCGCGCTCGTGTGGGGTGTGATCGCCACGTGGTGGGTGGGGCTGCCTCTCGGAGTTCTCCTCGCGGCGGCCGCTCGCATCGGCTCGCGACCGACGCTTGGCGCGCGCGAACTGGTCCGGCCGATCGTCGCGCTGCTCGGCGTCATGGCCGCCTGCTCGCTCCTGGCGGGAGTGGTGGGTTACGTGCTCGCGGCGAACGGCGGCGTCTGGCTGGTGGGCTCTCTCGCTGAACGTGTGCCGAAGGACCGCCATCAGGTGTTCCTCGCCGACCTGTGGGCTCACAACGCGAGTTACCTCGCTGGGGCGCTCGGTGGCGTTGTCCTCGCGGCTCGCACCTGGATCGTCCGCGGCAGGAGCACTCCGAGCGGCTGAATAGAGGACGTGCTACGTCTTCGCTTTCCCGTGCAGTCGGCGCCAGCGCCCGCGCTCGACGCGGTAGAAGAGGACGGGCAGGAAGACGTCGATCACCTCGTCGGCCATGAGGATGCCGCCGAGCACGGGTGCGGCCATCGGGCGGATGACTTCCGCGCCGACGCCGTGGGCCCAGAGCATCGGAGCGAGACCGAGGATCGTGGTGCCTTCGGTGAGGAGCTTCGGGCGCATGCGGCGGACGGCGCCGTTCGTGATGATGTGCCGCAGTTCCTCCTCGCTCTGGATGTTCGCGAGTCCGCCCGCCCGCTCGATCGCTTCGCGCAAGTAGACGAGCATCACGATGCCGGTCTCCGTCGCCATGCCGAAGCACGCGATGTAACCGACCCACACGGCCACGCTGAAATCGAAGCCGAACAGCCACTGGAAGATCACGCCGCCCGCGAGCGCGCCGGGGACGGCCGTCATCATGAGCATCGCGTGCGCGAGGTCGTGATACGTGAGGTAGAGCAGGAGGAAGATGAGCACGATCACGGCGGGGAAGACGAGCGACAGCGTCTGCCGTGCGCGCACCTGGTGCTCGAACTGCCCGCTCCACTCGAGGTGCATGCCCTCGGGAAGGCGGACCTTCTCGTCGATCGTGCGTCGTGCCTCTTCGACGAAGCCCACGATGTCGCGGCCGCGCACGTTCAACTGCACGTAGTTGCGCAGCATCCCATTCTCGCTCTTGATCATCGCGGGGCCCTCGACGACGCGGACGTCCGCGACGTCGCCGAGCGGCACCTGCACCGGCGGGGTCCACGCGGCGGCGCCGGCGGTGCTCTGCGCCGTGGCGACTGCGGCCGGGGTCGGTGACGCGCCTGCCGCGCCCATCCCGCCGCCACCCATGCCCCCGCCGCCGCCCCCGGAAGCCGCCATCGACGGCGCTCCGGGCGACGCCGGCATCGAGTCGCCGCCGCCCATGCCGGCGGGCGCGGCAACGAGGATGCGTCGGATCGACTCTTCGTCAACGCGCGCGCTGCGCGAGTAGCGAAGACGCACCGGGTACCGCTCGCGCCCTTCGACGGTCTGCGTGATGGGGCGGCCGCCGACGGCGACCTCGACCACGTCCATCACGTCGCCCACGTTGATGCCGTACCTGGCTGCGCGCGCGCGATCGATCTCGACCTCGACGTATCCCTTGCCGACGCTCTGGTCCGGGAACACGTCCACCGCGCCGCGGATGTCGCGCAGCACACCGGCGATCTCCTCCGACTTCGCCTGGATCGTCGGCAGGTCGCGTCCGAAGACCTTCACGCCGATCATCGTGCGCACGCCGGTCGAGAGCATGTCGATGCGATTGATGATCGGCTGCGTCCAGATGTTCGCCCACCCGGGCACGCGCAGCGTGGTGTCGAGTTCCTGGAGCAACTCGGGCTTCGACTTCTCGTGCAGATACGGCCTCCAGCCGCGCGACAGGTCGCGAGCGACCTCCGCAACCTCGCCCTCCTTCGCATCGCGGGTGAGCACGCCGCGTGTCTTCGCGGCGGTGAGCGCCGCCTCGACGGCGGCCGCGGTGAACGCGCCTGGGCCGATGTCCTCGAGTTCCCAGCGAACGCTCTCCGCCTGGTCGTCCCATGCCCTTTCGTGCGCGGACTTGAGCCCCGCCCGAACGCGCTCGAACACGTCGGCCGCGGGCCCCGTGAAGGTGGCTGCGATGGAGGCCAGCGACTCACCGAGCGGGCTCCTCGTCTCGACGAGCAGGTCGGCGCGCGCGTGCGCCACGCCGGATGCAACGAACGCGTCGGCGGCACGCCGCACCAACAACTGCACGTCGGCTCCGAGCGGCTCGGCGACCAGCAGGCGGCCGAAGTCCGGCTCCAGTCGCGCGGCGACGGCGCTGATGTCTGCGTCGGTGGCCGGGCGCGCGAGCCGGTCCTCCTTCGCGAGGAACTCGGCCGTCGCACGGACGCCCGCCGCGACGAGCGCCTTCGCGATGGCCGGTTCGGCCTCTGCCTGGCGCGTCCGCGTGAGGTCGCGCATGCGCCGGTCGAACTGCTCCGACGCGAACATCGCGGCGTCGTTCGCGAGGGCGTCGCGCTCGGTGCCCACGGGAGCGCGGACCAGACCGCGATCCGCGAGCGAGCCGACGGCCGCCGCCGCCTGGGCCGCCGCGTCGCTGAATCGCAGGTGCCGCCGCGGCCACTGTGCGCGCGGACGCAGGTTGACGATCGTCTCGACCATGTCGAGCGGGCTCGGATCGGTCGGCGTGTCCGCGCGGCCCGAC
The DNA here is from genome assembly GCA_021414065.1 of Planctomycetota bacterium. GTDB lineage: Bacteria > Planctomycetota > JAJSAM01 > JAJSAM01 > JAJVHW01 > JAIOPE01. The sequence goes on from JAIOPE010000151.1 coordinate 8,488, forward strand.
TTCCCCACGACCGACTCGACCTCGGGGAAGCTGCGCAGCACGGCGTCGCGCGCGCGCAGGTCGTCGGTCACCTGCGTGACGGACGCGCGCGGCACGGTGACGGGCATGTCGAGGATCGAGCCCTCGTCGAGCGGCGGCATGAACTCGCGGCCGAGCTTGCCGGAGAGGACCCACCCGGTGCCGAGGATCATCGCGAACACCACGATCACGAGGCGGTGCCGCTCCATCAGCCACTCGAGCACCGGGCGATAGATGACGACCACCGACCGGACGAGCCACGACTCCTCTTCGGCGCGCATCCGGCCCTTCAGCACGACGGGCAGGATGGCCGGGAGCAACGTGATCGTCAGGATGCCGACGGACACGAGCGCGAACGTCTTCGTCCACGCGAGCGGGTGGAACATCTTCCCCTCGATCCCGCCCAGCGCGAACACGGGCAGGAACGAGATCACCATGATGAGGATCGCGAAGAACACGGGCCGGCCGACGTCCTGGCACGGCTTCACGAGCAACTCGCGGATGTCGCCCCGCACGGGTTCGTCGCCGAACTTCTCGCGCAGGTGGTGCATGGCGTTGTCGGTGAGGACGATCGCCTGGTCCACGAGCACGCCGATCGAGATCGCGATGCCGGAGAGCGACATGATGTTGCTCGGCACGCCGAGGTGGTGCATCAGGATGAAGGCGCCGAGGACCGCGAGCGGGAGCGTGATGCACACCACGAGCGACGCCCCGATGTGGAGCATGACGAACAGGATCACAAGCGACGCGACGAGCATCTCCTCGAGCAGGGTTGACGTGACGTTCGAGATCGCCGACTCGACGAGTCGCGTGCGCTCGTAGAACGGCACGATGCGGACGCCCTCGGGGAGCCCCGGCGAGATGTCGCGGATCTTGGCGTGCAGCGCGCGCGTGACCTCCAGCGGGTTCTCGCCGTAGCGCATCATCACGACCCCGCCAACGGCCTCGCGTCCGGACTTCTCGAGCACGCTCCGGCGGAACTCGCTCCCGAGTTGCACGGTGGCGACGTCCTTCACGCGCACGGGCACGCCGTCGCGCGACGTGACCACTGTGTCTTCGATGTCCTCGCGCCCGCGGACCCAACCCACGCCGCGCACGAGGTACTCGGCGTTGCCCTTCTGCACGACCCGTCCGCCGACGGCGGCGTTGCTGCGCGAGATGGCCCCGTACACCTCGCCGAGCGTCACGCCGTAGCCGCGGAGACGCTCGGGATCAACGTCCACCTGCCACTCACGCGGCATCCCGCCGACGCTCGCGACCTGCACCACGCCGGGGACGGACTGCAACTGGTAGCGCACGGTCCAGTCCTGGATCGCCCGCAGTTCGCCGAGGTCGCGGTTCTCGCCCTCGATCGTGTACCAGAAGATCTGTCCGAGCGCCGTCGCATCGGGCGCGAGAGACGGCACCACGCCCGCGGGCAGCGTCACGCCGCCCATGCCGCCCGACAGCGTCGTCAGGCGTTCGAGCACGCGCGTGCGGGCGAAGTAGAAGTCGATCCCGTCGTCGAAGATCACGTCCACCATCGCGAAGTTGAACTCCGACGACGATCTCACGGCCTTCACGCCTGCAAGCCCCTGGAGTGCAACCGACAGCGGATACGTGACCTGGTCCTCGATCTCCTGCGGGCTGCGCCCCGGCCAGTCGGCGAAGACGATCACCTGGTTCTCGGAGAGGTCCGGGATCGCGTCCACCGGCGTGCGCTGCAGCGCGAAGACGCCGTACACGGCGCCAACGGCGACCAGCAACAGCGTGATCATCCGGTTCCGGAGGCTCCAGGCGATGATGCGCTCGATCACGGGGCTACTTCCCCTCCCCGGTCTTCGGGGACGAAGGGGAGCCGCTGGCCCCGAAGTAGGTGCCCGCCGCGGCGGGGTCGAGGCGCGTCTCGGCGTCGAGCAGGAAGCTCCCCGCGGTGGCGATGCGCGCGCCGGGCGCGACGCCGCGGATCACGGGGTAGAAGGCTCCGGCCCGGGGTCCGAGCACGACTTCGTGCGCGTCGAACACGCCGGGTGACGACTCGATGTAGACCACGCGCGCGCGGCCGGTGTCCACGACGGCGGTCTCCGGAATGGCGAGGACGTCGGCGGCCTGCGGCCCGCCCGGGATCTCGCGCGGGATGAGTTTCATCCCGCCGCACTCGGAGCACTCGCCCGGTTCGTCGCGAACCACGCTGTGCATCGGACACTCGTACACGGTGCGCGGCGGGCCCGGCGGCGGCTTCGTCGCGGACCTCCACGGCTCCACGTCGGCCATCGGCACGCGGATCGTCGCGGTGACGAACATCCCGGGGCGCAGACGTCCGTCGGCATTCGGCAACTCGACGCGAACGCCGACGGTGCGCGACGCGCGATCCACCGTGGGTTCCACGAACGCGACCGTGCCCTCGAACGGCTGGTCTCGCCAAGCCGTCGCGACGGCCACCACCTTGCGACCGGCGGTGACGAGCGGCAGGTCCTCTTCGTAGACGCGAGCGAGGAGCCACACCTGCGAGAGGTCCGCGATGTCGAACAGCGCCGACCCTTCCTGCACGTAGTCGCCCGCGACGACCGACCGCTTCGTGACGACGCCCGTCGACGGCGCGAGCACGTTCACCGTCTCGAAGGCCGTTCCCGCTTTGGCGACCGCGTCGATCTGCTCGTCCGTGAGGCCCCAGGCAACGAGTTTCTTGCGCGCCGAGTCCCGCGACGCGGCCGCGTCGGGCGTGAGAGGAAGAGCGCCCTGCGCGTTGACGAAGGCGGCCTCGGCCGAGAAGATCTCGGGGCTCCAGATCGTCAGAACCGGCTGGCCCTTCTCCACGTGAGCGCCGGTCACGATCTCCGGGTTCACGTAGGTGACGCGTCCCGGGAACCGCGCCGCGATCCGTGCGAGTTTCCGCTCGTCGAACTCGAGGAACCCGACGGTCGAGACCTCGCGTTCGAGGGGTCGCCAGTCGGCGATCGTCGTGCGGACTCCGGCCTGGGCCACGCGGTACGGCGAGAGCGAGACCCGCGCGCGCACGCCGTCGGGGAGCTTCGTCGCCTCGCCCTTCACGCGCTTGCTGAGCGGCATGCCGCAGATGGGGCAGGCGCCCGGCTCGTCGCGGATCACGTGGGGGTGCATCGGGCAGAACCACTCGACGCCCGTCTCGGCCGGGCCGTGCTCGTGGCTGCCCGCGTGCGTCCAGCGCTCCACGTGCGCGACGATGTCGTCCCAGGTCGCGGCCACGAACATGACGAGGATCAGCAGGCCGATGAACCGGAGTCGCACGGAGACGATCCGGCACGCCGTGACCCACCGGCTCACGGCGTGCGGCGGCGGGACCTGCGGCTCGTGGACGGACTCGCTCATCGGACCCCTCCGGACAACTCGGGACGTGCGCCGACGGCCTTCCAGAGCATGGCCTCGGCGCTTCGGTACTCGTGTCGCGCCTGGGCCACGTCGTGCGTGGCGTTCAGGTGGCGGCGCACGGCACCGAGCACGTCTCCGAACTCGCCGCGACCGCCTTCGTAGAGGCGGAGCCGTTCGTCCATCGCCTGGCGCGTCGCCGGTTCCGTGGACTTCGCGGCCACGCCGAACATCCGCGCCATCGCGGAGACGTCGAACACGGCCGCCGCGACCATGCGTTCCACGGATCGCTCCGCTTCGACGACCGCCAACTCGGCGGAGGCCCTGCGTGAAGCGATCTCGGCGGCCCACGCGGGAGGAGCGTCGCCGACCTCGGGGGCCATGACGTCGCCTCCGGCCATCGCGGCCGCGCCGGGCTGCGTGCCGGGGTTCGTCATCCGTCGCGACATGCGCTCCGCGGCGCCCAGACGGAGCGCCTCGGCGCGGGCCATCGCGATCTCCGGGGCGGCGCGGCGCGCGAGAGCCACGAGCGCAGCCGCGTCGGGCGTCGTGTCCGCCGGGTCGCCGTGCGTGGCCAGGACGAGCGGCGCGTCCGGGTCTCGGTCGATGAGCGAGTTGAGGCGACGACGCGCGGCGCCCTCCGACGTCTCGGCGTGTTCGACGTCGCTCTTGGCCATCGCGAGCTCCGACTGCGCTTCGAGCATCTCGGCCTGCGGCGCACGGCCGGACTCGACGCGTGTCCGCGCTGCTTCCACGAGACGTTCGAGCACGCGGACCTGCTCGTGGCGAATGACCGCCTCCTCGACGTGGTGCGCGGCGATGTGGTAGGCGTCCACGGCGTCGGCGCCCGACTCCAGGAAGCGCATGCGGAGGCGCGCGACGGCCATGTCCACTTCGCGGTCGAGCATCTCGCCGCGCAGCGCCGCGAGTCCTGGATACGGAAGCGGTGCGGTCGGCATTCCCGCGCCGGCGCCGACCATCGGGAGCGACGGCGAGCGCATGCCCGTCTCGATGTCGTCGAGCCACGACGCCTGCTCGTAGACGCGGCGGGCGGATTCGACGTCGGCGCGGGCCGCGGCGACGGCCGGATTGCGCGTCCACACGGACGCGAGGACGATGTCCTCGTCGAACGGCGTCGTCGCGAGGGCGGCCTCGGTGGAGCCCGGCTCTCCCAGTTTCGCAACGAACGCAGCGACCGGAGCAGCATCCAGATCGATGATGCCGGCCGTCGGCGCGAGCGAGACGCGCGCGACCGGGGCCACGCCCGCCGGAGCCGAGATGGTCGCGGCCCGCGTGTCGAGACTCGGCGCGGCCGCCGCGGCAGCGAGCTTCTCTGCCGCGTACTGCGTCTCAGCGGGCGGGATGTGCGACGGCGACGCGCACGTCGCAGCGGCGAGAACGACGGGCAGCAGCGCGAGTGTTCGGCGGGCGTTCATCGAGGTGCCTCCGCGTTCGTCGCCGTGAGCGTCGTCCCGAGGAGCTTCTCCAGTGCCGCGATCGCCTTCACGTGGTCGGCCTCGGCGCGCAGGCGCGCGATGTTCATCTGCTGCCACGCGGCGGCGAGCTCCAGACTCGACGCGAGGCTCTCCTCGCCCTTCCGCACGCGCGCGTCGGCGGCCGACATCGCGAGCTCGGCCTGCGGGACGAGCGTCTTCGAGTAGAGGTCGGCGAGCCGTTGCGTTGCGCGTGCCTGGAACGCGGTCATCGCGACGTCGGCCGCGACCATCGTGCGCATCTGCTGCTCGTCGGCGACTGCGGCGCGCGCTTTCGCGTCGGCCTCGCGCTCGCCGGCCGAGAGCGCGTGCTGCCAGATCGGGAGCGTCATGCCGAACGAGAGCGTCGCGCCGTCGGTCGTCTTCCCGGTCTCCATGTCGTAGTCGTCGTTGAACATCTTGCCCACGCCGACCATGAACATCGGCGCGCGGTTCCAGCGCGCCATGCGCGAGTCGATGGCCGCCATCTCGACTTCGACGCCTGCGCCGCGCAGGTCCTGGTTCCACTCCATCGCACGGGCGACGAGTTGATCGTTCGACGTGTCGAGCACGCGCACCGCGGGGGCGTCTGCGGGCGGGCCGACGGGCGCCGACCCTGGCACGCCAAGCAACGCCCGCAACTTCGCATCCTCAACACCGCGCATCTCCCGAAGCAGACGCAGGTCGTACGAGGATTGGGCGGCGAGGGCCTCCGCGCGGAACGACTCGGGCAGTCGCGCGGCGCCGGAGTCCATTCCCGCCCGCGCAACGTCGGCGTAGCGGCGGTAGACGGCCTCGAGCTTCGTCTGCACCGCCTCGGCGCCCGCGAGATAGCGGCGTTCCGCGTGGACGTCCTCCAGTGCCGCGATCGCGTCGCGCACCGTGGCTTCGTATCGGAACGCGGCCATCCGTGTCGCCGCGTCGGCCGCATCGCCGCGGAGGGCGAGCATCTGCGGCATCGGGAACGACTGCGAGACCATCAGCTCCCAACGCGTGAACCCGGCGTCGCGCGGGGCCATCGCGTTGCGGACGAACCACTTCGCCTCGACCTCGGGGTCGGGAAGGGCCGTCACCTGCGGCTTGCGCTCCGCCGCAGCTTCGAGGCGCGCGCGGGCGGCGGCGACCGAGGGGTTCTGCGCGAGCAGGACGCGGATCAGAGCGTCGAGGCGTTGCGGCCCGGCGAGGTCGGTCGCCCCGCTGGGGCGGATCGCCGGTCCGGCGAGCGTCGTGCCGTCCGACTCGAGCGTCGGCGGGGCCGGTTCCGCGTCAGCCGAGACGGGGCCGACCGCGCAGGCGCCCACGAGCGCGGCCATGGCGATGCCCGCGATCGATCGGGCGGCAGTGCAGAGGTTCGTGCGCACGGGGTGGTGAAATGCACCCATCGTGCCGCAGCGCCAGCCTCGATCCAGCCTCGCGGCGGGGTGTCGGACTTGCGACACCCCGCCGGGGCGCGTCGGCTTTCCGACGCCCGGGGGGAGTTTCGACTACTTGACGGCGTCGAGCTTCGCGAGGTACTTGGCCGGGTCGGCCGTGAACCGCGCCGCGCAACCGGGGCAGCAGAACTGCACCTCGCGCCCCTGCCAACTGTAGGCCACGCCGTGGCCGTCGAGGGCTTCGTCGGTGACGAGGCACGTGGTGAGCTTGTAGCCCGGGGTGGGCGTCATCTTCTCGAGCGTTGCGGCGGGCGCGGCCACCGCCGCAGCGACCGCTGCGGCATCGTGATGCTCGATCGGCGCGGCCATGCCGGCGCACCCGGCGAGACCGACGGCGACTGCGAGCGCGAAGAACGTGAACGTGAGCTTCATGGGAGACCTCCTGTGAACCCGGGATACTCGCGCCGGTCCCCGCGACGCACGAGGGAATGACGGCGCGGCGGTGTCGCCTCTTGCCGCGACGGCGGTGCGTCCCGATCATGGCGGGCGCCCATGCGTGACCCGACGAGTCCGGCCTTGCCGTCCCTGCCCGCGGGGGCGCCGCCGCGCGCACGCATCCTCGTCGTCGAGGACGACGCGGCGCTGCGGCGGATCGCGGAGTATCGGCTGACGCAGGCGGGGTACGAGGTGACGCTCGCCGGCGACGGCCGGGCCGGGCTCGACGCGTTCGCGGCGTCGCCGCCGGATCTCGTCGTGACGGACCTGCGAATGCCGGGCGTGGACGGCGAGACGCTCTACGACGAGATCCTCCGCCGCGACCCGGCGACGCCGATCGTCGTGATGACGGGACACGGCACGGTCGAGGGCGCGGTGACGGCGCTGAAGCGAGGCGTGGCGCACTATCTGTCGAAGCCGGTCTCGTGGGACGAGATGCTCGTCGTGATCGCGAAGGAGCTCGACCGGGCATCGATGCGCCGCGAGAACCTGCGGCTCCGCGGCGAGCTGCGGGAGAAGTTCCGCGTGGAAGGCATGGTCGGCGCGAGTCCCGTCGTCCGCGCGGTGCAGGAGATGGTCGCCCGCCTCGTCGATGCCGACGCGCCGGTGCTCATCGAAGGCGAGAGCGGGACGGGCAAGGAACTCGTGGCGCGCGCGCTTCACTTCCAGGGGCGGCGGTCCGCGGGGCCGTTCGTTCCCGTGAACTGCGCCGCGATTCCGCGCGACCTCGTCGAGTCGGAGTTGTTCGGCCACGAGGCCGGCTCGTTCACGGGCGCGGTCCGCACGCACCGCGGGTTCTTCGAGCAGGCGCACGGCGGGACCATCTTCCTCGACGAGGTGGGTGAGATTCCGCTCGCCGCGCAACCCGCGCTGCTGCGCGTCCTCGCGGAGAAGCGTGTGCGGAAGGTCGGCGGCGAGGGCACGGTGCCGGTGGACGTGCGGATCGTGGCGGCGACGAACCGCGACCTGCGCGCGGCCGTGGACGAGGGCGACTTCCGCGCGGATCTCTACTTCCGACTCGCAGTGGTCCCGATGCGGCTGCCGCCGCTCCGCGAACGCGGCGCCGACGTCGTGCTGCTCGCGCATCACCTCGCCGCGAAGACCGCCGGTCGCGAGATCGCGTTCACCGCGGCGGCCGACGAAGCGCTCATGCGCTACGCGTGGCCCGGGAACGTGCGCGAACTGGAGAACGTCGTCTCCCGCGCGCTGCTGCTTTCCGCGCGGAAGGACGTCGTGGACGCGCCGGACCTCGGCCTCTCGCCCGTGCCGGTGGGGATCGCGCCCGCGTCGTCGTCCGACTTCCCCGCGGGCGGTGTGGACCTCGGACAGATCGAACGTGACTGGATCCGGCGGGCGCTGGAGCACACGCGGGGGAACCGCACGCGCGCAGCGAAGCTCCTCGGCATCAGCCGCCAGACGCTCCTCTACCGCATGGAGAAGCACGTGATCGACATCCCGCCGGAGTCCGGCGCGGGCGACGCGGCGTGACGCCCGTGGCGGCGCCGTCGGAGACCGGCCGCGACCGCGGCCGTCTCGCAATCGTGGCCGGGAGTCTCGCCGCGCTCTCGGCCGCGCACTTCCTCACGCCGCACTACGCGATCTCCGTCCACGATCTGCTCTTCAAGATCACGTTCCTGCCGCTCATCCTCGCGGGTCTGTGGTTCCGTCCGCGCACGGCGTTGCTGTTCAGCGCCGCGACGACAGTCGTGTATCTCGTCCACGTCGTCCTCGACCTCGGGCACGCCGGGCACGGCTCGCTCTGGGTCGGCGACGTCGTGCTCTACAACGTGGTGGCGGCGGTGACGTCGGTGCTCTCGCGGCGGCGGGCGGAGGCGCTGGAACGAGTGCAGGCGCAGGCGAAGCAACTCGAGGAGAACGCCCGCGCGCTCCTCCACGCCGAGGAGACGATTCGCCGCACGGAGCGCCTGCGAAGTCTCGGAGAGCTCGCGTCGGGCACGGCGCACGAGATTCGGAACCCGCTGAGCGGAATCCGCGGCGCGGCCGAGGTGCTGGCGAACGACGCCACGCCGCCGGAGGTCCGACGCGAGTTCGCGCAACTCCTCGACGGCGAGGTCGCGCGCCTCGACCGCGTCGTGCGCAACTTCCTCGACTTCGCCCGGCCGCCGCAGGCCGACGTCGCCCCGCTCGACCTGCGAGCCGCCGTGGACGCGGTGTTCCTGCTGGTCATCGGCGAAGCGCGGAACCGCGGCGTGACGCTCACGTCGGACATCCCGCCGGGTCTCGCCGCGCAGGCCGACGGCGACCTTCTCCGCCAGGTGCTGCTCAACGTGGTCCTGAACGCGTTGCAGTCGCAACCCCGCGGCGGGCGGGTCGTCGTCACCGCCGCGCGTGACGCGAAGTCCGTGGCGATCGACGTGACCGACGCGGGGGGCGGCGTCCCGGAGGCGCTGCGGAAGACGCTGTTCGATCCGTACGTTTCCGGGCGCGAGGGCGGGACGGGACTCGGGCTCGCGGTGGCTGCGCGTCTCGTCGAGACGATGTCCGGCGCGATCACCCTCGCAACGACCGGCCCGCACGGATCAACGTTCCGGATCACTCTCCCGGGAGTGTGAGCGGCTGACGACGGACCTCGTGCCAGAGGCCGCGGACGTCTTCGACCAGGAGCGCGACGTCGGCCGCGATGAAGCCGGGCACGCGCGGAACGGTCGCCGCGAACGAGCGGCGCGCGAGTTCCCGCTCGGCGTCGCTCGAGAACACGCCCACGCGGAGTGACGGCGCGAGAGCACTGTCGCGGAGTCGAGCGGAGACGGGCATCACGTGGACGCGCGTCAGTTGCGCGAGCGCGGCGACTTTGCCGGCTTCATCGCGCACGGGGAGAACGAGCGCCTGACCGTCGGAGCACGGGTCCGAGAACGTGACGAGGGCCGACGGCGCGACGAACCCGGTGAAGCGTCGCAGGAGCGCGTCGCCGTCGGCCACGTCGAACGGCCCCGAGAGCGCGAGGTGCGGCGGGTGTCGGTGGAACGCGGGGTCGTGCAGTCGCCGGAAGGGCTCCAGCGCCGCGACGACTTCCTCGGGGGGGACGACGACCACCTGGAACACGTCCGGAGGTTAGTAGCGTAGACCGGCGGGGCGCCGTCGAATGACGGGGTGATCTCCTTCGTCATCCCATCGATGCGCGCGCGCCGCGACGATCTGCTGCGGTGCCTCGGGGCGCTCCGTCGCGAGACGGTCGGCATCCCGTCGGAAGCGCTCGTCGTCGTCGAGGACGATGCGGCGGCCGCGGGGCTCGAGCGTCAGGCGTCGGCCGACTTGGCGGTACGGCCGATCGTCTGCGACGGCGGCGCCGCGCGGAGACGGAACGCCGCGTTCGCCGCGTTGCGTGGCGACGTCGTGGCGCTCATCGACGACGACGCAGCGCCGATGCCCGGCTACGGCGAGGCGTTGCGAGCGCGGTTCGCCGACGGTGCTCCGAAGGTCGTGCAGGGCGCGATCTGGCCCGCGTTCGACGCCGAACCGCCCCCCGCGCTCGCGCCGGTGGTGTTCAGCGTCGGCGGCTTCAACCGCCTGGGCGACGTGCGCCGCACCGACGTGTTCATCAGCGCAAACTGCGCGTTCTCCCGCGCGGTGCTCGACACCGTCGGTCCGATGCGCGAAGACCTCGGCCCCGGCAGCGGTCGCGCCGCGTGGGGTGACGACACCGACTGGCACGAGCGCTCGAAAGTCGCCGGGTTCGCGACCGAGCACGACGACGGCATGGCCGTGCGTCACCGCATCCAGGCGGAGCGGATCACGGTCGAGTACGTACTGTCGCGCGCCGAGCGCGTCGGCCGCACGCGGGCGCAACTCGAGTGGCAGCGACGGCGACCGCCGCTCGCGGTCGTGCTGAAGATGCGCGGACTCGCGGCGTGGGCACGGCTGAAGGGGCGCGGAATCCAAGGCGAGGCGCTCGCGCGGCGGCTCGCCGGATACGCGGACGAGCTGACGTCGATGCGGCGCTGACTCCACGCGCGGCTAACTACTTCACGCCGACGACGATGCCCACCGACGCATTCGCGTCGCCGCCCGTAAGCGTGCCGAGCACGACCGAGCCGTCGCCCGAGACCGCGTACCAGACCGGAGCCCCGACGGGGCGGTGGTTGCCCGCGGCGTCGGGAACGACCGTGTAGTTCGACGTGCTCGACGTCTCGCCGACCGAGCTGCCGCCGAGCACCCAGGTCATCGCCGTGAGCGGCAGGTTCCCGGTGAGTGAGAAGATCGAACGCGTCGCAGCGGCGAGCGTCTCCGTCGCATCGAGGGAAGCGTTCACGGAGAGCGAACCCGTGCGGCCGAGGAACTGCTGCGTCGAGCTGCGCGTGTCGGGCACGCCGGTCGTCGAGCCCGTTTCGAAGCGAGCGAAGTTCCACGTGCCTTCGAAGACTCCGGCGGGGGCCGTCGCCGGCTGCTTCGTCGCGACGAGAAGGCGGATCTCCTTTGTCGTCGAATCGGTCGTGGTCAGCGCAATCACGCCGGCGTCCTTCGAGTAGACGCCGTGCAGGCGGCCGGACGCGTCGGAGAGCGCGCCGCCGACGCCGAGGGTGAGCGTCACGGGCGCCGCGCCGTCGGTTGCCGACGACGTGACCTGCACGTGCGCCGGGTCCGTCGCGTTCGTGCGGTACTGCGTGTCGGTGGAGAACGACATCCCGGTCGGCGCGAACGTGAACACTCCGGCGGCCGACGCGTCGAAGTCGCGCGTCGCGGAACTCCAGCGCGTGCGGAACGGTTCGATGCCGCCGTCGAGGAGCTGCACGCCCATCTCGGTGCCGGTCCAGCGCCCTGCGAGGTCGGCTGCGACCGACGCGCCGGCCCGCAGCCCGACGCCGATGAAGTCGAACCCGGGGCCGCGCCCGGTGAACACGATGACGTTTCCGTCAGCCGAAGCGACGCCGTCGGCGAGAGCCGTCTGGCCGAGTTGCAGCGGGAAGCTAAAGGCGAAACGGCCCTGCGCCGGCGCGGTCCAGGCGAACTCGTACGATCCCGCGAACGACGGCGCGAACAGGTCCGAGTGGTGCGGCGCAGCGCGCAGGAAGCCACGGTTCACGATGGAGAACTGCCCCGACTGCGCGGAGCCCGTGCCGTCACGTCGGAAGTTGAACGACTGCACGAGGATGCCGGCGCTGAAGCTCGGATCGAACGCCGAAGCCGGCGGATTCGCTACGGTTGTGGTGCCCGCGTTCGTCGCGACGGCGAGCGACTGCACCGTGTACGCGCCGTCGGGCGCACCGACCGGCGGGGCTTCCACGCCGGGCTGGAAGGTCCCGAGGGCCGTGGACTGTCCGGAGACGGTTCCGTCGAGTTCGATCTGGCGGCCCGTGAGCCGCACGGCGTCGGGATCGTCGTCGCGGAACACCACGAGGTCCGCGGCGGACCCGCCCTCCGGAATCGCGTACGGCAGGTACACGGTGATCGGCGCGTTCAGTTGCAGGTTCGACGGTTGCACCGCGAGCGCCGGACCGGCGGCGAGATCCCGCCCGCCGACGAACGGCGTGCCCGCCGAGAGCGTCACGGCGATCGGCGAGCCCACCGCCGTCGGCGGGAAGAGCACCGACGCGCCGTCGAGCGGCGTGCCCGCGCCGCGCGGGATCGCCATGCGAGCGCCGCCGGGGCCGACCGTGTCGCCGGAACGCAGTCGCGCCGGCGGCAACGGCCGACCGGTCCGCTTCGCGAGCTTCTCCGCGAGCTTCAGCGCGGTCGTGTACGAAGCCTCGGCCTGCGCGAGCACGCGGGACTTCGTCTTCGCGTCGGTTGCGATGTCGGCGGCGGCGCGCAGCGTGGCGGCCTTCGACCGGGCGGAGTCCACCTGTGCGCGTTCTTTCGACGACGCCAACATGGCGCGGTCGTCGTTGATCGTGTCCTCGCGTTCCTGAAGAGCGAGTGCCGCGCGCACGAACGCGACGTCGAGTTCATCGGCGTAGCCGTCCGCGGCCGTGCCGAGCTTCGCGAAGGCGTACGCCGCCGACTTCAGTTCCGCGAAGTCCTGCGAGAGCTTGCTCGACGTCTTCGCGAGCGTCTTCGCGACGGCCTTCAGCGCGGCGAGTTCCTTCTTCTCTGACTTCGTGCGCGACGGCTGCCCCTCGATCGCAGCGATCCGCGCGGCCACCGGCGGCCCAAGCGGGGCGGAGATCTCGTTCAGGTGCGTCTCGAAGTAGGCGTGGGCGGTGGCGCAGGCCAAGACGCCGGTCAGGACGACGGCAGCGATCGGAACGAAGCGGGACGTGCGAATGGAAGCCTCCTCGGGCGCTTGGACGAAGGCTCCATGGTAGCCGGGGATGACGGGGCGGACGGCGGGCTGCGCGGATCGCGGGAAACTGCGTGAGCGCCCTGCCGGGGCCGACCATCTCTCCATGGGCAACGAAGCGCGCACCCCGCCGACGATCGTCCGCGGCGGCACCTACGCGGCGATGGCGTTGCACGTCACGTTCGCGGCGGGGACGTACGTGATCGGCAAGCCGGCCGCCGCTCACTTCGGCGATCCGGCGGCGCTCACGCTCGCGCGGTCGTTGCTGGCGTCCGTCCTGTGTCTCGCGCTGACGGGCTGGGCCGTGCCGGTGCCGAAGTTCAGCGGGCGCGAGTGGCTGGAGATTGCCGGCCTCGGACTCCTCCTGGTCCCCCTCAATCAGTACCTGTTCCTCCGCGGTCTCCGAACGACCGTGCCGTCGCACGCGGCGCTCATCTACGCGATGACGCCCGCCGGTGTGATGCTGCTGATCGCTGCGCTCGAGCGACGGCGTCCGCCCGCGGCGTGGCTGGTCGGCGTGACGCTCGCGCTCGGCGGCGTCGTGCTCGTCCTGGAACCCTGGCGCGACGAAGAAGCGCTCCGTGCCGTCCGCGAGGGCGACTTCTGCATCCTGCTCGGACTCGTCATCTGGGTCGTCTACACGGTGTGGGTCAAGCGGCTGACGCGCACCGCCGACCCGCGCACCGTGACGGTGTGGACGCTCGTTCTCGGCACGGCGATGCTCGTCCCGTTCGCCGGATCGTCGCTGCTCGCGACCGACTTCGACGCCATCCCCAGGCAGGCGTGGGGCGGGCTCCTCTGGCTCGCCGCGATCACGAGCACCGCGATGATGCTCCTCTGGAACGGGATGCTCCGACGCCTCGAACCGGTGCAGGTCGCGGTGTGCGCCAACGCGCAACCGGCGGCGACGGCCGCCCTCGCCGCGTCGCTCTCCGCGGCCGGATGGCTCCAGGGCGAGCAGCATCTCGGCCTCGCGTACTGGGGTGGGACGGCGCTCGTCGTCGCCGGGGTCGTCCTCGTGCAGTTCCGCGGGGCGCCGCGGTAGAACCTCCTCGATGGCGAGTTCGCACGGCAGTCAGGCATGGTTCCGTGAGTTCTTCCGCGGCCTGCGGAAGGACGCGGGCGTCGTTCGCTGCGGCACGATCTACGTGGACGTCGCGGGCACGATCGACCGCCAAGTGGCCTGCGGCGACGGACTCTGCTGGGAGTCGTCGGGTCGCGCCGCCGCGAACTCGCGCGCCATCGCCGGCAAGACCTGCTGCACCACGTTCATGGTGCCGGTGCAACGCCACGAGATCTCGCGCATCAAGCGCATCCTTCCGGAGGTTCGAAAGATCCGCGACGTCGGCGCCGCCATCGACCGCGCCGGAGGCTTCTTCCACGAAGAGGCCGGCAGCACCTGGATGAACGACCGCCCGAACGGCGCGTGCGTGTTCCTGTCGTCCGCGCCCGGCGGTCCGCCGCTCTGTTCGATCCACGAGTGGGCCGCGTCGAAGGGCGACGACCACCGCGCCTGGAAGCCGGAGAACTGCTGCCTTTTCCCGCTGTACCTCGTCCAGTGGGGCGAGGACACGTTCGTCACGAGCTACGGGAGCGAGCGCTGGCGCGCCATCGACCCCGCGGAGGCCGAGTTCGAGAAGTCGTACGCCTGCTTCACCCCTCCCGCCGGCCGGGGCCACCCCGTGCTCGTCGAGCAGGAAGACGAGCTCCGCTTCCGAATCGGCGCCCGCCGCTGGAACGCAACCCTCCGCAAGCTGCGAGCGCTCGGGCACCACGTGTGACGGCTCTCATGCGTGGCGAGCGGCGAACCGCGCCGCGCCGTCTTTCCCCATGTACCGCGCGAGGGTGCGGCGCTCGGTCTTGACGAGGTCGATCACGACGAGGCCGTCCACCACGTCGCTGAAGTCGGGGTCCACGTTGAACGCGGCGAAGCGGCCCGCGAGTCGGTGGTACTCGCGAAGCAGGACCGGGACGCCGCGGAGCGACGGTTCCAAGTCGGCGACGGCGGCCGACAACTCGTCGATGTCGGCGAGCACCGCGCTGGCGGTTCGAGCGTGTCGGACGTGCCCGCGGCGCGCGCGGACGGGGCGGCGGGGCCGCGCCAGATCCTCGAACTCGGGCGCGGAGGCGTGGAGCCGGAGCCACTCGATCATGAGTTGCCGCGAGAACGCTGCGTAGCGTCGGCTGATGCTGACGGGACCGAACACGGTGCGGCATCCGGGGGTCTGCAAGACGAACGCGGCGATCCCCTTCCAGAGGAGCATCAGCGGCGAGAAACTCCGCTGCCACGCGGGAGCGATGAACGACCGCCCCAGCTCGATGGCGGGCCCGAGTCGGTTGAAGAAGTCGTCGCCGAGACGGAAGAGCGTCGTCGTGTAGAGCCCGGAGCGACCGTGCGCCGCGATGACCAGGTCGGTTCTCGCGAGACGGTACGACCCGGCGACTGCGCGCGTTTCGCGGTCCCAGAGGACGAGATGCAGGTAGTGCGGATCGAAGCGGTCGAGGTCGCGGGTGCGCCCCGTGCCCTCCCCGACTTCGCGGAACGTCTCTTCGCGCAGCCGACCGATCTCCTGGAGCACGACCGGGACCTCGCGCGCGGCGCACAGGTACACGGCGAGCGTTCCGTTCACGGCGAGGCAACGATCCGTCGGCAGCGCGGCGATCTCGGCCGCCATCGTGGACGAGTCTTCGGCGGGCGCGATCTCGACGCCGTCCGACTCGCGCCGCGACCCCGCGGGCGGGACCGAGCGCCGCGCGAGCAGGTCGGTGCGCATCCGCAGATACGCGGTGATCGACGGGTCGTCGCCGAGTTGGACCAGGCGCGCGTGCCGGATCGGCGCGCCGACGTGGAGTCGCAGCACGCGGCCGGTCTTGTTCAGCAACTCGCGCGGGAGGAGCGCTGTCCGAAGGCGCGGGTGGATCATCCCCGCGGCCTGGAAGAGCGGGCCGTTCGACCCCTCGAAGCGGATCGGCAGGGCGTCGGCGCGGCCGAGTCGCACGAACGCGGCGATGTCGCTGCACCACGCTGAGTCCACGACTCCCTCGCCGAACCGCACGTGCGCGACTTCGCCCGCGGGGAAGACGGCGAGCATCCCGCCGGCCCGGAGGTGGCGGATGGCCGTCAGGATCGAACGTCGATTCGACGCTGCGGACGTCGCGTCGGTGCCCATGACGTCCACGTCGAGGATCAGTTCGTCGAGTTCCGGAATCGCTCGGAGGAGTCGGTTCGCGAGGATGAGCACGTCGCTGCGCACGCTCCGGAGCAGTCGCAGCAGAACGAGCCCTTCCACGGCGCCGAACGGGTGGTTCGCGACGGCCACGACGGCGCCGGTGCGGGGGATTCTCGCGACGTCGTCGGGTGCGACGTCGGTGCAGACGCGCATCGTTGCGAGCGCGGATTCAAGGAAGCCGTCGGCGCTCGAAGTCGCGGGAATCGACGCATACAGCGCGCGCAGGCGGCCGAGGCCGAGCATCCGTTCCGCGGCGGCGTTCACCGCCGGCCCGAGGCGTCGCGGCACGGGGAGATCGAGTCGGAACGGCTGCGGCGCCGACGTCGTGGCGGTTGTCATGGGACCGCGAGGGTCGCGAAGGTGTGTCAGCGCGCGGCGCAGGTGACGTGAACTCCCCGCGCGCCGCCTTCTTCGCACCGCCGCGGGCGGGCTTCGGCGCAAATGTCTCCGCCACGTGCAGTCGCCGGAGCAGCGTGCGCTTCTTCGACTGATGGCCTTCCATGCGTCGCAGGATGTGATCGAGCGTTTCGATGGCCTCGCGGACGTGCGGCCCCTTGTTGAGCATCACGCACTCCGCGCGGACGGACATCGCGGCGTCGGTGACCTCGGCGCGCGAGGGGCGCCCGGTCCGCGCCATTCCGTCGAGCACTTGCGTGGCCCAGATCACCGGAACGTGCGCGGCCTCGCAGAACCACAGGATCTCCTCCTGCAACTCGGCGAGTCGCTCCCATCCACACTCGACCGCGAGATCGCCGCGCGCGATCATCACGCCGCGCACCGGGGACCGCATCGACGCGAAGAGGATCTCCGGGAGCCGGTCGAAGGCTTGCCGCGTCTCGATCTTGACGACGATGCCGAAGTCGCGCCGTCCGAGTGAGACGAGGCGCGCGGCGAGATCCTCGACATCGGCGCGGCATCGCACGAACGACTGCGCGACGGCGTCGGCGTGTCCCACGATGAACCGCAGGTCGCCGACGTCCTTCTCCGTGAGCGCGGACACGTCGATCGGCGTGTCGGGCAGATTGATCCCCTTGTCGGCGCGCAGCCGATCGCCGGTCGGCGATGCGTGCTCGATCCGCACGCGCATCTCCTCCCGCGACGCCGACACGACCACGCCCCCGATCTTGCCGTCGTCGAACCACACTGCGTGACCCGGACGCGCCGACGCGAACGCCTGCGGCAGCGTGCAGCCGATCCGCGCCGGAGCGACTGCGACGCCCGCCGCGTCGCACTGCGCGGGGACGCCCGGCTCGAGCGACTTCGTGACGATGAGGTCGTCCCCTGGACGCAGCAGGAGCGGGCGCTCCATCGACGGCAGGCGCCCGACGATCCCCACGTCGTGCGCGCCGCGGCCATCGACCGAGAGCGCCTCGAGTCGCGTGCCGCCGACGACGTACGACGACTGCATCCCGGTCGCCCAGCGCCCGCGACCGGATGCGCCAGCGATCCGGAGGGAACGCGTGGAGCCGCGGGCGTCCACGAACGTGACCGTGTCGCCGCTCCGACGTCGCGCGAGCCACTCCGGCGTCACGGGAAGCACCGCCTGAGCCGCGTCGGGAGGAGGCGCGGGCGCGTCGAGCGGGACGAGCCACACGCGCGCTGGGTCCACCGGGCGGCCGAGTTCGTCGCGCCGCGGGCGCCAATGGACAACGTCGGGTCCGGGCGTGACAGGGCCCGTGCGGAGCTTCGGCCCGGCGAGGTCCATCAGGATGCGCACCTCACGGCGCGCGTCGCGGGCCGCGGCCCGGACGTTTCGGACCATGCGAGACCACGTTGCTGCGTCGTCGTGTGCGCAGTTGATTCGCGCGCAGTCCATGCCCGCGGCGACGAGGCCCTTGACGAACTCGGGGTCGTCAGCCGCCTCGGCGGACAACGTCACGAGGATCCGCTCGGCGCGGCCGGCGCGAGGGGCGCCCAGAAGCGTCACCGTCCTGCGAGCGAGAATCCGGCCGCCTCCGAGCAGCGGGACCGACCCGCGCGAGCCCTGCATCACGGGCACCGGCTCGCCCGCGGCCCTCGCCGCGAGGCGCAACACGGCGTCCACGTTCGCGAGCACGCTTCCCTCGGCACGCCCGAGCGACGAGAACCCGAGCCGCGCGAGCCGATTCTGCATCCCACGGTTCTCGCGCGAACGGAGCGCTGCGTAGTGGGCCAGGTTGCAGGCGCTCCGCAGTTGGTTGCTGTGGATGTGGGGGTTGGCTGCGAGCGCGTCGGCTTCGAGTGCGAGCATCCGCGCCCGGAGTTCGACGAGTTCCGCGAGGAGCCGTTTCGTCTGCATGGGGAGCCGACTCTCGGGGAGAGATGGGCGGTTCCGCGCGAGCGTCGGGTGAAGAGAGTGTTCAGCCCGCCGAAATCGCGGCAAGCGCGCGGCGAGCACGCCGCCGGCACGCCCATTGTAGACGACGCGACGCAGTCGTCCGCGCGACGTCAGAACCGCAGCGTCAGGCCGGCCTGAATCGCGTGACCCGAATCGGAGAGCTTCGTCTCGACGTCGCGCCACGCCGTGATTCGCACCGAGAGGTCGATCGTGGCGCTCTCGGTCACGTCCCACGCGAGGGCCGGAGTGCCGTAGATCCAGCGGCCGCCGCCGACCGCGGCGTCGTCGCCCTTGTACTGGTCGCGCGCGGTGCGCTGGTACGTCATCGAGAGACTCGCGCGGAGCGTCGGCGCAAGCGGCGTGGACGCACCGACGACGAGGCCCTCGGCGTGGCCGGTCTGGTAGTCGTAGCGGTTCTCGTAGACCGGGAACCGCGCGCCGATCTCCGCGAACCACCGGATGTCGCCGCGCGGGATCTCGAGGCGAGTGCGGAGGATCGGGTCGAACGTCCCCGTGCCGGTCTGGAGGTTCGACACCGAGACGTCGCGCGTGACGATGCGCGGATCGGGCTTCTCGGGGTGCCCCGTCGGGAGCGAGAGGCCGCCCCAGATCGCGAGCGTTGCAGACTCGGGCCGCGGATTCGCCTTCATCGCGCGCGGCGTGAATGCATCGATGACGTCCTGGGGAAGATGCGACGACTCGGCGGCGGTCGCGCCGTCGAGGTCGAACATCCGGCCGATCGTCAGGCTCGTGTCGCCCTGGCTCTGGAACGTCCGGCTGCGGCGCGCGCCGCCGGGCGGTGTGAGCGAGTAGTCGAAGCGAGGGTGCGTCAGCTCCAACTCGGCGGACCAGTCGTCGGTGACTCCGTACCGGAATGTGGCCGCCGTGCGGTAGATCCGGAGCGTCTCGCTGAAGTCGTTCTCGACGCCCCGCCGTCCGCGATACGAGCGGCCCTTCTCCTCGTTCTCCTGCGAGAGCCGGAACGTGAACTCGCCCTTTTTCAGCCAGCTCCGCACGGGCCCCGCGCCGCCGACGGCCGGCCCGGCGCAGCCGCCGCACGACTGTGCGAGGGCGACGGAAGTCGTGCCGGGGCCGAGCGCTAAGGCTGCAACGGCCACGACGGCGGCTACGGCGCCGGCGGACGACTTCACGAATCGACCGACACGGTGGGGCGTGCTCATGGGAGTGAAGACGAGAGCGGGTTCCGTGCGCAACACGCGAATCGCGACCGAGGTCGCTAGAATCGCACCTCGGCCCGTTGCATTCCCTCGACGTCTCCGTCTTCTCCCCCGGTCGCCCCGGCGGGAGTCGTCCGGCCGACCGCGGAGGTTGCCCGATGAAGCTCGCCTGTCTCGACGCTCGCTCCCGCCACCGGTTGCGGCTCTGCGCGTCCGCGTTCGCAGCCGTCGTCGGCGCCGTGCTGGCTCCCGCCGCGCTCGCCCACGACTCCGCGACCGACGGCGTCGATCTCGACCCGATCGAGGACCACGTCGTCGAAGCGAAGGCCGGGACGTCGGACAAGAAGACCGCTGCGAAGTACGGTCAGATGAGCCGCGTGATGAAGCCCGCCGACAAGCCCGGCGTGGGCGACGACCTCGCGAAGACGAGCGCCGTCCGCAAGATCGCCCTGAGGCTCACGCCCGCCGACGCCGTCCTCGGCCAGTTGCTCACCGACGCGATCGCGGCCGCCGATGCGAGCCTCGCCGTCGGCGAGCCCGACGCCCTCTCGGATCTCATCCAGCGCATCCGCAAGTCGTCGGACCGCGCGAAGGTCGAAGCGGCCGGCATGAAGGCGCAGGACCTGCGCATCGCGGCGCGCGCCCTGCTCGACACGAACGACGTGTCGCCTGCGATCTCGAAGCTCAAGGCCTCGGCGGCGGCATACGACAAGGCGGCGAAGCTCGCGCGGTCGCTCGTGAAGCGCCAGGGCGGCGGGCTCCCCCAGTTCAAGACGGCCGTGGCGCGGAACATCTACACGGTCGCCGGCACGGGCGCCGGTGGCTTCAACGGAACGGGGCGCTCGGCCCTCCGCTCGTCGCTCTACTTCGTCGATGACGTCACGATCGGTCCCGACGGCCTCCTATACGTCTGCGACTGGAACAATCACCGTGTGCGAGTGCGCGAGGCCGACGGCAGGTTCGCGACCGTCTGCGGCAGCGGCAACCCCGGCGACTCCGAAGGTGCGGCCGACACGACCGAGCTGAACCACATGTCGCAGCTCGCTTTCGCGCCCGACGGCCGGATGTTCATTGCGGCCTGGCACAACCACAAGATCAAGGTCTACGACAACTCCGGGCCCGCGCCGGTCGTCTACACGATCGCCGGCGGCACGCAGGGCAAGTCCACGGTGGACAACACACCGGCGACGGACTCCCGCTTCAACCTCGTTCCCGGGCTCCTCATCCTGCCCCCGAACCACCCGCTGGGCGGGGGCGACCTGCTCCTCACCGACGCGACGAACGCGCGCGTCATGTGCGTCCGCCTCGGAACGCACCCGGTCAACGCGACGAACGTTGCCGGTGTGCCGGTCGAGACCGGCACCTGCGACCGCATCTTCGGCACCGGCACCGAGGGCTACACCGGCGACGGCGGCCAGGCGCTCGCCGCCGACTTCCAGTTCTCGAAGTCGCAGAACGCCCAGCCCGACGGCCGCATGGCGATCGACGCCGCCGGCAACATCTACATCGTGATGGGCGTGAAGCACGTCGTGCGCAAGATCGCGCCGACGGGCATCGTCACCACCCTCGCGGGCAACGGCACAGCCGGCTTCTCGGGCGACGGCGGCCAGGCCAACGCGGCGCAACTCAGCTCACCGTCCGACGTGGCCGTCGGCCCCGATGGCTCGATCTACATCTCCGACACCGGAAACCAGGTGATCCGCCGCGTCGCTACGGACGGCACGATCACCACGTACGCCGGTTCGGCGGGGTTGATCGGCTACGAGGGCGACGACGGCCCGGCGACCGGCGCGCGGTTCGACCATCCGTCCGGCATCGACGTGGACCCGAACGGGAACCTGTACGTCTGCGATCGCGACAACAGCGTGATCCGAGTGATCCCGTCGGCCACGCCCGGCGATCTGCCACTCCCCGTGGACGCGTACACCCTTCCGCGCCGCACGCGCGGCGGCATTCCCGCGAAGGGAATGGCCGGAACGATCGCCACGTACGCGGGAAGCGGCACGCTCGGCTTCAATGGGAACGACCTTCCCTCGCGCGACACCGATCTCTACTGGCCGCAGGACGTCGCGGTGGACCCGGCGAACGGACTCGTCCACTTCCTCGATTGGAACAACCACCGCATCCGCCGCGTGAACGACGACGGCACGATCACCACCGTGGTCGGCTCGGGCTACCTCGGCGACGACACGGGCGACGGCGACAGCGTGGCGATGAACCACCCGACGGACATCGCGTTCGATCCGCTCGTCGGCGACCTCTGGATCGCCGCGTGGCACACCGACAAGATCCTGCGCCTGGACAGCGGCACGCAGCAGATCGTCTACATGGCGGGCGGCAAGCGCGGGTTCGCGGGCGATGGCGGCCCCGCGAACCTGGCGCAGTTGAACCTCGCGTCGAGCGTGAAGTTCGACGCCTCGGGCAACTGGTACATCGCCGACGAGGCGAACCGTCGCGTGCGTTTCGTGAACCGACAAACCAACGTGATCACCACGATCGCCGGAACCGGCTTCGCAACCGATGCCACGCACATCCTCGGAGACGGTGGTCCTGCCGTTTCTGCGACGCTCAACTTCCCCGTCGGGCAGTCGGCGCAGCCGGGCGGCCGCATCTGCCTCGATCCCACGGAGCGCTTCCTCTACATCGCCGACACGGACAACCACCGCGTGCGCCGCATCGATCTGCAGACCGGCATCATCACGACGATCGCCGGCACCGGGTCCAAGACGGACTCGATGCACGCGAAGGGCGACGGCGCGCTCGCGACCGACGCCACGCTGAGCTCGCCGGTGGACGTCGATTGCGACTCGGCCGGCAACGTGTACGTCGCCGACCGGGACAACGACAGCGTCCGGAAGATCGCGATCACCACCGGCGTGATCACCACGATCGCGGGCGGCAATGGCAAGGGCTACGCCGGCGACGGCGGCGAGGCCGCGGCGGCGCAACTCGACCGTCCCTGCGGCATCTTCGTCCAGCGCAACACGGGTCGCCTCTTCGTCGCGGACACGTACAACGGCGTGATCCGCGTGATCTGGGAGTGATGTTCCACCTGCGTCACGTCTCCACGTCGGCCGCCGCGGCGCTCGTGCTCCTCGCCGCGCCGCTTTCGTTCGCTCACGAGACGAACGTGCTCGACCTCGAGCGGCTGGAAGACCGAGTGTTCGACGCGCTGGAGGACCCGTCGGTGGCCGGAAGGCCGCGCGCGGCGTACACGTCGTTGTTGAAGACGTTCGGGAAGTCGAGTCGCGGGCTCGTCTCGCGGGACCTCGTGAAGGTGCTGGCGGCGGCTCGGGCCTGCGACAGGGCGCTTTCGGGAGACGTCTCGCTCGATCTGCTCGTGGACGCGGCCGCGGCGGAGGCGTCGCTGAAGCTCGCGGGCGAGTCCGACGATCTCGGCGAACTCGCGCGGCGGATCTTCTCCGCGTCAGACCGACGGGCCGTGGTGCGGACCGCCGAGCGTGGCGCGACGGCGCGCGACCGCGGCGTCGTGAGCGGCGCCAACGGCGGCCGGGCGGAGATGCTCCGCCGGTTCCACGACGCTGCACGCGAGTTCGAGTCCGCCCGATCGAAGGCCTCGCGCGCGTTCGCGAAGCAGCGGCGGCGGCCGTCGCCCGGGCAGCCGTTGCCGAAGGGACCAGCGGGGACGATCGACACGTACGCGGGGAACGCGCTCCGCGCCTACGACGGCGAGGATCTCCCGGCGCTCCGAACGGCACTCTACTGGCCGCTCGACGTCGCGGTGTCGCCGTTCGACGGACTCCTCTACATCTGCGACGCAAACAACCACCGCGTGCGCCGCGTCGATGCCGACGGCCGTCTGCGCACAGTAGCCGGTGCAGGCGAACTCGGGGCGTCGGAGGGGCCGGCCGCGGAGGCGAAGTTCCATCACCCTTCGTCGATCGCGTTCGATCCGGGCGACGGTGCGTTGTTCGTGGCGGGCTGGCATTCCGACGTCGTCCACCGTTGCGATCCGTCAGCGCAGACGGTCACGTTCGTCGCCGGAACCGACCACGGTTTCGCGGGCGACGGCGGGCCGGCGGTCTCCGCGCAACTCGGGTTCCCGGTGGGCGCAGTCTTCGACGCCGCGGGCAACTGGTACGTCGCGGACCAAGCGAACGCTCGCATCCGCCGTGTGGACGCGACCACGGGAGTCATCACGACGATCGCCGGCACCGGCGACGTTGCGTTCGGCGGCGACGGCGGCGATGCGACGGCCGCGAGCTTCGCGCTGGACGACGGCGAGAACCTGAACGCAGGCGGACGCATCTGCCTGTCGCCGGACGGCGCGCGCCTTTACGTGGCCGACACGCTGAACCGCCGCGTGCGCGCGATCGACATCGCGACGGGTACGGTCTCGACGATCGCGGGAACCGGCGCCGTGGGTTCCGACGGCGACGGCGGCAGCGCGACCGCCGCGACGCTCTCGCGTCCGAGCGACGTGGACTGCGACGCCGACGGCAACGTCTACGTGGCCGACGTCGGCAGCCACACGATCCGTCGGATCGACCCTGCGACGGGCGTGATCTCTCGGTTCGCGGGCGACGGCACCCGCGGGTTCCGCGGCGACGGCGGCCCGGCGCTCACGGCGCGGTTCGACGCGCCGTCGGGCGTTCACGTGGATCGCGCGCGCGGCCGCGTGTACATCTCGGACACGTACAACAGCGTCGTCCGCGTCGTGTGGGAGTAGCGCGGTGACGTCGTCCCCGTGCCGATTCGCGCCCGCACTCTGGGCCATGCTCGCGCTCCTCACGACGGTCGCTCCCGCGGCGTTCGCCGGGCCTGCGGTCGATGCCGTCGGCGAGCACCTCGCGGCGGGTGCGGCCGACGGGGGTCTCCCGTCGAAGGAGCGTCGCGCCTGCGTTCGAGCGGCGAAGCCGTTCGTCCGCGCGGACCTGCCCGGCGCGACCGACGACTTCAAGAAGCTCGTCGCCGCTGCGCGCGAGGCGCGCGGCCCGCTGCGGGGTGACACGACCCTCGCGACGCTCCTCGACGCGGCGCTCGTCGAAGCGAGGGCGACGCTCGACTCCGACGCCGCGGCGCTCGTACAGGTGTTGGTGCTCATCGATCCGGGGCGCGCCCGCACCGTGGTGGAACGTGCGTCATCGACGGCGACTCGTCTGCGCCTGAAGTTCGTCGCGGCGGTGGCTGAAGAGTCGGCGAAGGCGGCCGACGCCGGTCTTCGCGCGGCGTCGTCGTATGCGAGCGCCGCGAAGCTCGCGGCGAAGACGCTCGGCCGGCAGGACCGTCGTCCCGCGCGGTGGACCGTCGCGGTCGAGGGTCTCGGCGGCGCACTGCTCAGCGTGTGGACGGACGGCGCAGTCGTGCCGTCCACGTACACCGTCGGCGCGAGCGACACGACGACCGCGGGCGGGAGCGGACCGCTCTTCCTGCGTCTCTCCGGCGACGCGTGGGTGCGCGTGCCCGTGCTGCCGTCCGGCGATCTCTGGTGGGTCACCGGCGTGCCCGGGGACGGCGTGTGGGCCTGCGGTTCCGGCGGGCAGCTCGTGCGTTACGACCCGCAGACGGGCGACGTCGCCGAGCGTTCGGTGCCCGGCGTGACGGCGATCCTCTACGGCGTGTGGGGCGCGGCGGCGGACGACGTGTGGACCGTCGGCGGCGGCGAAGCGATCGGCGGCGGCACCGCGCCGGAGTTGCATCACTGGAACGGCCTGGCGTGGACGCCCGTCGCGGTGCCGCCCGCCGCCGCGAATCGCATTCTCTACAAGGTCTGGGGCTCGGCAGCCGACGACGTCTGGGCGTGCGGTTCGGGCGGCGTGATCCTCCACTACGACGGCGCGAAGTGGACATCCGTCGCGTCCGACACCGTGAACACGCTCCTCACGATTCAGGGAAGTCCGGGCGGTGGGAACCCCGTCGTCGCGGTCGGCGCGCCGGGCACCGACGCCACGATCACGGAGCGCGGCGTGTCGGGTGCGTGGAAGCGCGTCGCGCTGTCGGCGGGCCTCGAGTCGCTCAACGGCGTCGCGATCGACGCCAACGGAGACGGCTACGCCGCGGGCGTTTTCGGCCAGGTCCTGCGGCGGTCCGGCGGCGCGTGGACGAAGGTCACGGGTGTGCCGACGCCCGGCAGTCTCGACCACCACGCCGTGACGATCGACGCGCGCGGCGGCGCGTGGTTCGTCGGCGGAAGTCTGACAGGCGCGCTCGACGGAGGTTTCCTCCTGCACTTCGGGCCGCGCACCGTGCCGTCGCAGGTACTCGCCCGGGCGACGCTCCGCGGCGACGTCGCCCCCGCGCTGAACGCGGCGTGCGCCACCATCGGCTGTCACCTGGCGCCGTTCGCCAACGAGAACCTCGACTTCGCGACGGCGGAGTCCACGCGCGGCGGCACGTTCGGCGTGGCCAGCACGCAGTCGCCGATCCCGCGCGTCCTCGCCGGTCGGCCGTCGCAGAGCTACCTCTGGCACAAGCTCGTCGGCACGCACCTCAGCGTGGGCGGCAGCGGCGATCGCATGCCGAACACCGGCACCGGCCTCCCGCAGCGCCAACTCGACTTCGTCTACGCCTGGATCGCAGAAGGCGCGCTGGACGACTGACGGCGTCCTACTTCGGCGGCGCCGGGTCCCGGGGCGGTGTTGACGGCGGCGGCGCGGGCAGCGTCCGCCCCGACGTCGCGAGGGCTGTGACGAAGGGGACTGCGAACGCGTACGTCGGCTCCGCGCCGCGCGCCTTCAACGCCGCTGCGAGCGCGTCGTCCATGCGATCGAGACGCCACAAGGCGTACGCGCTGTTGGCCCAGCCCTTCGCGTACTCCTTGCCGGAGCGTGTGCGCCAGGTGTCCACGGCCCGGGTCGCCGACTCGAGCGCATCGGTGAGTCGCTTGCCGCCCTCTTCGGATCTGCCCTGGCGCTGCGCGTCCATTCCGAGGCGCAGCAGTGCGACCGCGCGCGCGTTCCACGCGACGACGTGGTCGGGCCGGAGTTGGACGATCCGGTCGAGGTGATCGAGCGCGATCGGGATGGACGCGATGTCTGCGGCGTTCTCGAGGATCAGGTTCGCGGCCGCGAGCAGCGACGGGATCTGGTTCGGCTCGAGGCGGATCGCAGCTTCGTGGAGACCGAGTGACTCAGCGCGCAACTCGGCCGATCGCTTCGCATCGCCGTCGCGCTTCGCCTCGGAGCCGCGCGCCTCGAGGATCCACGCGAGCGTGCCGTGCGTCATCGGCAGGTCCGGCTTGTCGGCGACGACCGCCCGTGCGAGCAGTTCCGCCTGGGCGGACTCCCCCTTCGCCATGTGGATGCGCGCAGAGAGCAAGCGGGCCATGACGTCGCTCGGGTCGATGCCGACCGCCTCGGCCACGAGCGTGGCCGCTTCGTCGGGCCGGCCGAGGAGCAGCAGGGACTCAGCGAGGGAGCAGAGCGTGCCGGGGGTCCGCTGGCGCTTCAGCGCGGCGGTGAACTGTTCGCGCGCGTCCTCGAACCGGCCCGTGACGATGAACCGGTGGCCCAGGTTCATCTGTGTGTTCGCCGGGTCCTTCCGGTCGCCGCTGATGTAGCCGAGCGACGCCATCCGCTCGAGTTCCGCCTGCTGCTCGGGAGAGAGGTCGGCTGCCTTCGACTTCGCGGCGAGTCCCTCGGCCACGAGACGGTCGCGTCGCGACTCTCCGAAGTACGTCGGCACCGACTCGTGCGCGAGGCCGCCTTCGAACGCCTGTTCGAGGACGCGGCCCTGCATGTCGGCCGGGGTCGGGTAACCCATCGCGGCGAGCACCGTGGGGGCGATGTCGAACACCGACGCGCCGTCCACGCGGACCCCCCGCGCCACGCCGTTGCCCCACGCGTGGAAGACGCCGTACTGCCGGTGCCACATCGCGCCGGTCTTCGCGTGGAAGTCGCTCGGGTCGCCGCGGCGGAAGGCACCGCTCTTGAAGCCGTGGTCGGAGACGAGGAAGATCGTGGTGTCCGCGTCGGCGAGGTCCATGTACTCGCCGAGCACGCGGTCGTGCCAGACGTAGTTGGCTTCGATGGCGGTTCGGTACCGCAGGTACTCCTGCTCGTCCACCTCCGGGAGTTTCGGCGGCGCGTATCGCATGAACAAGTGCGACAGCGCGTCCATTGCTTCGAAGTACGCAGCGAAGAACCTCGGGCGCCGCTCGGCCAGGAGCCGTTGGCCGGCGCCGCGGAACGTCTCGGCCGTGGCCAGAGTGAGGCGCAGGTTCCCGAGTCGGTTGAGTGGGTGAAATCGCGTCGAGTAGGCGGCGGCGAACTCGGACTGCGACACGTCGGCGAAGGGCCGGACGCTCGCGAGCGTCAGGTCGTCCACGGTCACGCGCGACGTCTCGATCTCCTTCGCGAGGTCGTCGGGCCACGTCCGGAGCGGCGCCTCGGTGTCGATCTCCCGTCCGTAGTCGAACGCGAGGAGTCCCATGCGGTCGGTGACCATGAACCCGTTCAGCGGTTCCGCCGGATAGGTCACGAGCCACCCGACGACTCCCACGGTCTCGCCGTGCCGCGAGAGCACGTCCCACACGGTGTCGGCGGCGCGCATCTTCGACGAGACGGGCACGAGCCCGCCGCTCGTCTCCGTGACGAAGTCGAGGATGCCGTGGCGCTCAGGCGGCATGCCCGTGGCGATCGTCGTCCAGACCACCGGCGAGAGCACCGGCTGGATCGACTCGAGGATGCCCGACGCCCCTTCGCGGCGCATCCGTGCGAAGTGCGGGAGTTTGCCCTGGCGGATCAGGTCCTCGAGCAGGTCCGGGTCGCAGGAGTCGAACCCGAGCAGAATGACCTTCCGCTTCCAAGCGGCCGCGTTCGACGCCTTCGATCGGCGCACGGCTCCGGCCACCGCGGGGTCGGCTCCTGCGGCGGTTCCGTCACCCGAGCAGGAGGCGGACAGCGCCGCCGCAGCGACCGCGCACGCAAACAGCGCCGCCCGGAACGCGACGCACCTGCCAACGCGCTGGAGTCGCGGCGCGGTCACTTGCGGGGATTGACGAAGATGCGCGTGCTCTGCACGCTCTCGTTCGAGTCGTTGCGGACGACCACGATGTCGAGGTCGCCGTCGCCGTCGGTGTCCACGAGGCGCACGTCTTCGCCGTGGCCGTCGTCGGAGACCCCGGGCGTCGGCATTGCGATCGTCGCCACGACCCACGTCGCTCCGGACTTGCGCAGGATGCGGCACGCGTGATCGCCGGCGTCGGGCGGTGCGGTCGAGACGACCACCATGTCCTGGCTGCCGTCGCCGTCCAGATCGCCGACTGCCACGGAGTCGCCCTGCAGGACGTCGCTGCCCGACTTCGCGGGGAAGGTGTCGGTCGAGGCGGAGAACGCCCCGCCGGAGTTCACGAACACGCGCAGCGCAGGGCCGGTGGACTGCGCGCCGGTCGCCGGGTTCGTCAGCGGCGCGTTCGACACGAGGATCAGGTCCAGCGCGGAGTCGCCGGTCACGTTCGCCAGGAGCACGCGGTCGCCCTGCATGTACTCGGGGATCTGGAGCACCGACGGCAGCGAGGTCGCGGAAGCGTCGGTGAACGTGCCGGCAGCGTTCTTCAGCAGACGTGCGGTGCGGTGGTACGTCCCGGCCGGCTTCTCCGTGACCAGGTCGCGCGTGATGACGATGTCGATGTCCGTGTCGCCGTCCACGTCGCCGACGGCGATGGCGTCGCCCTCGTACTGTTGCGCGTCGGTTCCGAGCACCGTCGGCACGGCAGCGAGCGTGCGCGTGAGCTTGCCCGTCCCGTCGTTCTTCAGCACGCGGAGGGCCGGATAGTAGGTCGTCGTCGTGACCATCGTCGGCGGGATCGGCGGAATGGCGCCCGGGTTCCCGGGGTCGGTCACGGTGACGATCGTCTCGCTGTACGCGGTCGTGTTCACGATCACCAGATCGTTGCCCGTCGCGCCGTCCACGTTCGCGGCTGCGATGGCGACACCCTGGTTCCGGTCGCCCCACGTCGTGCCCGCCGGTGCCCAGGTCGCCGTCTGGTCGGTGAACACGCCGGCGCCGTTGTTCTTGAGGAGTCGGAGCGACGAAATCGCGGTCCCGAGGGGGCTGAGGACGTCGCCGTCGGTGATGAGCGCCAGGTCGAGGCTCCCGTTCCCGTCGAGGTCGGTGAGCACGCCGTCGCGCGCGCGCCAGTCCTCGTCGCCGAACACGGCTGCGATCGAGGTCGTGGTGACGTCGGAGAAGACTCCCGTCGCGCTGCCTCTCAGGACGCGCACTCGGGTGCGCTGGGCGGTCGTGCCGAATGCACGTGCAGCCTGGAGCAGCACGAGGTCGGGGATGCCGTCGCCCGACACGTCGCCGGTCAGCACGCGCGTGGCCCGCCAGCCGTCGAGGCCGTTCGTGGTCGTCACGACTGCCGGCACGTCGGTCGCCGTGTCGTCGCTGAATCCCTTCACCGTCACGTTCAGGGTGGACGTCTGGTCGTACTGGTCCGTCACGCGGAGAACCGCGGTTCCGTGAGCGTGGACAGGCGCGGTGAACGACGCCTGCGACGAAGACTGCTGCGTGGCGGCGACGTCGGTGCCGTCGAGCGTGAAGACGCTGCTCGGCACGAAGTCCGCGCCGGTCAGGTTGACCGTCTCTCCGCCGAGCGCCTGGAGGAACGCGTGGTCGATCACCGAGATCCGGTTGGAACCGATGTTGAGGTACGTGAAGCCCTGCGGCGCGACGACCGTGCGCCCGAACTCGTCCCGGATCGAGAGGGCGAGCGTGCCCGCAGGTCGCGCCGGCGCCGTGACGTCGATCCGCGTGGAAAGGGTGAGCGTCGGCTGGACGACCTTGTCGCCGAAGAGGACGAGCGTCCCCGAGTGGAAGTCGGTGCCGGTGATCCGCACCTTCCGCCCGCCCGCGGGGCCCGCCTCGGTCGGAGCGAACGAGGTGATCGTCGGGAGGACCGCGTAGTTGAACGCGTTCTTCGACGTGGCGCCCTGGCCGTCTGCGTTGAGCACCGTGATGTCGTACGTGACGCCGGGCGTCAGTCCGGCGGGGACCGGGAACAGGTAGAGGGCACCGTTCGGCCGCTGGATCGTGGCCCGCGGCACCTCCACGGTTCCGAAGAAGAACCGCGGGTAGGTGTCGTCGTCGGGGTTGTCCGGGTCGTTCAGCAGGTAGAGGAAGTCCGACCCCGAGACGAGCATCATCGTGCCTTCGATCCCGGAAGGAGGCGACGGCGGATTCGTCACGTCGAAGGTCGGCTCGGCGAAGAGGCGGCGCGACTTCGCCTTCTCCGCGTGCGTGACGCTCACGCTCGTCTTCACGGATGACCCGGCGTCGAAGGTCCCGTCGAGCTCGTACGTTCCGGCACCGCCCGTCAGCAACAGCTTCGCGGCCGTTGCGGAACGGCGGTTCTTCGACGCCTTCAACTTCGCGGCGAAGTCCGGCTCCGGCGAACCGTCCGGCCGAAGCAACCCGGTGAGCGTGAATCCGCCCTTCTTCGTCGTGGCCTTGAGCGTGACCTTCGCTCCGTCCGTCGCTGCGAAGCGGTACGCGATCGCGCCACTGCTGGCGCCGGCGGTGAAGACGGCGGCGGCGGGCTTCGCCCGTTGCACCACGAACGTGACGAGGTAGTTGCCGACCGATCCGAGGAACTGACCTTCGTGGCCGACGATGCGGAGCACGTGTACGCCCGCCTGCTGCGCCGTGAACTTCAGCGACGGCTTGGCCGAGTCGTTCGCCGAGACCACCGCCGGAGTCGGGAGGCTGTCCGGAGCGAAGAGCGCGATCACAGACTTCAGGCCGACCACCGGGCCGGCTCCCTTGACCCTCACCTGGAGCTTGTCGCCGGGGAAGAGTTGGATGCCGAACT
Organism: Planctomycetota bacterium; assembly: GCA_021414065.1. Classification (GTDB taxonomy): domain Bacteria; phylum Planctomycetota; class JAJSAM01; order JAJSAM01; family JAJVHW01; genus JAIOPE01. The sequence goes on from JAIOPE010000151.1 coordinate 39,906, forward strand.
CGTCCACGTCGCCGGCGGGGATGATCTCCTCGTTCACCGTCTCGCCCGCGCGGACGAGCGTGACGAGGTCCTTCGTGTCGGCGACAGCGCCGCGCGCGGCGAACGCTGAGGCTGCGGCGAGACCGAAGAGGATGAAGGTGCGACGGCGGGCGGGGGAGGTGGACATGGAACTCCGAGTGTACCGTCCGCTGTCGCCGGAACGAGCCGTCACGCCGCCGCGGACGTTCCTGACGGTTCGCCGCCCCGTGCCGGACGAGCCCATCGGAGACCGACGTTTGAGACGAACGGTCGGAAGCGCCGATAGCTGACTCGGACCTCGTTCAGCACGCGCGGTGCGTCTGGGGGGGGCCGCGTGCGGAGACCCAACCATGGGCGACCAAGACGACCGCGCCGCTCGCGACTGTGCGGCCGACGGCGGTTCCGCAGCCGGAGGCAACCCGGCCCCGGCCCCGCGCGGGCTCACCGCCTGCGCCGAGTGCCAAGGCGTCTTCCCGCCGTCTCGGATGATCGCGACGGAGACCCGCGTGGTCTGCGGCGACTGCGCTCGCCGGATCGGGGCGGCGCGCGGCGATCCCAGCGGCGGACCCGCGATGCCCGGTCGCGCGTCGTACGACGCTCGGATGGTCTCGGCGTACGTCGCTGGGCCGTCGCCCGGCGAGACGGACGTCCACGGCGCGCCGCGGGCTCACGGCGGGAGATACCGCCCCCGAGCACTCGGGCGACGCGACAACGACCCGACGGGCGGCGACTCCGCCACGACCGGGACGAGCAGCGGGTCCGGCCCCCAGACTTCGCCGCTGCCCGCGCACAGCCCGTCCGTCGCCGCGGAGCCGGCGGCGCCGGCGCGCGCGCCGATGTCGTCGCGCATCATCCCGGCCCGCGCGTCGGTGCAGTTCGACGCGCCGCAGGAGCCCGAGCCGGAGATCGACGAGAACGACCCCGAGGCCACGCCGCGACGCAGGTCCAGCTCCGGCGTATCCGCGCGGATGCGGTCCGCCGCCGCGACGGAGCTGCCGTCCTGGGCGAAGCCGATCCCGTCCCGCGCCACGCCCCCCGCGCTGCCGCCCGATCTCCCGCCCTCGGCGGTTGCGCCTCCGCCCCTGCTCCCCGAGATCGATCGAGGTGTCCACGCTGCGCCGCCCTCGCTCTCGCGCACCGTGCTGCCGCCGTGGGAGATGCCGCGCGACGAGAGGCGCGAATCTAGGCGCAACTCGTCGCGCGGCACCGCGTCGTCGGACGACGCCCGCGCCGCCGGGCAGCGCCCTGTGAACCTGCCGCCGCCGCTCCCGGTCGAGCCGCGAACGCCCGTCGCCACGGCCGATCGGCCGGCGCGCGCTTCGGTCGCCGCGCCGCCGACGGGCGGAGGTGACCGGTTCTCCGCGTACGCTGAGCTGAGGCGTCGGATCGACGGGGGCGACGACACGCTCGAGACCCGTCGCGCCGCCGCCGAGGCCGCCGCGCGCCTGTCGCTCGATCTCGAGGCTCTGGAACACGCGAAGCGGTGCCTCGAACTCGCCCCGGACGACGACCGCATGCGGGCGCTCCTCGAGAATGTCCGGAGTTCGATGGGGCTGAGTGCCTCCGGCGCGTCGATCGCGCCGCCCGAGTCGCCGCGCAAGCACGCCGAGGAGGCCCGTCCCTTCTGGCACGACCTCGGGTCGGCGATGACGTATCCGCTCCGAGGGCAGGGGCTGCCGGTGCTGATCGTCGGCGGGCTGCTCATCGGGCTCGGCCAGGTCATCGCGTCGGTCAACACGTTCGCGTGGGCCGTGTCGATCATGCTGTGGGGCTACGTCTCCGCGTACCTCTTCGACGTGATCAACTCGACCGGCTCCGGGAAGACGTCGCCGCCCGAGATGCCCGAGGCGTCGAACGTCCTCGAGAGCTACGTCTTCCCGTTCTTCGCGACCGTCACGTGCGTGGCGGTGTCGTTTGCGCCGTGCGGACTCGCCGCGTACGTTGCGTTCAAGGGATGGTTGCCCCCCGCGGTGGCGATCGTCGCGGTGCTCGTCACCTTCGCCGCCGGCTTCTTCGTGTTCCCGATGACGCTCACCGTGCGCGCGATGTTCCAGAGTCTCGGCGACGCCGCGAACCCGCGCGTCGTGTTCGGCGCCATCGGTCGCATCTTCCCCGACTACGTCGCGATGTTCGTCGCGACGTGCTCGATCTGGATCGCATACGCCGTCGCGGCCACGGCCTTCTACGCCCTCTGCTGGGTCACGCTCGCACGCCCCGATGCGAGCGCCATCATGCGCGCCGATGTCGCGGGAATCGCCGCGTGGGTGTTGCACACCGTGCTCTCGTGGCCGCTGTTCCTCTACGCGCTCATGCTCCAGGGTCACCTCCTCGGACGCATGTACCGCCAGGGGTTCAAGCGGCTCGCCTGGTTCGTCCCGCCGACCGAGGCCACGCGGACCGCGCGGAAGATGTCGGTCGGTCTCGGCGCTGCGGCGCTCGTGGCGTTCGTCGCACTCGCCGGTGCCGCGTGGGCCGCCGGCCGGGCGTACGAGTCGATGGCGTCCGGTGCAAGTGCCGGCCGCGGCACGCGCTGCCCGATCGGCGACGGCGCGCACCTGACCTACTTCTGGGAGAACACCGACGGCATGGCGGGCCTCACGTCGTATCGCTTCGCGGGCCAGGCCGACGGCACGATGCGCGTCACGGCGTCCACGCGCATCGCGGGCCAGTCCGGCGCGCCGATCGACGAGATCGTCGGCATCTTCGACCCCGACACGGGCGTCTTCACCGACGCCGTGCCGTCGTGGGGCCAGGGCGTCCACTACGACGGCAAGGTCGGCCGTCACGTGTCGTTCTACGGTCCGAAGCGCGCGTCGATCGGGTCCACCTACGTGAACGACTGGTCCGTCCGCGGCGCCGAGCGCTGGCAGGCGACGTGGGCCGCGTTCAAGGTCCACGACGACCAGTCCACCACCGACTACTACTTCGACAGCGCCTCCGGCGTCCTCGTCGGCAGCAGCTTCAAGGGCGTCGGGTTCGTCGTCACCGAGTGGCTCGTGGACAGCGAACACGTCGCCGGCGCCACCAAGGGCCCGGCGGCGAATCGCGACTTCACTGAGAGCGCGACCGAACACTCCCGCGGCGGCACGGATGACTTCTACACGCCGGTGGAGGAGCGGTAGTTCGCGGACGGGGTGAACCTACGAACCTGCGAAGGTCGAGTCGCGGGAGACGCCGCGCCAGGCGGGTCGAATGTCGTGCAGGTCCGACGGGAAGTTCGTAGGTTCACCCCGTCACCGAACCGCGCCTCAGCCGAGGAACACCGCCGGCCCGACGCCGAAGTGCGCCGCCAGCGTCTTCACGTGTTCGACGGTGAGCGAGCGCTCGCCCTTCAGGATCTTCGAGCCCATCGTGACGTGGACGCCGAGCACGCGGGCGAGCTGCGACGCGTTCATCCCGTGTTCCGCCATCAGGTGCCGGAGCGAGTCGAGTCCGGAGAGGTCGGCGACGTCGATCGCTTCGCGCTCCGACTCGTACGCCTCGACGAGTTGCACGAGCGTCTCGAGGTAGTCCCGCTGGTCCGGAGCGAGCCGCCCCGACGCCATGAGCCGGTCGATCATCTCCCGCATTTCGTCGTACTGGACCGTGTCGGCGATCGCACGAGGCGGGAGCAGGCGGACGAGCTCGGCGAACTCGCGCGGGAGCCTCTGCGGATGCCGGTGGGACGGGACGCACTTCCTCACTTCTCACCTCCGCGTGACGCCCCCGGGGACGCCGGTCTCACCGGGGACGGGTCAACTTACGAACTTACCGAGGCCGGGTCGCCGGAAAGGTCGTTCCAGGCGTGCCGAACGTGGCGACGGCCGACGGGAAGTTCGAAACTTCACCCCGTCCCCGAATCGTGCTCGCTTGCGTGCGAGTAGCGTGAACCCGAATCGCCCATCGCTGCATGTACTCCAGCATTCACCGTGAGCGCCGACCACGCAACTCCACCGCTTGAGGCCCTTCTCGCCCACCGCGAGTGGGTTCGGTCGCTCGCGCGGCGGCTGACCGACAACGCCGTCGATGCCGACGACCTTGAGCAGGATGCGTGGCTCGCAGCAGCGAACGCGCGACCGCGGGACGGGGTTGGCATCCGCGCTTGGTTCGCGAAGGTCATGAGGAATCGCGCCGCTGAGCGGCACCGGCTCGACAGCAACCGCGGCGCGCGCGAGGCGGTCGTCGCCCGGCAGATCGGACTTCGCAGCGGAGTGGCGCTCGTCGTCGATGCGGAGGCGCACACCCGTGTCGTGCAAGCAGTGCTCGCCCTCAACGAACCGTACCGCGAGACCGTGCTGCTTCGGTTCTACGAGGGGTTGCCGCCGCGCGAGGTGGCTGCCCACATGGGTATCCCGGTGGACACGGTGAAGACTCGCCTGCGCCGCGCGGCCGAGATGCTGCGCGATGCGCTCGGCGGACGACGCGAGGACTGGCTCGGGGCGATCGCGCCGTTGCTCGACACGCGGCGCGGCGCGCCGTTGACGACGGCGACCGCCGTCGCGGGAGGGATCGCTGTGAAGTTGACGACGAAGGCCGTGGTCGTGGCGCTCGCCCTCATGCTGGTCGCGGGAGTGGCGATCCGGTACTCCACCGATCGCGAGGCGACGCCGGAGCAGCGAACGTCCTCGGCGAACGCAACTCCGGGACCTGAGATTGCATCGCCCGAGGGGCTGGAGGACCGCAAGCCGACAACGGCGAGACCAACGCCGAGAGAGACGCGGCGCGCCGCTCCACCCGTGCTCCCCGAGCCGGCGGTGACACCGCCCGAGCCCGCGCCACCGGTGCCGCCACCCGCCGACGCTCCGACTGACGTCCCAAAGGTCGATACCCGCAGTCAGGATGCGCCGCCCCCTCGCGGCGGTGGAGCGACGACCGCGGCACCCGGCCCAGCAGAGATGCGTGTCAGAGTCGTCGATCAGCGGGGAGTCCCGCGGGCTGGCGTCCAGCTCCTCGTGGGGTGGGCGACACGGAGGCTGGATTACGTCTCCTGCCTCGACCAGGTCCTGGACGGAGCGAGCGAAGTGCTCGTGAAGGGCGTCGAGCCAGGCCTCGTGACGGTGCAGTTGGTTGTCGGCGGCCTTCGACGTGTCTACCGAGTCCAAGTGGCTGCGGGGCCGGCCGGTGACTTCGAGTTCGTCGTCCCGGAGGGTGCCACCGTGCAAGGCATCGTGCGGCACCTCGTGAAGGGGCCGCTCGCAGGCGTCACCGTCGGAACGGCGGGCGCCGGTCTCCAGATGCCGGAAGACAAGTACCACGACATCCTCACTGCAACGACCGACGAGCATGGGCGCTACCGCCTCCTGAACGTGCCGTCGGGAGACCACTTCCTCTCGGTCACCGGAGGCGCCATGGGGACCGATTCACGCGCGCGCGCACGAGTTCACGTGGATGGGATCGGAGTCGTCACGCAGGACATCGTTCTCGGGGCGGTGTCGCTCGCAGGGATCGTGACGGAGAACGGCAGCGGTCGTCCGGTCGCCGGCGCGCGCGTTCGCGTGAGCGGATGGCCGTGGACCAAGGACGCGAGCACGGATGCGGTCGGTCGGTACCAGATCGTCGACCTGCCGTCGGGGACGCACTCGCTCCAGGTGCTCGCGGAGGGATTCGAAACGGCGTACCAGAAGACGCCCGCGATCGAGCCGGAGCGATCCGCCCAACTCGACGTCTCTCTTCGCCGCGGTTCGATCCTGGAGCTGACGCTCCGCGACGGCGCAGGGCTTCCGGTCGCGGGCGACATCGTGCTGAGCGTCTCCGGTGGGAGCCGCACCGCGCCCGGCGCGCGGAACCTCCCATCGGACGAGCGCGGAGTGCTCCGGGCGACGCACCTCCCGCCAGGGACGTGGGATCTGAGCGTCTGGACGTACGGGTACGAGCACGCAACGAAGCACATCACGCTTGCGGCTGAGGGGACGACGCGTGCGACGATCGCGCTGCGTCCCGTTCCTGGGGCATTCGACGGGCCCGTGATCACGGGGCGCGTCATCGATGAGACTACCCAGACGCCAGTGGTCGCGGCGCGGGTGTGGGCCCCCGAGGGCGGCGGCCCGGCGCGGTTCACCGACGCGCAGGGGCGCTTCCGCGTGAACGTCGGCAAGCTCGCCAAGTACACAGTTCAGGTGACGAAGGACGGCTGGGGGATGCGGCAGGTCCCCGTGATCGACGTGGACGTCCAGCAAGGGCGCAACCTTGAGATCGCGCTCCGCCCTGCCGCCACCGTGAACGTCCGTGTCCGTCGCGCCGACGGGGCGGCCTACGTGGGGACGTTCTTCCTCTCGTTCAAGCCGACGGGCGACGGTCCGAAGGTAGGCGGCATCATGGAAGCGGACGCGGAAGGGCGAGCGACTCACCGCCAGGCGGTCCCGGGGAGCTACCGCATCGGAGTCGATGCGCGAGACGCCGGGAAGAGCAGCGTCGAGCGAGAGATCACGCCCGGCGAGAACTGGGTCGAGTTCACGCTGGAGTAGGGAAGTCAGCGGCCGAGCTGCGTGCTACGGGCCGTTGGGCGGCGACTTCGGTCGGTAGTCCCTGGGATCGATGCACGCATCGTAGACGGCACGCTCGACGCGGATCCAGTCGGTCTTGTTGATGCCGCGCGCGTTGCTGCTGGTGAGGCTCCAAGGGAACGCCGACGCGAGCTTGATCCAGCGGCCCTGCTCGCTGGCGATCACGCGAATCTCGCTCGCGACCTCCGAGAGGTCTTGATCCTGGCTGAACACGACGGCGATGTCGTAGTCGCGGCCGTGGCCGAGCCGGATTATGTCGATTGCGATCCTGACGTCCACGCCCTTCTCCTCGGCCGCGAGAAACGAGTGCGTGCTTCCGTCCGGGAGTTTCACCTGCTTGTTGCGATAGCGCAGCGTCCGCGAGAACACGAACGCACCGCGGCGCTTCAGGTGGTTGAGCTTCTCGAACCAGAAGTGCTGCCAGCGGGCGTCGTCCCTGGCGTCCGGGACGCCGGTGTAGAAGCGCACACCGGCAAGCGTCCATCCCTGCGTCTTGCAGACCGCCTCCGCGAGCAGGATCGGCTCGTAGTTGGGGAACGTGTAGCCGAAGCAGTCCTTCGCGGCATGGAACAGGTTCTGGCCGTCGAAGAACACGATGGCGCGCTTGATCGCGGGCTCGACCGGCATCGTCCCTCCACCCCAGAAATGAATAACCCCGCCCAAGGCCTTGCGGCGTGTCGGGCGGGGAGGAAGTAGTCAGGAGCGTACACCGCCGCCCCGCGGCGTCAAGGAAGCGCCACGTTCGGCGCGCCCCGCGGTTGAGGCTTCCCGAGTCGCGGGCAACCCAGGGCCTGCACCCGCCGCGCTCCCCCTCGGATAGCATGCTCCCGTGCGAGCGCGCACCGCCGTGGTCTACCTGGTCCTCGTCGCCGTGGCGGTTCCCGTCGCCGCGGTTGCGTTCGTCCGCGGGCACCCCGGGAAGTTTCCGTGGGCGTTCCAGTACGGCCATGACTGGCGCGGGGCACTCGCGGCGCGGATGGACGGCGCAGACGGGCTCCGCATTCACGCGTGCGACCGCGACCGGGAGTTCGACTTCCCGTCGCACACCGGGACGGTGCACTTCGAAACGCACGACGCCGACGTGACGCGGGAGTTCCTCGATCTGGTGCGGATCGACGACAAAGCGAGCGGCGACCACTGCCTCTGCATCGGAGGCCGCGAGGTGGACGTCCTGCGCGGCGACTCCGTCGTGGTCAGCTTCCTGTTCAAGCACGGCTCCGCTCTGCGATCCAATCAACTGTGGCCCGGCGACGCGCAACTCACCGCCGAATCCGCGGAGGCCGTCTGCGCCTGGTTCGTCGCGCACGGCATGAGGACTGAGAGCCCCCGACAATCGGCGGCACGGATCGAGGCGGCGACGCATGCCCTCGAAGCGGCGCAGGACGCGAGCGTCGGCGCCGAACGGGCGAGCGCGCTGCGCGCGTGCCGCGACCGCGACTCGGCCGCTGCGCTTCTGGCCGAGTGGTTCCCCGACCCTACCGATCGGATCGCGCTCGTCGCCCGATTCCTCTCTGCCAAGTCGGAGGACGCGCGCGGCGGCGCCGAGAGTGCCTGGTACATCCTGCATGGCTGGCTGGACGATGCGGACGACTTCGCCGCCGTCGCTCGCGCGGTCGAGCGGATGCTCGCGAGCGAGTCCGACGCGCTGCGGGGCGCGGTGCTGTTCGCCAGTCTTGGCGGTCGGTTCGAAGACGAGTTCCCGGCGGACAAGCTGCCCGAGATGCGGATGCGTGTCGTGCGACGCCTCGTCGAATCGCCGAGCGAGGAAGACCGATGCGACGGCGTCGAGTTGCTCTATCGCATCGGCGACACGCCCGAAGCGCGGGCGGTGCTCGCCGGCTTCCTTCCGTCCGTCGGCGTTGGCGTCGCGCCGCCGACCGAGTCCCAGATGCGGGCCGCCGGCGTGCTCGCTGGAATCTGCGAGCCCTCATCGTTCGCTCGCCTGCGAGCGCTGGCCGAAGCGTCGGACGACAGAGCACGTTGGACGGGCGAGATCGAGCGTCGGATCGCCGCGCGACCCGACGCCGCGGGAACGCCCGCCGACTGCGTTCGCTGACGTGCAGTCCGCTTCATGTCGTCGTGTCGGTACACTCGCGCCATGCCGGCGGCTGGAACCATCGAGCACACAACGCACTTCGCCGCGGCGTCGCGGCTGGACGTTGCGGACGGCCGCCCGGACCTGCGACTCGAGGCCGCCATTCGGCCGGAACACGCCACGGTCCGGTTCGACGGCGAGCTGACCCGCGCAGCGCTCTCGGCGCGGCTTCTCGCGTCGATCCGCCGCGTCGTCGGCGCCCGCTACCACGTGCCCGCGGCGATGCTCGGTCGCATCCTGCGACAGTCGGACCCCGTCCTCACCGTCGGCGACGACACGCTGCGCGTCGAGGGCTTCTCCGCATGCGCAGGCGTCTACGCCCGCGCCGACTTCGCCCCGGGCTCGCACCTCGCGGCCGTGCGCTCGCCGGGAACGACGAACGTGGACTTCGGTGACACCCTGTGCGGCGAACTCGCGCGCGTTCGCGACGGCGATTCGTTCCGGCTCCGGATCGGCGCGGAGGGCGTCGCCGTCACGCACGGCGGCGGGACGACATTCGAGCGCAAGGTGCCGCTCCCCGTCCGCTGGCTTCGCTCGTTCGTCGCCGTGCAAGACGTCCAGACGGCGCTGCCGCTCCGCCACGAGGTGTCCGGTGTCGAGGGGCTTCGCTTCCTCCGGAGCCTCCCGCGGGCGACGTCCCGTGTGCCGGTGTTCGTCGTCGCGGCGGGGCGCGGGCTGCGGGTGACGTCGCGGGCGGATGGCGCCGGAGTCCGCGTCGTCGCGCCCGAGCGGCTTCGTCCACTCGAGGACCTGCTTCACGGTGCGCAGACGCTTCGCATCCACGGCGGCCCCGACGCGCCGGGCTCCGCGTGGACGGCCGACTTCGGCGACCGCCGATTCACGCTGCTCCTCTCGCCGGAAGTGTGGCGCGGCTTCTCGGGGGAGGGCCGCGCGCTCGCCGCGCTCACCGAACCGCCGGACGAAGCGCTCGTCTCGCTGCTCCGCCGGGCGCTGCACTGGCGATCGTCGCTCCGCGCCGCGGACCTCGCGCGTGAACTCGGCGAACCGAAGGACACCGTCGCGCGCGCGCTCGTCGTGCTCGGCGTGCGGGGCGCGGTCGGGTACGACCTGGCGGACGGCGCCTGGTTCCATCGCGAGTTGCCGTACGACCTCGCGTGGCTCGATGCGCTGCAACCGCGGTTCGCTGCGGCGGAAGCGCTCGTGCGAGACGTCGGCGCGGTGCGGCGCGCAGCGGACGACTCCGACGGCTCGCGCTGGGACGTCCGCGGAACCGACGTCGTCCACTTCGTTGTTCTGGGCTCAGGCGACACCGCGACGTGTACCTGCCCGTGGCATGCGAAGCACGGCTCGGAGCGCGGCGCGTGCAAGCACGTCCTCGCGGCACGAATGGCGCGGGACGCTGCCGACGACGGGGACGCGCAATGAAGGACCTGTTCGACGAGTCGGCGCTTCTCTCCGCGCTCGGGACGCACGACGAGGCGACGGTGATCGCGTGGCTCGCGGCGGCCGGTCCGGCGGGGCGGAGCGCGGCAGCGAAGCGGCTGCGGCGCTGGCTCGACGACGGAACGACGTGGGTCGAGGAGGTTGTCACCCGGGAGGGCGTGCCGCGCGGGTCGGTGAGTCGAACTCGGGTGGTGCAGATCGCCGGGTCCTCCGACACCTGGCGCGCCGCCCAGCTGGCGTGGCGCCTTTGCGCACTCGAAGACGGACGCTGGGTCCGCCCGACGCAGGCGATCACCGCTGCGCGCGCGTTCGGCGGCGACTGGGCCGAGCGGTTCGCGACGGCCGCGCTGCGTGACGGTCCGGTCTGGGAGCCGGTGCGGTCGCTCGTGGCCGAGGGGCTCGTCGCCTACGAACGGCAACCGAACCACCTGCTTGGGATGCTCGGCTCGCTGAATCCGTGGCGCGGGAAGGACGTGCCGCGGGCCCGGCTCTCGGATGCGCTGCGCGCCGAGCCGTCGTTGCTCGGCCGCGAGTTCTGGGACCTGCTCGCTCTGGAGGGGACGACGTCGCACTCGCTCGCGAACCACGACAAGTTCGACGGCGGGGAGACGTGGGAGGATGCGGTCGTGCTCCTCGCGAACGACGGCACGATTGCCCGGGCGCAACTCCTCGACGCGCTCCTTGCGTCGCTCTCCGCCGACTTCGTGGCCTTCCGCGCGTCGTGGTTCTCTCGGACGCACGACCGGCTCGCGCCGACGACCGACGAGGCCGCTGCGCGCGCGGGGGAGTACGTCCGACTCCTCGGCAGCCGCAACGGCGCCACCGTGTCGATGGCGCTCCGCGTGCTCGACCGCCTCGAGCGTGCGCGTCGGTTGGATGCGGGCGCGTTCCTCGCGTCCGCCGACGCAGCGCTGCACAGCACGACGAAGGCGACCGTGACGGCGGCGCTGAAGCTCGCGGACCGGATCGCGCGACGCGACACGGCGCACCGCGGGAGTGTCGCGCGGCTTGCCGTCGATGCGCTCGCGCACGCGGCGACGGACGTCCAGTCGCTCGCACTCGACGTGATCGAGAGGCACGGGCGGCCGTCGGAGGGTTCGCTTCGCGCGGCGATCGCCTCGTACGCGGAAGCAGTTGCGCCGTCGCTCCGGGCGCGGCTCGCCGCCTGGACCGGAGAGTCCGCGGCCGCGCCGGACGTCGCTCGCCACGCGAGCGCAGCGCCGCCGCGCGGCGACGTGTCACCGCTCGATCCGTCACGCGCGGTGGCGCCGGTCGCAACGTTCGAGGCACTGGTCGCACTCGCCGCGCGGAGTCTTGAGACGTACCAGGCCGGCGACTACGAGGTTCTCGTCGATGGTCTCGCGCGATTCGGCCCGCCGGCGACTGAGACCGAGATGCGTCTCACGCGGCCGCTCGCGAAGCGTGCTAAGGACGTCGTCGCGGCGCATCCGCGGCGCGGTTGCGCGGGTTGCATCGGGGGCACAACCGACGTGCTCGTAGATGCGTGGGCCAGCCGCACGCCCTGGTCGCTCGAGTTCGAGTCGCACACCGACTTCGAGATGCACCGAGCGGGCGCCTGGGACCGCGACCGGCTCGGGTTCGTGCCGAAGATTCCCCGCGCCAACCCGGGGGCGCCCGAGGTGTTCGTCTTCCGGCCGCCGCTCCTTGGGTTCGCCGTCGCCCGGCTCCGCACGCTGGCGGAAGCGTTCGTCGCGGCGTCGCGCGATCCGACCGCGCCGCGCAGGTTCCGTCTGCGTTCCACGCCCACCCACCGCGGCGGTTGGATCGACCCCGGCGTGCTCGTCCAGCGCATCACCGAGCCCGGCGACGGGCTGCGCCTCCTCGACGACGTCCACGATCGCGTGCTCGCGCTCCTCCGACTCGCGCCGCAGCGACGGGTGGAGGCGCTCGCGCGACTCGACGCCGCGGGCCGAGTCGCCGATGAGTCCGCGGAGTTCGTTGCGGCGCTACGGCACACGCTCGGCGCGACGGGCGTCGCCATCGGTCGGACGGAGGCGGTGTGGATCGCAGCGGCGCGGGCGCGCACTCCGTTCGACGACGATCCGCGGATCGCAGCCGCGTACCCGGCGGGCGGACCCGACGCCGGAGTTGCGGCGCGGCACGCGATTCCGTCGCTGCCGCTCGCGCCGTTCGAGTCGCGGCCACGCCCGTTCCGGCAGTTCACGATCGACTGCACGCCGTGGCCGCCGCGCCCGGTGCCGTCGGCCCATCCGAGCGTGCTTCTGCACGCTCGCACCGACCACGAGTGGGCCGAGGGGCTGCCGCCGGACCTCGTGGCGCACGTCGTCTCGTGGTGGCCTGCGAACCCGGAGCCGCTCTTCGCGTCCGGGATCGAGACCGTGCTCCGGTCCGACGAGAAGTCCGAGCAGGTGCCTGGCTGGGCCGCACTCCTCGACCGGCCGGACCTGACGCCGCAGCGGCTCTGGGGTGGCCTCGGGCCCGAGTTGCTCGCTGCCACGATCTCGGCGAAGCAACCGGCGCTGGTGCAGGCGGCGACGGACCTTCTGACCGACATCGCGGCGCACGGTCCGGACCGCTCACCGCTCCCGCCCGTGCGGCTGGCGTCGGCGATTGCGTACGTTCTCGGAAGCGAGCGGCGGGCCGTGTCGTTCACGGTGCGCGTGCCGTTCCGGCGGTTCGCGACCGTGTGCGGCTCGGTGCGAACGCTGTCGTCCGATCACGCAGCGTACGTCGCGGCACTCGCGGTCGCTGTGCTTCCGCGTCTACCGGAGCATGCGGTGCGGGATGCACTTCCGTGGATCGAGATGCTCCGCGAGGCCCTCGTGACGGCGGGCGGACGCGTCGCCGATCCCGCGGCCCGCGCCTGGTTGACGGAGCGGCGCAGCGGAAAGGCCGGCGCGGCGGCGAGGGCGCTTCTGAGGACGGGGTGAGTGATCCGGGTTACAAACGTCCCAACCGTCCTCGGGGCAATGGCGCGGCCCTACTTCCCCGACAGCTCAAACAACGCCGGGAACGCTCCGCTCTCGATCTCTGCGAGCACCGTTGCGGCGGGGCGCGACTCGATGCAGCAGCCGTCCTGGCATCGGACGACCTGGATCTCGAGCAGCGAGTCCCTCGACGCGGCGAGCGCAGCGCGGTCGCGCAAGTAGAGGCCGCACGCGGCGAACATCCGGCCGGTTGCGTTGCCGTTCAGCGCGAGGTCCGCGAACGCCTCGGCGGCGAGCGGGTCCGCGAGGAGCACCTTCATCGCGAACGCGTCGCGCGTCGGCGCGCCGTCCTCTCCGGTGCAGACGCCCGGGAACGTCCCGGCGTCGGCGAGCACGCGCGCAGCGAGGCGACCGCCCGGCGTGAGGCGCACGTCGAGGTCCGCGTCGCCTGGGGCGGCGGGGACGAGCGCCGCACTGCGGATCGCGGCGAGTGCGACGTCGAGCTCAGCGGGGGACGTCACGCCGAGTCCGACGAGTCCGGCGACCCGCGCGCGCGCGGTCCGGCCCTGCACCGCGAGGAAGCGGAACGCGGCGTCGCCGAGCGGTTCTGCGAGGAGGACGCGCACGGCCCGCTCCTCGATCGACGCACCGTCGTCGGTCTCCACCGCCGACTCCAGCGCGTCGAGCACGTCCACCGCGAGCGCGCCGCCCACGGAGAGCCCGGCGAGGTCGGCGCGCTCCGGAGCGTCGGCGCCGGTCCACCGCTCGGCAGTGACGGTCGGCGTCGGCTCGCCGAGGAGCGCCGTGAGCGCGGCGTCGTGGTCGTCCGCGCCACGGAGGAGCAGCACGCCGATCGCGCGCGTCGTGAACGATCCGTGAGGCGCGCCCGCCTCGATCGCGCGGCCGACGTCGAGCGCGCCCGTCGGTTCACGCGCCAGGATCGCCCACGCGAGGAGGACGCTGGGGACGTCCGCGTCGTCGGCGTCGAACGCGCGGTCCGCGGAACCGACGAGCAGGCTGCCCGCGAGCTCGGCGTCGGGCGTGAGCGACAGACCCTCCACGAACTGGATGGGGTAGGGCCGCGTCGAGTGCCCGCTCTGGACGCGCGTCGCGTCCGGAGCGTTCGCGACGTCGGCGTTGTCCGATGGAGGATCGGGCGGTGCGCACGACGCTCCGAGGAGGACGGCGAGGAGTAGCGACGCGGCCGCCGTCAGCGAGCGCAGCGTGAACGGCATGGTCCGATTGTAGCAGGGACGGGCGCGCTCGCCGGGGTGACGAGCCGCAACGCCCAGGACGTCGGGTGCTTCGCGGCTCGCTTCATCGCGCGTTTCACGCCCGTGACGATCGCCACGACCACGCCGCCCGCGGCGACGCCCGTGACCTGCTGCGCGTTGAGCGCGAGGTCGTCGCCGAGAATCCCGGACGTCTTCTTCGCCGCGAACTTCGTCATCACGGCGACGTCGTCGAGCACGCTCGCGATGTCGTCGAGCAGGGTGAGCAGGCTACAGGCGGGCCTGTGGGGCGCCTCGTGCGTGGTGGGAACGCGTGGAAGCACGGGTCACGGAGGACGGCAGAAGGTACAGCGCGCGGAGGGCGCGCGAGCAACTCCGGATCGGAGTGCCGCTACGTTCCGTACCATGGGGGCGGACCGAGGTGCCCTGCTGACCGTTGTTCCTGACGTTCCTCCTGACGCGCCAGAAGACGAGCCGCTCGACGAGCTCACTGGGCACCTTCGCGTCGGTGAGGCGCCGCTTCTCGATCCGGGACGTCAGCTTCTCCACCCGCGACGCATCTCTGTGGCGGTCGGCTTCGTCGCGATGGTCGGACTCTGCGTGCTCGGGGTTCGGCTCGTCACGCGCAAGTCGCCGATCGAGCGCGCAGCCGACCTGCGCCGGATCGCGGCGGAGATGCTCGACTCGTCGCATCCCGAGGACGCATCGCGACTACTGACCGACGCGCTGGCGATCCACCCGGGCGACGCTGAGACGCTCCACATGTTCGCCGCCGCCGCCATGAGACGCGGTCGGTACGCGGAGGCGGAGGATGCGCTGCGGCGCGCGCTGATTGCGCATCCGACGCACGTCGGCTGCAACACGTTGCGCGGACAACTGTCTCGCGCGCTCGGACGCAACGACGAGGCGGAGCAGTTCCTCGGGCGGGCCGTCGATGCGGCCGGGCCCGGCGCTGCGCCGTACTTCGCTCGCGCCGACGTTCGCCTGGAAGAAGGCGACCTCGACGGAGCCCTGGCCGACCTGCGCGCCGGACTCGATGGCGCGCGCGATCGCGAGTCGGCCGCGCGCTGTGTCGTCGCCGGGCATGTGGCGGACTTCCTCGGACGCACGACCTGGTCGAACGATCTGCGGTCGGAGGCCGACGAGTGCTATCGGCGCGCGCCCGGGCTCTCCGTGGGCCGGAACGCGGTGGAGCCCGCGATCGTCGCCGAGGCACAACTCTGCGGCGGACGGACGCGCGCCGCGCTGACGGCGCTGGACCAGGCCCCCGACGACGCTACGACGACCGTCGTGCGTGCCGAAGCGTTGCGAGTGGAAGGCGCGCACGAGGACGCCGAAGCCCTGCTCCGCGACGCAATGCAGCGTGCCGATGCCGCCCCGCTGCACGCAGCGCTCGTGCGGTTGTTCCTCGACGAAGACCGACTCCGCTCGGCCGCAGGCGAACTCGCGGATTCGACGCGGCGCTTCCCGGCCGACGTGGGCCTCCTCCACGCCGGATCTGCGGTCGCGACCGAGGCGGCGATCGCAGCGGATCCCGGCGATCTGGTTTCGGCAGCGCTCGTCGTCGATCCGAGCGTCTTCAATCCGATGGAAGCGCTGTTCGCGACGCGAGTCATCGAGCACGCGAACGACGTCGGGTCGCTCCGCGTCGCCGTCGCGATCCTGTGGCCTGGATGCGCCCGCCCGCGCGCCGATGTTGCTC
Source organism: Planctomycetota bacterium (assembly GCA_021414065.1). Taxonomy (GTDB): domain Bacteria; phylum Planctomycetota; class JAJSAM01; order JAJSAM01; family JAJVHW01; genus JAIOPE01. Next base: position 55,748 of record JAIOPE010000151.1, read on the forward strand.
CAGCCGTTGCTTCCGATGTTGCCACCGATGTTGCCACCGCGACCTCGACCGACCCGACGGCGGCGCCGTCGGCCACGCCGTTCGACGAAGCGCTGCGGCGACTTCTCGTGATCGCTCCGGACGATCCGTACGCGCATCTCTGGCTTGGCGCCAGCCGGATGCGGCGCGGCGACGCGAAGGCGGCGATGGGTGATCTGGACCTCGCCGTCGCGGCGTCGGATCAGCTTGGACTCGTCGCCCGCGCTCGTCTCGTTCGGGCCATCGCACGCACCGCGGAGGGTGAGTTCGAGGGTGCGCTGCGCGACGTGCGCGCCGCGGTGGCAGGCGGCGCGCCCGCGCGCGCCGCGGCCGGGATCGAGGCGGAGTTGTGGATGCGGTGGCGCAAGCCGTTGCTCGCGCGCGGCGTCGCGCGCCTCGCCGCCGCACGCTGGCCCGACGATCTGCGTGTGGCGTACGCGCTCGCGCGAGCGTTGACGACGCAGCCCGGTGAGACGGCCGACGCCGAGCTCGACCGCGAGCGCGACACCGAGCGCGACGAGGTGGAGACCCGTCTCGCGCTCGCGTCGATGGACCCCGACGCCGTGCGGGCAGCCGTACGGAAACTCTCGCGGCAGGGCGACTTCGACGCGTCCGCGACCCGCGCGCTCGCCGGCGTGTGGGTCGAAGCGGCGACCGTGTGGGCCGAACGCGAGCGAGAGCACCCTGACGACCCGGAAGCAGCGCTCGGCCACGCCAGGACCCTCGTGCGCGCGGGCAGAAGCCGTCAGGCCGATGCAGTCCTGCGCCGCGCGCAGGAGCGCGTGACCGACGACCGACTGATGCTGGCGCGCGTCCACGTGCTCGCGTCGCTCGGACGGCTCGACGCTGCGACCGACCTGCTGCGCTCACAACTCCTGGACCGGCCGACCGACCCCCGCTTCCGCCTGGAGGCGGCCTGGCTCCAGATCCAGAGCGGCGAAGGTGCGGCCGCGGCCGTCGCTCTGCGCGCGCTCTTCGCTGCGACCGACGTGCCCCCTGCGACGCGCACGGAGGCCGCGCTCTCGCTCCTCACCGACGACCGCGTGGCGGCGGCAGACGCGGACGCGGTCCTCGCGTGGCTCGCTACGGCGCCGCCGGGAACGCCGGACGACGTCACGCGGCACGTCCTGACGGGATACGCGCGCCTGGCGCTCGGTGCGCCCGACGAAGCGATTCTCGAAGCCGAGGCCGTGCTCGGACGCACGTTGGCGTCGCCCGACGCGGCGGTGCTGGCGGCTCGCGCATGGCTGGCATCCGGCCGCCCGGACCGAGCTGAAACCATGCTCTCGCGGGTGCTCTCGGGGCGTTGCGACGACCGCCGCGTCAGGAATCTGGCGTCGCACGTTCGGCTGCTCCTTGGACTGGATGCCCAGCAGGCCGGTGATGACGCCGCTGCCTCGGGCTGGTGGGAGAGCGCGATCACCGGCGGTGAACTCGATTGCGTCGCGGCGGCGGCGATTGCCGACCTGTACGCCCGGAAGGGCGATGTGGGAGCGACGTTCGCGGTCGTCCGCCGTGTCGGCGCCGAACGCTCGCACTTCGCGGCGGGCGCGATCCTGCGGGGACACTGCGCAGCCGTGTTGGGCCGAGACGACGTCGCCCTGGCGGAGTACAGCGAAGCACTCACGCGAGATCCCTCGCACCCGGCGGTGCTCACTGCATACGTAGGCGCCGCGGTGCGGTCCGGCGAGTTCGCGGCGGCGCTGGTCGCCTGCCGCCGCGCGATCTACGCCGGAGATCGCCTGGGTGTTGCTCACGCGTTGCTCGCCGGAGTGCTGGTGCGGGGCCAAGTCTCTGCGGGTCCGCGCACCGAAGACGCCGCGGCGGTCGAAGGCAGCGCTGGCGAGGCCAGCACCGCTGAGGCGATCGCGGCGCTGCGCGTCGCGTGCGACCGCGACCCGGGCGACTTCGTCGCGCTGGCCGACCTCGTAGACGTCCTGCGCCGTGGCGGAGGTGGGGGCGCGGCGGCGAGCGTCGTCGCGGCGGCCGTCGCGCGCGAAGCGACCCCACGAGCGGCGGGACGAACCGCAGCGGGACTCGCCCGAGCGCGGCTCGTCGTCGAGACCGGTTCCATCCTCGGGTCGATCGATCGGCTGCGCGACGTGCTGAGCGGTCGTCTCGGCTCGTGGCGGTCGTCGTTCGCGATGGGGCGTGCGTTGGCGATGACGGGGTCGCCGGAGGGTGCGAGATCGTGGTTCGAGCGGGCCGTCTTCGAAGCGCCCGACGAGTTCGCGCCGCAGGCCGCGTTGTTGCGCGTGCTCACGGACCTCGACCGTCTCGACGAAGCGGAGCGGCGGCTCGCGGAGCGCACGTCGGACCGCCCCGGCGACGCCGGCGCGTGGTGCCTCCTCGGGATGATCGCGGACCACCGGAAGGACCCGGAGATGGCGGAGCACAGATACCGCCGGGCGCTCGCAGTCGCCCCTCATCACGCGCTGGCGTCGAACGAACTCGCGTGCATCCTGTTCGACCGGCCGGGACGGGCGGACGAGGCGATCGCCTTCGCCGCCGCTGCGGTCCGCGCGCGTCCCGAGGTTCCGGAACTGGCGGCGACGCACGCGTGGCTGCTCCTGCGCGCGGGGCACCCCGACGCAGCGGCGTGGGCGCTCGACGACGCGGTGCGACTGCACCCCGACTTCGCGCTCATCCGTCTGCACCGCGCCGAGGCCGCGCTCGCGCGATCGCAGACGGATGCCGCAGTCGCTGAGTACCGGACGGCGGTGCGACTCGACCCGTCGATGGCCGCGCGCGCCGGCGCGGCGCTGCGTGCGGCGGACGCGCGCGCACGTCGGTGATCAGACCGTTGTCCGCGCGCGACGGGCCGCGCGGCGGCGTCGCACTTCGAAACCGAGTCCGCAGATGCCGAGCGCGAACAGCGCCCAGGTTGCCGGCTCCGGGACGGCGACCATCAGCACCACGTTGTCGATTGCCCACTGGTCACGATTCGTTCCGCCGGCGGGCTGCTGGAATCGGATCTGCAGTGTGTTTTTCAGCGCAGGCGACGGCAGGTGGATGGTCACCGCCACGAACCCCGCGCGGTAGGTGGTCGAGTTCCATGTGAACGTCTGCAGGTTCGTGAACGACGTGCCGTTGACCGTGTACTGGACGGAGACGTCGTCTCCGGACTCGAACTCCTGAAACGTCTGTCCGTCGGTGACGATCTCGTTCTGCGTGCCGTCGCCGTCGTTGCCGGTGTACCGGAGGTTGAACGTGAGCGTCGCCGTGGCGCGCGCAGCGCCGAGCACGACTGTCGTCGCCTGCTCGTTGCCGCCGTTGAAGTACAGATACCGGTTCGTTGCCGCGGCGTTCAGGCGGACCGTGGTCTTGCCCTCGGCGGTGGCGGATGCCCACTTCGCGGAGCCCTGGGGCAGCAAGCTGCTTCCGACGGTGTAGCTCTCGAACGTCTCCGAGAACACGGTCACCTGCTGTGCAGATGCGATCGGAGCAGTCCACACGAGCACTGCGACCGCCAGGATCATCCTGGCAGCGAACGTACGTCGTCGAGCGACGCCAAAGGGCGCGTCTATGTCGGGGCACTGCACACCATCGGAACGAGCCTGCCGAGCGGGCGCATACCAAGCAGACGCTGCATTTCACCCGATCGGCGCGCAGCGCGAGCCTGCGTGCGGGTTCCACCCCAGCAGCGGAGGCGGGACCTTTGGTGCGGAAGGTCCCCGACGAGGCAAGTGGCCGTCCGGGAATAGGTGGCACACTTGGCTGCGCTCCAGCGAACCGACTGCAAGGCGGGCGAGGCGGGCCAACTCCCCGTTGCGTCGGGCGGACGGCGGCAGAGTAGACTCCCGCAATGCGCGTGCGCACCGTCATCGTCTGCGCGGCCCTCCTCGTCGTGGCGGTCGCCGTTGCCGCGGTTGCGTTCGTCTGCGGTCATCCGGGGTGGTTCCCGTGGGCGTTCCAGTACAGCCGGGATTGGCGCGGTGCGCTCGTCGCGCAGACAGACGGCGCCGACGGTCTCCGCATCCACTCGTACGACCGCGATCGGCAGTTCGACTTCCAGCCGCACTCCGGAACGGTGCTGTTCGAGACCCACGACGCGGACGTGGCGCGGGAGCTCCTAGATCTCGTGCGGATCGCCGACCGGGCGAGCGGCGACCACTGCCTCTGCATCGGGGGCGACGAAGTGGACGTCCTCCGCGGCGACTCCGTCGCGGCCAGCTTCCAGTTCCAGCACGGGCGCTCGCTACGGTCCCTTCAGCTCTGGCCCGGCGACGCCACGCTCACCGCCGAGTCCGCAGAGGCCGTCTGCGCCTGGTTCGGCGCGCACGGCATGCACGTCGAGAGTCCCCAGCAGGCCGCGGCACGGATCGATGCGGCGACGCGCGCCCTGGAGGCGGCGCAGGACGCGAGCGTCGGCCCCGCGCGGTCGCGCGCACTCCGGGCCTGCCACGACCGCGCGACCGCCGAGGTCCTCCTGGCCGAGTGGTTCCCCGAGCAGGCGGACCGAGTCGTTCTCGTGGCGCGCTTCCTCTCCGCCCGGTCGGAGGACGCGCGCGGCGACGCCGAGAGGGCGTACGACAACCTGCATGGGTGGTTGCTCAAGGCGGACGACTTCGCCACCGTCGCGCGGACGGCCGAGCGGATGCTCGCGAGTGAGTCCGAAGCGTTGCGGGGAGCGGTTCTGTTCTGCGACTTCGGCGGTCGCGTCGCGTGCGAGTTTCCTGAGCAGACGATTCCCGATCTGCAAATGCGGGTGGCGCGCATCCTCGTCGGATCATCGAGCGAGGAGGACCGATGTCTCGGCCTCAAGATGCTCTACTGCATCGGCGACACGCCGGACGTCCGCGCGTTGCTCGTCGGCCTGCTGCCGCCCGCTGGCGACGGCGAGTTCCACGGCCCATCGACCGAGTCGCAGATGCGGGCCGCTGGTGTACTCGCCGGGATCTGCGATCCGTCGTTGTTCACTCGTCTGCGAGCGCTGGCCGTGTCGTCGGGCGACAGATCCCGATGGACTGCCGACATCGAGCGGCGGATCGCCGCGCGCGCCGACGGCGGCGGCTCCGGTCGCTCTCGCTGAACCCGGTCCCCGGGCAACGACCCGGCCCGGACTCGGCGGAACTCCCGGCGTTCGCCGCCGCGTCCCGGGTTGCGGCCGGCGACTACTTCTCGTGGACGTCGGCCCAGCAGGTCTTCATGATCGAGCAGTAGTTCACGCCGAAGCCGGCGCCGCCGGTGACGGTCGTGTACTCGGCGAGCGTGAGCTCACGGACGATCGAGGGGTTCGTCACGCCGACGAACTGGCCGGAGCCGTTCACGAACTTCGAGTCGAAGCGCTGATTGAGTTGCGCCGTGGCGGTGTCGGCGCCGTAGGCGGTGCGACCGGAGGCGCCGTCCTGGACTTCCCAGAAGCGCGCGAGGCCCGAGTCGCAGGACTGGCAGGCGGGGAGCGCCAGCCCAGCGGCGGCGAGAAACGCGAACGTGAGGATCTTGTTCATGGGACGGGAGTCTCCTGGCGGGTGATGAGTGGCGACGAAGGTAGTCACCCTGCGGGCGGCGCGTCGAGACGAATCCCGACATGAAGGCGCGCGGACCGCGATCGTGGGTTGCGGCGGCGTTCGTCGGACGACGGCACGAGCGGTTCGGCGAGGGGCGACATCCAGAGGCCCTGCTCGGCCCCCTGCTCGAACGCCGCGCGCACGAGCGACTCTTCGCCCGAGTGGAACGTGAGGATCGCCGCGCGTCCGCCGGGCCGGACGATCCACGGCAGGTCGCGGAGGAACTGCGACAGGTGCTCGGTCTCGCGGTTGACGACCATGCGCACGGCCTGGAACGTCCGCGCTGCGGGATGCGCCGTGAACGCGCTGTCGCGGACGAACTTCTCTCCCGGGATCTCCTTCGCCGCGAGCACCGCGGAGACCAGGTCGGCCGTGTGGTCGAGCGGGCGGGCGCTTTCGCGGCGGCGGACGATCTCGCGGGCGATGTCGTCGGCGTCCTCCTCGTCGCCGAGGTCGCGAATCGCGGTCTCGATGTCTTCGCGGCTGGCCGTCGCGAGCCACTGCGCTGCGGTGCCCGGCCGCGAGCGGTCCATCCGCATGTCGAGGGGGCCGTCGTTCTTGAACGAGAACCCGCGGTCGGGGCGGTCCAGTTGCATCGACGAGCACCCGAGGTCGGCCAGTACGAGATCGGCGCCGTCGATCCCTTCGTCGCGCAGCGCCTTCGCCGCGCCCGAGTAGCTCCCGTGACGCACGGCGACGACGAGCCCGCGACGTCGCAGGCGCTCCGCGGCGCGCGGCAGTTCGTCGGCGTCGCGGTCCATGCCGACGAGACGTCCGCCGGGCGCGATCCGCTGCGCGACGGCCTCCGCGTGGCCGCCGTAGCCGAGCGTGGCGTCGAGATAGACGTCGCCGGGGCGGGGACGGAGCGCCGCGAGGACTTCGTCGAGCATCACGGGCAGATGGGACCCCGCCGGCGTCGATCCGCGAGCGACGGCCTTCGCGACCTCGCCGGGGAACCGCTCGGGGTTCAGCTCCTTGTACTTTTCGTCGAAGCGGCGGGGATGCGTGCCGCGGTAGCGCGGGCGGCGGGGGGGACGGCCTGAGGACGAATCCGGCGTAGAACCGGGAGACGAACCGGAGGGGGGAGAGGAATCGGTCACGGCGCGCATCGTCGCATACGCTTCGCGGATGGACGACTCCACGACGAACGGCGCCCACCGTGTCCTCCGCATGTGGGTGCGCCCGGAGATGGACGCGGCGACCGTCGAGCGCACGGCGCTCACACTCGTGCCGGGTCACGGCATCGACGGCGACCACTCGTACGACGGGCGGCGGCACGTCACGATCATCTTCCAGGACGACTGGGCCGCGGCGCTCCGCGACCACGGCCGGGACGTCGATCCGCAGGCCCGCCGCGCGAACGTGCTCGTCACCGGCGGAAACGGTCAGCGGTTCGTCGGGCAGACGGTCCGTCTCGGCGGCGCGCTCGTCGAGGTGAAGGGCATCGTCAATCCGTGCCCCGTGATGGACAAGGCGTCCAACGGTCTCCAGGCCGCGCTTGCGCCGCAGGGCCGCGGTGGCGTCTGGGGCCGGATCGTCGAAGGCGCGACGCTGCGGCCTGGAGACGAGTTGTTGCCGGAGCGCTGATCAGCGGTTCACGCGGATCACGGCCACCAGCCGCCCCGGACCCCAGGGGTTCGCGCCGAGGTCGATCTCCTTCGACTTGCCGTTCTCGAGAATGACCGGCTGCGACGCACGGGTACGCTTGATCGGGCACCGTTCGATCAGCCCGACCTCCGTCGCCGACACCGGCGCACTCTCGACGGCGCCGACCGATGAGACGGCGAGATCGACGTCGGCGCGCCAGCCGTCGGCCGGACCCTGCGCGAGCCGCACGTTGAGGACGATCCCGCCGAGCGCGACCAGCGTTCGCGGATCGGCGATGCGCGCCTCCTGCGCGACCTCGACGTCGTAGTCGCCGATGTACGGGACGGACGCGTAGGCCGCGAGCGCCAGGTTGCGACCCGTCATGGCCGGCGCGGAGACGGTCCCGAGCACCTTCTCGGACGTCCCCGCTGCGTCGCGCGCAGCGAGTCGCACGGAGACGTGTGCCCCGCGCAGCATGTCGCGCTCGAACGATGCCGCAAGCGCCACGGCATTGCTGCGGAAGGCGTCGGTGCCCGTCACCGCCAGCGACGCTCCGCCGGGCCATCCCAGACCCAGCGCCGCGATGTTCCAGTTGACGTCTGCGGCGCCCGGGTCCGTCGCGCGGGCGAGTCTCTCCAACTCCTGCGCCTCGACGCGCGGCGGGGCGGCGTCCCACCAGGTCAGGAGGCATCCGCGCAGGTCGTCTGAGGACGGCTCGAGCGCCGGAGCGACCAGCACGGCTTCCTGCGCCAAGTTCGACAGGGACCCGATCGGCACCAGCGTCACCGCGCCCTGTTCGCGCGCGGGCGGCGCCGAGACCAGTTTCACCAGCAGAACCTCGCGGACGCTTCCGGTCGCGCCGCCGACCGAGCTCACCGGGGAGGCCAGCACGATGGCCGTCGTCGCGCCGGTCTGCGCGAGCCACTCGGTGGAGACGAACCCGCCGCGCAACTCCGGCATCTCGACCGTCCCGAGGTCCTTCGTCCGCATCTCGACGCGGCGGATCGGGCGCTGCAGGTCGCCGGACGTCGCGGAGAACCGCACCAACGCGCGGCCGCCGTCGGAGGTCTGCGTGGCGTTCAGCATCGCGCGGAGACCGTCTTCGACCATCGCCGGCACCGGGTCCGCGATGCTCGCGCTCTGGGCGATCTCGACGTCCCAGTTGGCGACGATCGAGCGCGTCTCGATGCGATCGAGGCGCGTCGTCACTCCGCCGAACGCGCAGACGGTGCCGCCGCGCAGGCCGCCGTGCGTGTCGGACGAGAGCAGTCGCTCGACCAGGGTCGCAGGCACCTGCGCGCCGTCCAGTCGGTCGAGTTCGGCGAGGATCGCGGCGGACTCCGTGTCGTCGCGGAGCGTCACGGAACGCACGTCGAACTGGAAGGGCACCGCGGCGAGCCGAAGCGACTCCAGCGCCGCCGCGACGATTTTCTGGCCCTCGTCCGTGGTGACGACGCGGATCGCTGCGCCGTCCCAGACGCTGGTGAACTTCGAGTCCTCGCCGACCGCGCGCGGCAGGAACGCGCGCAGCAACTCGCCGACGTCGTCCGCGCCGGGGTGCGCCTCGGGCGCCGTGACCGTGTCGTCTGCGAGGTCGTTGTAGAGTCCGGGCGAGATCCCGAACGGGCGCAGGTGGTCCGCGTCGGCCGGCTTCAGCGTGGTGACGATCCGCGGCGTGCGGATTCCCGCGATGTCGTAGATCCGCGCCACGAGCGGGCGGGCGGGCTTCTCGCCTTCCGCCGCGGCGGGATCGCCCTTCTTCTCCTGCGCTGGGCAACTCGTGGGCGCTAGCGCCGGAACGAGCGCCGCTGCGGCAACCGCGACCGCCAACGTGAGTGTGGACAAGGCTTTCATCGGGATCTCTCCTGCGTTCGGGGGCGGCGGCCGTCCCACCATGTGTGCCAAGCATCCGGTGTTCGACCGAGGTCGGCGCCTGCGACGAGGACGAGCGCGCGGCGCGCCCGTGCCGATGCGGCGGCATCGGCTGGATCCTCGAGGCGGCCGAGCAGCGCCGGCACGACGACGCCCGCAGGCATCGACGCGAGCGACTCGGCGGCGGCCCGCGCCGTGCGCGGTTCCGCGAGCAACTCGGCGAGGGCGAGGACGGCCTCTGCGTCCTCGATGCCGGCCAGCGCCCGCGCCGCGGACGCCGCGAGAGCCGGTTCGCGAGCGAGGGCGCGGAGCGACGGCACGGCGACGGAGCTGCCCGTCGCTCCGAGCGCCGCGACGAGCGCCGGATCTGCGGTCTTCGGGCGTGCCCAGACGGCGAGCGCAGCGGCGGACTCGTCGCCGCGGATGCGGCCCAGAGCGTCGATCGCGGCGCGACGGAGCGCCGCGTCGCGGGCGGCGCGGGCGAGCGGTTCGACGGCGTCGGGAGAACGTGTCCAGCCGAGTGCGTCGGCAGCGGCCAGGCGTCGTGGGAGCCGCGCGTCGCCGATGGCGGCCGCGAGGACTCCGACCGCATCGTCGGCGCCGTCGAACACCTGCACGAGATCGCGCGGCGTCCGCGGGTCTGCGACGACATCGAAGGCCGCCGCGTACGCATCGTCGGTGCCGATCGCGACGAGCGCGGCGACGGCGGGCCGTGCCAGGCCCGATCGCGCGGCCGCGCTCCGGAGCGCGGCAAGCGCCGACGGCTGGCGGGTCTCGCCGAGCGCGCGCACGGCAGCCGCCGCGACCAAGCCGTCGCCCTTCGCCGCGAAGGGGATCAGGTGCGGGGCGAGCTCCGCGCCGTGCGCGCGCAGAGCCGACGAGGCGAGTGGTGCGAGCGCACGATCGGCGGAGAGGTCGAGCAGGAGGCGCGCAGACTCGCGCGGCCACGACGCGACCGCAGCATCGACGATCTCGCCGGGCGCTCCGTCGCGACCGCCACGGATACGATCCGCGAGCAGGTCGAGTGCGCGAGACGTCCGGCACGTCGCGATCGCGTCGAGCGCGGTTCGCCGCGACGGCCCGTCGAGCGCCGTCGCGAGTTCGGCGAGCGCGGCCGGTGTGCCGATGGCGGCAAGGGCGCGAGCGGTGCTCGCGGCAAGCTGCGACTTCGCGCCTTCCGTCGTGCCGATGTCCACCGCGGGATCGCGTGCGTCCCCACGCGGCGCCGCACCGGGGTCGCGCCCATCTTCGACGTCGCGCAGCAAGGCGCCCAGCGGCGGCACGAGCGACGACGAGCGCACCTTCTCTGCGACCATCACCGCTCGCAGGGCCCGCGTCGGATCGGAAGCGTCGAGGAGCCCAGCGAGCGCCCAGGATCCGGGGGCCCCGGTGGACGTCACGTGCCGCACCGCCTCCGCGAGCGCCGGGTCGTCCGCCGACGCGCCGACGTTGAGCGCGTCGATCTGGGCGGGCAGGTCGCGAAGCGACGTGGGGAACGAAGTTGGGGCGGGGCCTTCCGGCATGGCGACGGACGGCGCGACGGCGGGTTCGGGCGTGGAGGCGGCGCGACGCGGGGCCGCGGTCGGGGTGACGTCGGGGGGCCCGCGACGTGCGATGAGCGCCGCGACGGCGAGCGCAGCTACGCACAACACGGCCGCGGCCGCGACGGCAGGTCGGCGCACGTGGAACGCCGGTGCCCGGCAGTCGTTCGCGATCCGGGCGAGCGCCGCATCGGCCGCGCCGAGGGGCGGAACGGTCGTCGCGCGCATCGCAGACGCGGCGAGGTCCAGCGCGTCTTCCGTCGCCGCACACGACGAACACACTGCGAGGTGCGCCTCGACGACGATCCGCCGCGTCGGCGACATCGCGTCGGGTCCGGTGGCGTCCGCGAGGAGCAGCACGTCGTCTTCGAACGGGCAGCGGGCGAGCGTCACGGCGCGTCTCCCGCGACATCGCCGCCGAGGTCCACGATCCCCTTCAACTTCCGCGCGAGCCGTTTCCGCGCCTCGATCAGGTTCATGCGCACGGCGTCGCGGCCGGTGCCCATCACGTACGAGATCTCCTCGTAGCTCATGCCGTGGTCGGTGCGCAGCAGCAGCACGGTGCGCTGCGCGGGCGGCAGTTCGTCGATCACCTCGCGGATCGCGCGCTCGATGTCGTTCGACGCTGCGCTGTCCGCGGGGCCGGACGCCGCGCAGGTGACGACGTCGGGCAGCGGGTCCACCGGCCGGCGCCGTCGCGCGACGTCGAGCGCGCGGGCCACGAGAATGCGATACGCCCACGTCCGGAACCTCGCCTCGCCGCGGAAGCGGGGCAGGTTGCGCCACGCGTCGAGGATCGCCTCCTGCGCGGCGTCTTCGGCGTCCTGTCGGTGGCCGAGCACGCGGAGCGCGAGTCGTTCCAGCATCGGCGCGGCGTCGCGGACGAGCGTGGCGAAGGCCGCCCGGTCGCCGCGGCGCGCCGCGGCCACGAGTTGCGCTTCGACGCCCGGGGTCGGGCCGGTCAGGATGCCGTCGCTCTCCATCTACATCCTTCGTCGCAGCGCGCCGCCGCGACGGTCAGGTCGATTCCTGACGAAGGCGCTCCGCCGCCACCGCCGCGATCGCCGCCTGCACGTTGTACGACGGAATGAACCCCGCGCTCGGGAGACGGATCACGGCGTCTGCGGATGCGATCACGTCGGCCGGCACGCCTGCGTGCTCGCCGCCGGCAACGAGCAGGACGTCGCCTCGCAGGTCGGCGTCCCACGGGGGCCGGTCGCCGCAGGATTCCAGGACGACGACCCGCCGCCCGGCCGCACGCGCCGACGCCACGACCGCCGTGGCGTCCGTCCAGAAGACCGGGAAGAAGCGGTCCGCGCCGATCGACGCACGGAGCGCGCCGCGCTTCGGCTCGCCGACGAGCGGAGGGTCGATGGCGACGAGCGCCGCACCCGAGACCTCGGCCGTGCGGATCGAGAGGCCGATGTTCCCGGGGAACGCGAGCCCGACGAGCAGCCACGCCGGGCCGCGCTCGCGCATCGCGTCGTCTAGCGACGCCGCCGGATCGGGCCCCGCGAGAGCGAGCACGTCGGTCGTCCCGCCGCCGCCGGTGAGGCGCGCGATCTCGGCGTCGGCGGCGTCGATCACCCGCGCCCCGGCGAGCCGAGCGCGTTCGATGACGTCGGCGTGGTCCGCGCGGCCGCCGTCGGTCGCCGCGTCGCGCCGAACGAACACGACCCGCACGGGCAGTCCTCCGTCGAGCGCGGCCGCAAGCGCCGCAGCGCCGACGAGGCGGCGGCGGATCGGGGGCACCTCGTGTCCGCTTCTCTCGCTCTGCACTCGCGTGTCTCCGTGGCCCGGCCTGCTCCGTACAGTAGTGTTTGTACCCCATGCGACCCACCTACGTACTCGCCGTCCTCTGCGTTCCGGCCCTCGCACTCGCGCAGGACGCGGCCCAGCCCGCGCCGACCGGCACGCTGCTCTGGGATGCTCTGCCGCCCGGCGCCGACCTCGTCATCCACACGCCGAATCTGCCGCAGTTGCTCGCATCGGCGCCCGACGTCGGCTTCGGCACCGCCGCCGCGTGGGGCGCCGCGTTCGACGCGCAGCTCCGCACGTGGGGCGAAGCGAGCGGAGAGCCCGGGAAACTCGTCGCGGCGGGCGGCGCGCTCCTTCGCATGGCCGACGGCGAGGCGGTGCTCGCGTCGATGGAACTTCCTCGAATCGGCTCGGCAACTGCGCCGCGCACTCGCTGCGTGTTCTTCGCATTCCGAACGAGGTCGAAGGAGAAGGAACTCCGCGCAGCGGTGGACGACATCATCTCTGCGGGGCTCAGCACGCGCTGGCCCGGCGCGCCGCGCGTCGAGCAGACCATGGGCCGCCCCGTGATCTCCCTCTCCGCTCCGCACGACGGTCTCTGGCTCCGCGTGCAGGACGGTCTCGTCGCCGTTTCGGACCACCCGCTCGCGCTCGGCCTCTTCTTCAGGGGACTCGAGCGCGTCGCCCGCGAGGTGAAGCCGCCCGAGGACGTCTCGGCGATCCGCCTCCACGTGCGTCACGGGCGCTTCGACTCGGCCGCCAGGTGGGAGGGCGTGACCTTCCTCGAACGCGAGGCGGTCAGTTCGCCGCTACGCGACGGGCTCGCTGTGTCCGGAGCAGCGTTCTCGTCGAAGACGGAGCCCGACGGCTTGATGTCGTGGATCACCGGCGAAGCGGGCGACCTGCCCATCCTGCCGCAACGCCTCCCCGACGACGTCGTGGAGCGTGCGAAGTCGATGAACGCACGCCCCCTGGCGCTCCGGCTGCAGGCCGACGGCTCGTGGACCGTGTCGGGTGCGGGCGGCGTCCCATCCGGCGAGAAGCCGATCGTGGGCGGTGCTTCCCGTCTCGGCTGGCTCCGCGCGATGGCCGCCGGCACGCTGCCGTGCCCCGTCCCGATCGACACGGCGCTCCTCGCCGGGCCCGCGGCCGCGGCCGAGACCGCGCAGAAGGACATGCCGCTCGTGCTCGACTGGCGCCCGACGGACGATCCCGGCGAACTGCGCGGCCCGGCGTGGCACGGGCCGCTCACGTTCCTCGCGCTTCGAACTCTGCACGACATCGTCCACGGCCGTCCGCCGTTCGCGCCGCCGCCCGTGGAGCCCGAGGCGCCGCCGAAGCCGACGGTTCCGCTGCCCGAGCCGGTTCCGCCGCGCGAGGAACCGCGCGTGCCGAACGCCCCGGGACAGGCCCCGCCGAAGCCCGACGCACCGCTTCCGGTGCCCGGCGACGGCAGGTGATGGTCGCGCTGCGAACGGCCGTCCTGTGAGCAAACCGCTGCTCCTGCTGGTCGCGGCGATCGCGGCGCTCACCCTGGCGTTGGCCGGCTTTGCGCTGCTGACGCTCACCGGTATCTGGCGACCGACGAGTCCGCCGCCGATGCCCCTCGGGCCGCCGCCCTCGACGGCGCCGAATCCGCCGCCGCAGACCGGTCCGACGCTGCGTGTCGCGGCCGACTCCTTCGGCTACTTCGCGCCCGTCGCGGGCGAACCGACCGACGTCTGGCCGGGCGCCGGCGTGCGCGCGTTCGTCGGCGGCTTCGGCCGGTTCGAGCCGGGCGCGACGGACGCGTTCGTCTACGTCCGCGGGACCGACGGCGCGTTCGAGCAACGTCGCGTCGAACGCACGCCGACGGCGCAGCGAGAGGAGTGGCGACCCGGCGGCGGCGTCACCGGCGGTGCTGCGGGCGCGCACCCGATTCGCGACGGGTTCCTCGCCGCCGCGACGTCGTGGGCCACGTCGCACGGGGTGCTCCGGCAGCGCAGCGCGGGTGAGACGCCGTCCGCTGTGCCGCCGGTTGCACCGCCTGTCGCGCCGTCCGCGCTCGTTCCCCGCTCGCCGCCACCGCCGGGTGCCGACCTCGCCGCGTGGGCGCCCGCCGACGCACCGTTCATTCGCTTTCGCTCCACCGAAGCTGCGTTCCGCTTTGCCGACATCGCGGACCGCATCGCAGGGCGCCTCGCGGCCGTCGCGGGTGACGGTCGCGACTACGGAAGTCTCCGCTGGGCTCTCCACGACCTGACGCTTCCCGCGGTGTGGAGCGCGAACCCGGAAGGCACCCGCGGCGCGGGGGAGTGCGCGGTCGTGCTCGACGGGCTTCCAGTTCTGGACGGACTTCCAGGGCGCGGCCGAGCGCGACTCGGCGCCGTGCTGCGCATCGTCGATCCCGACCTGTACCGGATGGAGAGTGAGGCCGGCGTCAGCTATGCAGCGCTGCCCGAGCACAGTGGGGCGCCCGCAGACGATCCGCATCCCGACGCGCGTCCGCGGCGGAACCATCGTCGCACCATCGCTGACGTCGAGGCGATCGGCTCCGACGCTGTGTTCCTCGCGCGGATCGCGGAACCGGCGGGCCCGGCCCTCGGGAGCGACGCCGAATACTCCGCGCTCGCCGCCGTTCCCACTCGCACCGACGCCGAGGCCGCGTTCGCGTTCGTCCCGCGCGCGGCGCGGACCGCGTCCGGCTCGAACGCCGCTGCCGAGCGGTTCGCATCCGAAGGCGTCGCCCATCTCTGGACCCTGTGGACCGGCACCCCGCTGCCGGGTGAACTCGTTCCCGACGTCACCGCGCCCGCCCGGCCGTCGCTCGTCGCGTCGGTCGTCTACGTGCGTGTCGTGACGGACGCGAAGGGGGCCGACGTCGAGGTCGGCTTCGTGACGGCCGACGCCGCAACGCAGGCCGCGGCTGCACTCCAGGCCGTTGCACAACCGTTCACCGAGGGCGCCTCGACGTGCGCCCGCACCCGGAACGACATCGCGCCGCTGGCCCGGATGGACCGTCCGCAGAAGGACATCGCGGAGCGCTGCTTCGTCGTTCTTGGATGGAAACCCGTGTGCCCGTGCGGCGGCACCTACGTGGTCCACCCGATCACGCGCGAGGTCTCGTGCACCGCGCACGGCACCGATGCGAAGCCGCTCGCTGCTCCTCCGTCGCCGCCGCGCATCATTCGCAACGTCGTCACCGACGGTGCGAACGTCCGATTCCGCGTGCCGATCGACTGGAACCGCTGACGATCTCCCGGTACGGTGAACCCGAGTGCAAGACGACGCGACGACCGGCGGGAGCCTGCTCGACCAGCGCCTCGAGATCGAGACGCCGGAACGCGTCGTCATCACGCACGACCTCGCCGGGATCGGCAGCCGGTTCGCGGCGGGGACGATCGACGCCTGCTTCTTGATCATCCCGTGGTGCGGCGCGGTCTGTGTGCTGGCCGCGATGATGCCGATGTCGATGCGCGGCGGCGAGCCGAAGCCGGAGGAGTTGCAGGCGCTCGGCATGGCCACCGTCGGCGTCTGCTACGCGATCTTCTGGCTCTACTTCCTGCTCTTCGAAACGTTCGGCGGGGGGCGCACGCCCGGGAAGCGCATTCTCAAGCTCCGCGTGATGTCCGTCCACGGCGGGCCGGCCCCTGCGTCGGCGGTCGTGCTGCGCAACGTGGTGCGCGTGGTGGACTCGATCCCGACGTTGATCCTGCCGGTGCTCGGCGGCATCGTGATGTTCACCACGAAGCGTGCGCAGCGCATCGGCGACCTCGTCGCCGGCACGGTGGTCGTTCGCGAGCGGATCGAGGCGTTGCGTCTTCCGTCGCGCGGCGGCGCGGGCGGCGCCAAGACCGCGTCGGCGACCAACTCGTTCTTCCTCCCGCTGCCCGGCATGCTCGTCTACGGGAGCGTTCCGCGCGAGCAGCCGAACCCCGAGTTCCTTGCCGGCGCCGCGGGCGCATCCGCCAACGCATCGGCGTCCGTCGATGAGTTGACCGCCACGGAGATCGCCGAGGTGGATCGTTTCCTCGTGCGCCGCGGCGAACTCAACAACGTCTCGCGCACCGCGATCGCAGCGCAGATCTGCGGGCGCCTGCGGGACCGCTACGCGCTGCCGCCGGGCGACGCAGAGAAGATCCTCGGACTCCTCGGGGCGCGCCGCACGCCGCAGCAGGTCCGCGACCTCGCCGGGCCAGCGTTTGCGCGGCAGCCGAGTGCAGGCGCCTCACCGCCGACGCCTCCCGCGCCCGCTGGATCCGATGCGACCGAAGCCGCCGAGCCGTCGAGCGCGTCGGACACGCCCGACGGCGACGCGAAGTGGGCGCGCCCGACGCCGCCGCCGTCTCCGTCGTCTCCGTCGCCGCCCGGAGATGTCGGCCCATGAACGAGCGACGATTCGTCGCGGGTCGCATCGAGCGCTGGCGGGAGCTCGAGGGTCTCGTCACCCGTGCGCAGAAGCTCGGCCTGCGACGGCTTCCGGGCGCCGACGTCCGCCGTCTCGGCGCGCTCTATCGCTCCGCTGCGACCGACCTCGCAGCCGCGCGAACGCTCGGTTGCTCCGACGACACGATCCGCCACGTCAACCGCCTCTGCGCCGGCGCGCACGATCTCGTCTACGGATCGCGGCGCACGAGCCCTCTGCAGACGCTCCTGCTCGGGCTGACCGAGGAGTTCCCGGAACTCCTGCGACGCACGATCGCGTGGCATCTCGCAGCGACGGCGCTCTGCCTGCTCGCCGGACTCGCCGCGTACGTCGTCTTCCGCGAGGACCCGGACCTCGCCGACCGCACGCTCGGCGCCGTCTTCCGTCAGCGCGCCGAACGCGCCGCTGCGATGCCCGAGGACGCCCGCCGCTACCTGGAGTTGCGCGGCGCGTTCGCGCCGTTCCTCTCGTGGGGCATCATCGCGAACAATATCACCGTGTCGCTCATCCTGTTCGCGTGCGGAGCCGCGACGATCGCGCTCGGCGCGCTCTCGCTCATCGTCAACGGCGCGATGCTCGGCGGCGGGTTCGCGGTGTTCGCCGACGCGGGCGTCCCGGGCGTTCTAGGCACGTTCGTCGCGGCGCACGGGCCGCTCGAGATGATGGCCATCTGGATCGCCGGCGGCGCGGGCCTGCGCGTCGGCGTGTCGTGGCTGCTCCCCGGCCGCCGCTCGCGCATCGCTGCGTTCCAGGAGGCCGGCCGCGAGGCGATCACGCTCCTCCTCGGAACGACGGTCATGCTCGTTGCCGCCGGCCTGATCGAGGGCTTCGTCTCGCCGTCCACCGCGCCCGCGTGGATCAAGATCGTCATCGGCGCCGTGAGCGGCGGCGGGTTCATCGCGTGGATCGCGGTGCAGCGCCGCGACGCCGCGGCCGCGGACGGCTGACTCGTCCAGTCTACTTGGGCAGCCGCCCGGTTCACTTGGGCAGCCGCCCGGTTTATCTGGGCAGCCGCCCGGTCTCGACCGGCGGGAACGCGCCGGTGCAGGCCTTCATGAAGTCAACGAGGTCCGTCTTCTCCTCGGGCGTGAGACCGAGCGGCTTCATGTTCTCGTCGAGCCACTGATTCGGGTGGCCGCCCTTGTTGTACCACTCGACCACTTCCTCAAGCGTCGCCATGCTGCCGTCGTGCATGTACGGCGCGGTCTCAGCGACGTTGCGCACGGTCGGCGTCTTGAACGCGCCGCGGTCGCGCTCGACCTTCGTGACGACGAAGCGCCCGAGGTCCGGCTCCTTCGCGTCCATGCCGACACCGATGTTGCGGTAGCTCTCGTCCGTGAGGTTCGGGCCGACGTGGCACTTCGTGCAGTTGGCCTTCCCGAAGTAGAGGTCGCGACCGCGGATGGCAGACGCGCTCATCGGGTTCTTCGTGACGCCTTCCTTCGCTTCGCTCACGAGCGCCGCGAGTTCGAGGTCGTCGTTCATCTCCGCCTGCGTGACGTCGCGGAACCTCGCCCAACGCTCGTGGTGGTCGAACGGCGACGGGCCCGTGATGATCGCGCGCTCGAACGTTGCGAGCGCCTTGCCCACGGCGTCGATCGTCACGCCGCCGAAGATCCGGTCGAACTGGAGCTTGTAGCCTTCGATCCCAGCGACCGACTTCACGCAAGCCTCGTGCGTATTGCCCATCTCGATCGGGTTCGCGATCGGACCGACGGCCTGGTCCTCGAGCGTTGCAGCGCGGCCGTCCCAGAACTGCAGGTCCGAGAGGATGCGGTTGTACGAAGCGGGCGAGTTGCGGCCGCCCTTCTGGCCCCGGATGCCCTCGCCCGTCTTCGTGTGCATCGCCCAGCCGGCCTTCGGGTCGTGACACGTCGCGCAACTCACCGTGCCGTCAGCCGAGAGCCGCGGATCGAAGTAGAGCTGACGCCCGAGTTCGATCTTCGCGCGCGTGAGCGGGTTCGTCGCGAGGCCCTTCTCCTGGCCCGCGCCGGCATCGAGTCCGTAGGGGAGGATCGGGTCGATCACGACGTGGTGCTTCGGGTCGGCCAGCCAAGCGCGGATCTCGTCGGTGGTGAGCGCCCCCGTGCCGGGGATGCCCGCGGTGAGAAGCGGAGTGCCGAGCAGCATCTTTGTCCGTGCAACGGGTTCGCTCGACGTTCCGCCGCCGCGCACCGGTTCGTCGCCGGCGTTCGCGCGGAACGCGACGCCCGCCCCGACCGCGCAGACGGCGCAGACCGTGCAGACGACAGACACGACACCCATGAAACGCTTCGAAGTCATCGACGCCTCCTCGTGCGTAGGCCCGAACCGTCCGGGCGCGACGCGCTCCGCATCCTGCGGGGAGGGCTCGCCACGCGGCGATGAGCAGGGTCACTTCGGCAGAGGCGATGTCGTGAGACCGAAGTCGCGCGCGTCAGACGAGCAGGCGCGCCTTGAGGTCCAGGTACTTCTCGACGAGCGCGGGACCGAGGCGGCGGGGGTCGATGTCGAGGATGTGGAGTCCGTCGCGGCGCATGCGGGCGATGGCCTGCTCGCGTTCGAGGAGAAGGTCCTCGGCGGCGGCCTGCTCGTAGGCGGCAGATGCGTTGGCGGGCGTACAGTCTGCGAGGGCGTCGAGCGCGGGGTCGCGCAGCGTGACGAGCAGGACGACATGTCGCCGCGCCTGGCGCTTCGCTTCGTCGGCGACGATGCGCGACGCGTCGTTCGAGAGGACGTCGGTGAAGAGGACCACGAGCGATCGCTTGCGATGGCGCGCGGCGAGTTCGGCGAATGCGCGTTCGTAGTCGCTCTCGACGAGGCGCGGTTCGACGTCGAGTGTTGCGTCCACGATGCGCTCGACGGCCATGCGACCCTTCACCGGCGGCACGTACGCGAGGATGCGCTCGGCGAACGCGAGCATCCCGACGCGGTCGTCGCGGAGAGCGGCGACGTGCGAGAGCAGCACGCACGCGTTCAACACGTGGTCGAGACGCGTGAGTCCGCCGACCTCGGCGGTCATCCAGCGGCCGGCGTCCACCAGGAGAAGCACGGTGCGACTGCGTTCCAGCTCGTACTGGCGGGCGATGAGCTTCCCGTGTCGCGCCGACGCCTTCCAGTCGAGCTTGCGCGGATCGTCGCCCGCGACGTACTCGCGGAGCGACTCGAACGACGTGCCCTCGCCGCGGCGGCGGGCCTGTCGCAAACCAGCCTCGCGACGGAGTCCGCGACGCAGCAGACGCGCGGCATCGGCAACGGACGCCACGCCGGGCAGCACGCGCACGTCGCGGCCGACGTCGAACCGCACCTGCTGCCCCGCGAGGCCCATCGGCCCGCGCAAGCGCACGTGGACCGCGCCGAGTTGCATGCGCCCACGCCGACTCGGAAGGACGGTCGTCGTGGCGACGACGTGCCCAGCGGCGGGCAGGACCAGGCCCTCGGGTTCACGGACGCGGGCGATGTGAACGTCGAGATCATCGACGAACTCGAACGGGATTGCCGTACGCGCCGCCGCACGCGCCGCGGGGCCGACGCCTTCACGCCGACGGATCGCCACCGAGACGTCGGTGCCGGCGCCGAGCGGGAGGACGGGCGAACCGAGGCGCAGGCACTCGATCGTCTCGGGATGAGGAAGCGCGAAGAAGTCAACCAGGCACGCGACGAGCACCGCGAGCACCATCACCGCCCCGATCCACACGGCGGGGGTCCACCACGTGGCCACGACGACCGGCACCGCGGCGGCAGCGATGAACGCCGCGGCGCGGGCGGTCGGGAGCGGCAGCGGCCACGTCGATGTCCCGCGGACGGGCACAGGGTCGATGTCGGCCACGCGGGCGCGGGGCTTCGCGGTGGCGGTCGCAACAGTCGCGGCGATGGGGCCGGTCGCGTCAGCCACTACTTCGGAACCTCGACCCGTTCCAGCACGGCGCGGATTGCGTCGTCGGCGGTGCGGCCCTCGACTTCCATCTCTGCGGCGAGCAGCACGCGGTGGCGCAGCACGGCGAACGCCATCGCCTTCACGTCGTCGGGCGTGACGAAGTCGCGCCCGGCGAGCGCGGCGGCGGCCCGCGAGCACTTGAACAGAGCCACGGCCGCGCGCGGGCTGGCGCCCAGCGTCAGGGCCGGCGTCTCGCGCGTGGCGCGGATCAGGTCGGTGACGTACCCGAGCACGCGCGGCTCGCAGTGGATCGTGGCAACGGCGGCGCGTGCGCGCATCACGTCGTCCACCGTCGCGACCTGCGTGATCCCGAACGTCGCCTCGCGCTCGGCGTCGAAGCCCTTCGCGTAGCGATCGAGAATGCCCAGTTCCTCGGCGCGCGCCGGATACGGCACGACGACCTTCAGCAGGAATCGGTCGAGCTGCGCCTCGGGCAGCGGGTACGTGCCCTCGTACTCGATCGGGTTCTGCGTCGCGACGACCGTGAACAGCCGCGGCAGCGCGTGCGGCTTGCCGTCGATCGTGACGACGCGTTCCTGCATCGCCTCGAGCAGCGCGGACTGCGTCTTCGCCGGGGCGCGGTTGATTTCGTCGGCGAGGACCAGGTCGCCGAACACCGGGCCCTCGTGGAACGTGAACCCGCCGCTCTGCTGGTTCCACATCGACACGCCCGTGATGTCGGCGGGCATGAGGTCCGGCGTGAACTGGATGCGACGGAAGCTCGCGTCCATGGCCTTCGAGAGCGCCCGGACGAGCAGCGTCTTCGCCGTGCCCGGTACGCCTTCGAGCAGCACGTGGCCGCCGGCCAGGACCGCCACGCCGAGGTCGTGGACCGCACGCGTCTGGCCGACGATCACTTTCTGGATCTCGCTTTCGACGCGCGACCAGAGCACTTGCACTTCAGACCCCGCCATGCAGGAACCTCCGCTTCGCCGCGGCGAGGTTCGCCGCGATCCTGGCCAGCTCCACGTCTTTCACCGACGGCTTCAGCGAACTCGCTTCGGCGTCCGCGAGTGCCGCCGCGAGCTCCCTCGCGCCGGGCGCGAGGGAGCGGTCGAGGCGGTTCCTGAACTCGGCCGGCGAGAGCCCCGGCGCGAACCCGGCGCGCGCGCCGCAGACGCGCCCCGCTCCGGATCCCAGGATCTCGAGCACTTCCCGCGATGCGTGGGCGCCTTCGAGGAGACGTCCGAGTGCGTCCGCGTGTTCTCGGAGTGCGCGGCGCGGCGGCGCGGCTTCAGGCAGCGGCGCGCCGAGTCGCACGGCGGCACCGCCCGCGAAGACGAGCCCGGCGAGCGCGACCAGCAGGAACGCGCGACCGACCCATGTGTGGACGACCATCCCCGCGAGTCGCTCGACGAACCCCGCGCGCACGCCGGTCGCCGTGTAGCCGTGGTGGAACTCGTCGAATGCGACCGCGGACCGCGCCGGGTCCGAGAGGATGCGCACGACGAGCAGCGCGTTGTCGCCCCGTCCGAGCGTCTCGTTGGCGAGGAGCTGGGCGTCGGCGATCGCGACCACCTCGCCCGCGCCGAAGCGGACGCGCGCGACGAGCGGGCCGTCGGCCGACTCGACCAGCGTCTCCGGCGGCGACGCGCGCTCGTCGGTGGGTGTCGCCGTGGATTCGGCGGGATTGGGCGCCGACGGAGTCGCGGGTGCGCCCGGCGGGGCGGGAGTGACGACGACCGGCGCGACGGCGGCGTTGCGATCGTGCAGCACGAGTCGCGGGCTCCAGTGGACGTCGGCGACATCCGCTGCCCACTCCCCGTCGAGGACCTTCACGTCGTCGCCCTTTCCCGACGCATTCTTGGTCTCGAGGCCGGCCGGGTGCAGCAACGGATCGACGTCGATCATCTGCGCGGGCGGCGTCGAGGGCGCGTCCACGACGACGAGGCGGCCGCCCTTCGCCGCCCAGTCGAGGAGCGACCGCGCCTCGGCCTTCGACACGGCCCACGACGGCGCGAGCACCACGATCGTGCGGGCCGTCGGGGAGTCGGCGATCGAAGCCGGAGGCGCGGTCTCGCGCGCCACGGGGACTCCGCAGTCCTCGAGCAGCAGGTACAGGGCGTGCGCCCCGCGCCGCTCGTCGTTCCACGACGTCGCTCGCAGGTCGGCGTCGCGGTTCTTGCTCGACCCGAACACCACGGCCGTGGCGAGGACCGCGAGCGCCAGGAGCAGGGCGAGCAGCCCTTCGACGGAACTGCGCGTCCTCATGCGGATCTGCCGACAGCTTGGGCGGTCGATGTCGTCAGGGCGTCGAGCGTCCGGACGAGCGCCTCGAAGCGCGACGGGTCCGGCGGGCGGCGCCCGAACGACCCCGGCGGGTAGGCATCGGCGAACTGGCCGAGCGCCGCACTCGCCCGGGCGTCGCCCGACGATTCGATCCGGTAGTCGAGGAACGCTTTGTGCCCCGCGTAGCGGATGGCGCCGCGGCGGTCGAGCGTGAGGAGCAGCGCGGTGTAGAGGTCTCGGACGGCTTCGTCGTACTGGCCGACGGCCGCTTCATCGAGTGCCCGCTGGCGGAACGGCGCGGGATCGAGACGCCGCAGGGCGGCCTCGAGGTCGCCGGGGTCATCCACGGCGAACTTCGCGTTGCGCGCGGTGCGCCACGTCCACGCCAGGTGGGCCAGGATCACGACCAGCAGCACTCCGGCGCCCGCGAGGAGGACCAGGAACAGCACCGGGTGCGTGGACTGGAACTCCTGCACGACGTCGGACCACCACCCCAGGATCCGATCGAGCAGCGAATCGGACTTCGTCGGCTCCGTGTAACGGAACTCAGGTCGTGAGAAGACGGCCGCGCGCGCAGCGCGAATGCGCGCGGCGTCGGGCGGATCGGCGAACGCGGCGGATGCCGCAGCGAACGAGACCGCCGCACCCGCCACCGCCGCCCGCATCCCCGCGCCGCGACGACCGATCACGCGTCCTCCGCGAGGTCGATGCCCTCGCGTCGCACGCGAAGGTCGAGGTACCAGAGCGCGAACGCGATCCCGATGACCGGCAGGAAGAGCACTTCGGCGTAGTGCTGGGCCACGAACCACACGCCCCACGACTTCGCCACGAACCCCGCGCCGACCGAGAGCACGGTGACGATCGCCGTGACGAAGAAGAGCACCACAGGCACCAGGAAGGAGCCGCGCACGAGCGTCATGCCGTGCATCGAGAGCGAGAAGCACCGGACGGCGACGTCGATCCCGGCCGCGTCCGGCCGCGCGAGCCAGCGCAGCGGCGCGACTCTCCACTCGGTCACCGCCTGTTCGCGCGGCCCCGTCTCGGCAACCAGCGCGGCGCACGCCGGTGCGATCAGCACGCCGACGAAGATCGGGATGGGCAGGCAGATCGCGCAGAACGCTCCGACGAGCGCGGCGAAGAGGTGGATCGCGCTGCCGGTCGCGAGCTTCCCGAGCGAGCCGCGCACCATCGTCCACCCGGACGGCGTCGGCTCGTGCCGCACCGCGGCGAATGCGATCATCGCACCGGCGAGGCATCCGCCCGCGCGGGAGACCGACTGGAAGACCGAGCTCAGGATCGTGTAGAGCTGCACGTCGCGCGCCTGGGCCATCATGCCGTTGAGCGCTTCCGTCATTGCCGGGCTGAACTTGCCGCCGCTGCTCCCGGACGCCTCCATGTACCGCATCGCCGCAGTCATGTAGTCGCCGAGCGCTGCCCCTGCGCCGTCGGAGAGCAGCACCGACGCCGCGAGCGTGGGAATGCTCAGGATCGTGGACGCGAGCAGCAGCGGCCCGAACCGTTGCCGATACAGGTGGAACGACGCGTCGAGGATCTCGCCGACGGTGCGGGGACGCAGTTCCGGGTTCTTGGGCACGGGGCGCCGCATTGTCATCGGCGCACCAGGAAAGCCACCCAGTTCTCTGTCACGGCTCTCTGTCACGGCTCTCTGTCGCGGCGCGACGTTCAGCGCGACAGTTCGCCCGACGCTCCGCGCGCGGCGCGGTCAGTCCGCGTCCGCCCGCCTCGCTCGGTTCAAGCCGCGAGCTGGAGCGACAGCTTGCGAGCGCAGTCCTGGCAGATCGCGTGGGTGAGGTCCACGACGTCGTGCGGCAGCGTCGCGAGCGTCTCCGGCATCGGCATCCACGCGCCCGAGCGGTTTCGGAGCCGACCGCACCACGCGCAGCACGCCACGTGAGAGCCTTCCGGCGCCAGGATGTCGAGCGGCCACCTGCCGCTGGAGATCTCGTCCGTCAGGAGCTGCGCCACGGCGCTCCGGAGTGCGCCTTCGCGATCCTCGGTCCGGCGTCGGTGGTCGCCGATGGTCTCGAGCTCCTCGCGCGTCGGCATCGCGTACTCGGGGAACTCGTTCGTGAACCGGTCGATCTCGGCGATCCGGGTGAGCGCGGCCGACGCGGCGATCCGATAGGCCCTGCGCGCCAGGTCAGGGTGTCCGCCCGCGGCGTGCAGCGCCGCCGCTCCCTGCTGCGCGACGCGCAGCGCGTAGCCCGGGCCGAGCGTCCGCCCCACGGCCGACTCCAAGTCGTCGATCCATGTGGCGGCGATCTCTCCGAGGTCTTCGTGACCGAGCGCCGCCTTGAGCCGCACGCGCCACGTCGCGAGGAACGTGGTCACCCAGGCGTCGTCCGTGGGCAGGGCGATGCCCGCCTCGATCTCCGCGAGCGCCGCGGCCGGTTCACCGCGACCGAAGTGCACCTCGGCCGCGACCAGGTGACGGTCCGCCGCGCTCCACGCGAGGCTCTTCATCTCGCGCGCCAGACGATCCGACTCCAAGTCGAGGCGGATCGCGTCGTCCCATCGCTTCTCGCCGAGCGCGAACTCGGTGGAGATCGCGACGACGCCGCAGGCGAGCGAGCGTCGCGTAGCCGGCGGCGCCGAACCGAGGTCTGCGTCCAGCGCGCGGATCGCGACGCCGAGGCGCGGCCAGTCTTCGAGACTCATCAGCACGTGCGTCTCGACCAGGCGCCCGAAGAGTGCGCCCTGGCGGTCGCCCGCCGCATCGCACGCCTGACTGCCGCGCCGCGCGAGCACGAGCGCCTCGACGTCGCGTCGCAGCTCTAGGCAGAGCCTCGCGTACGAGACGGCGGCCGATCCGCGCAGGGCCGGCATCCGATCGCCGGCGATCCGCAGCACGTCCACGTACGTCGCCTCGGCGCGGCCGAAGTCGCTGTTCACGAGGTCCCGTTGCGCCTCGACGAGGCGCGCCGACTGCGCGACCTCCTTGTCCGCCGCGCGTTCGATCGTGGCGCGCATGAGCGCCTCGTAGCCGTAGGCGGGCCCCGCCGAGATCAATCGGCCGATGCGCGCGCAGTCGAGCGCGTCGGCCGGTTCGAGGTCGGCGTGCAGCGACGAGTACACGCCCATCACCGCGAGCAGCGCGCGATCCGCGTCCGGTTCGCCGACGTGCGGGCTGTGCGTTGCCCACTCCGCGTCGGCGCGGGCAAGCAGTTCCCGGCGATCGGCGATGTCGAGCCGGCGCACCGATTCGCCCCACGAGGGCATCCGCGGGACGAACGCGTCCCAGGCCCCCGACGCCGGGGTCGACTTGATGGACGATACGGAGTCGGTCGTCGCGGCGCTCGGCACGCGCCCCCATCGGAGTTCTGAGACCGGCGTCTCAAGCGGCGGCGGGAGCGTTGCGCATCGGGCCTACCACGAACGACGCGATCCGAGCGGCGGAAGCCGGGCCCGACATCACTCCCGAGCTCGTGGGCAGGGGGTTGCGATCGCCCGACTGCACAGGGTCGCGATACAGTTGGGGACATGGGTACGACGATCACGATCCGGGCCGACGCCCGGCTGCGCGAGCGGTTGGAGAAGCGCGCGGCCGCATCCGGCAAGAGCCTCTCCGCGACGGTCCGGGAGATCCTGGAGAACGCGGTCGCCGAGCGGTCGCTGGGACGCCGCGCGGGGCACCTGAAGGGAAGCCTGTCGCTCCCGCGCAACTCGGCGCGCACGACGTTCTGACGCTCGACCGCAGTTGTTTCCGGACGGCCACAAAGGGCCGCGCGCTGCGACTCGTCTTGGATCGACATTCCTCTACGTCCTGAGCGGTCGCGGACGCTCGGAAACCCTCGCTTTGCACGCTGAAATCGCCGCGCGACGACCCCGTCCATCCGCACGCCCCCCGGTCCCTTTCTTGACCCGGACGTGTCGCGCCCCGCAACAATGCCGCCCTCCATGTCCCCAGCAAAACGTGCGAAGACGACGAAAGTGAAGGCCGCTCCGGCAGCCGCTCCGTCGCAGGTTTCCGAGGCTCCTGACGCGGCTTTCGATGCTGCGGAGGCGGCGCCGAAGAAGGCCCGGGCGAAGCGCGCCAAGCCCACCGGCCGGTCGCTCGTGATCGTCGAATCGCCGGCGAAAGCGCGCACGATCGGGCGGTTCCTCGGGAAGGACTTCGAGGTCCGCGCGTCGATGGGCCACGTCCGCGACCTGAAGAAGAGCGGGCTCTCGGTCGAGATCGACGCGAAGGGCGTGCGGCCGGTGTACGTCACGATCCCCGACAAGGTGAAGGTCGTCGCGGAGCTCCAGAAGCTCGCGAACGACGCGCCCACCGTCTACTTCGCGACCGACTTGGACCGCGAGGGAGAGGCCATCGCCTGGCACCTCGTCGAGGCCCTGGGCGTGCCGCCGGAGCGCCGCTCGCGCGTGACGTTCCACGAGATCACGAAGCGCGCGATCGACGACGCCTTCCTCCACCCGGGCACGCTCAACGAGCCGCGCGTCGATGCCCAGCAGGCCCGGCGCATCCTCGACCGCATCGTCGGGTACCCGCTCTCGCAACTCCTCTCGAAGTCGATCAGCCGCGGGCTGTCGGCCGGACGCGTGCAGTCCGTCGCGGTGAAGCTCATCGTGGACCGTGAGAAGGAGATCCGGGCGCACAACGCTCTCGACTACTGGCGCGTGTTCGCCGACCTGTCGAAGCAGGGCGCGGGCGAAGCGGGGCAGTTCACGGCCGACCTCGTCCACGTGGACCAGGTCTCCGACGACGACTCGTGGGCGGCCGACGCCGCGACGCCGGAGGGCACCGAGGACGACCTCGAGGCGGCGGGTGAAGCCGCTCCCGAGGAGGGCGCGGACGCCCCCGCGGCGAAGGGCGCCCCGAAGAAGTCGCGCGAACTGCGCATGCACAAGAAGGAAGACGCCGACGCGCTCGTCGCCGAGGTCCGCGGCGCGGCGTTCGTCGTCGAGTCCGTCGAGGGCAAGCGCCGCGCGGAGTGGGCGCCGCCGCCGTACATCACGTCCACCTTGCAGCAGCAGGGCTCCATCCGGCTCCGCTGGCCAACGAAGCGGGTGATGAAGGTCGCCCAGGAGCTCTACGAGGGCCTCGCGATCGGCGAAGAGGGCCCGACCGGCCTCATCACCTACATGCGCACGGACTCCGTGTCGCTCGCGCCGGAGGCGATCGGCGCCGCGCGGAGCTACATCGCGGAGCGATTCGGCGCGGACCACGTGCCCGAGAAGGCCAACTTCTTCCGCAGCAAGCAGGGCGCGCAGGAGGCCCACGAAGCCATCCGTCCGACCGACGTCCGCCGCACGCCGCAGGCGGTGAAGCGGTACCTCTCGGACGAGCAGTACTCGCTCTACCGCCTCGTGTGGGAGCGGTTCGTGGCCTGCCAGATGGCGCCGTCGCAGATCGACACGACCACCGTGCGCGTCCGCGCCGGGCGGGCGGTGTTCGAAGCCCGCGGCCGGGTGATCGTGTTCGCCGGCTGGCGCGCGGTCTCCGCCGCCCCGAAGAAGGACGACGACGATCCGCAGCTCCCGATCGTGGCCGAGCGCGAACGTCTCGACCTGCGCGAGCTCCGCAACGAGATGCGCACCACCCAGCCGCCGCCCCGGTACTCGGAAGCCACGCTGGTGAAGCGTCTCGAGAAGGAAGGCATCGGCCGTCCTTCGACCTACGCCGACATCATCGGCAAGATCCAGAACCGCAACTACGTGCTGAAGCAGGCGAACAAGTTCCACGCCACGCGCCTCGGCGAGGTCGTCACCGACCGCATGACGCCGTGGTTCCCCGAGCTGATGGACATCGGCTTCACGCGCAGCATGGAAGAGGACCTCGACAAGGTCGAGGCGGGCCAGGCCGACTGGCAGGACCTGATCCGTCGCTTCCAGAAGGACTTCGTGAAGGACCTCGCCATCGCCGACATCGAGATGGTGAAGGAGAAGTTCAAGCCGGCCGAGGGCCAGAAGCCCTGCGACACGTGCGGCAAGCCGATGGTCGAGCGGTTCTCGATGGGCCGCGTCTTCTACGGCTGCTCGGGCTATCCCGAGTGCGCGTTCACGCGCGGTTCCGACGGCGACCGCAAGGTGGCCATCGCCACTGAGCACGTCTGCGAGAAGTGCACGAAGCCGATGGTCATCCGCGAGGGCAAGCGCGGCCGCTTCCTCGCGTGCTCGGGCTATCCCGAGTGCAAGAACGCGAAGGACCTCCGCGAGGACGGCACGGTCGTCGAGCCCGTCGTGACCGGCGTGAAGTGCGAGAAGTGCGGCGCCGAGATGGTCGTGAAGCGCGGCCGCCGCGGGCCGTTCCTCGCGTGCTCCGGCTACCCCGCGTGCCAGAACGCCCGCGACCTGAACGCGCCCGCCCCGGCGGCGGCCGACCCGGCCGCGATCCTGACCGGCGGCGACGCCACGGCGGCGGCGGCGCCCGGCGCGCTCGTCCCGCTTCCTCCGTGCCCGAAGTGCGGCGCGCCGACGGCGATCCGTCGTTCGTTCCGCGGCGGGTTCTGCGGGTGCACGAAGTACCCCGAGTGCAAGGGCACTGCCCCTGTCCCGGCGGGTGCGCTCCCGAAGCGCGAGCCGCCTAAGCCCGCGGGCGTGAACTGCCCCGACTGCAGCAAGCCGATGATCATCCGCCAGGGCCGCCGCGGCCCGTTCGCCGGCTGCAGCGGCTACCCGAAGTGCCGCGGCACGATGCCGATGGAAGACGTGATCGCCGCCGGCGGCGGTGGTGGTGGTGGCGGCGGCGGGGACCCGGCCCCGGCGTAGTGCGCGTGTGAGTACCGAGGCGGGACAATTTTTTGTCCCGCGCAATTCGTTAACCAGAACCCCCGCGTCGGGTCCGCCGGGCGTCTCCGCGACGCAGTCCGTGACACGCAACTGCTCAACTGAACCCTGACCCCAAGGGGAACCGGTGCGCTTGGCAACCGCGACTCCCGCTTGGCAATGCGTTGGCCATGCGGATTCACATGGCGCGGTACACTCACCGTGGACCGAATCCGAGAGGACGCCATGCCCGTCGTCACCCGCGCCCGCCGCAAGTCCGAGACGAGGAAGCTGCCCGTGGCGCTCCACGTGCTGCTCTATCCGGAGTCGGGACGCATGATCGCGCACGTCCTCGAGACCGACACCGTGAGCGACGGTGACACGCCGGCCGCGGCGCTCCGCGGGGTCGGCGAGGCGCTCCGGCTCGAGTTCGCCTTCGACGCTCGCGAGCCGCGAGCGATCGGTGCCTTCGAGGCGTCGGCGCCTACGGCCTTCTGGAGCGCGCTGAAGTCGTCCCGGCTCGCGAGCACGACGAAGCTCACGCTGCCGGAGATCGGCGAGACGACCCTCCTTGCGTACCGGATCGACGAAGCCCCGAAGGCGTAACACGCGGTGACCGAGCGGCCGATCTCGTATCGCGACTTGGCAGAGCGCCTCCGCAAGTTCGGTTGCGTCGAAGACGCGGCGCGCGGCAAGGGCGGCCACCGCCTGTGGGTGCGACGTCTTCCCGACGGCCGCATGGCGCGCTGTGCCGTCCCGTTCCACGGCCCGGGGCGTGACGTGCCGCCCGGCATCCTGCGGTCGCTGCGCCGCCGCCTTGGGCTGGCGCTGCCGGACGGGGTCACGGACCGGGAGTTCTACGAGGGCTGAGCGGGCGCGGAGCCATGTCACCGCGCGGCGATTGGACGATCGCGCAATCGCGCAACGGGACGCTCTTGAGAATCAACGTTCTCGCCCCGCCGATGTCGCTTCCGCCTCCTCTCGCGTGTCCTTGCTGGCATGCCGTGAAAACAACGCATCCGGGAGCCTGGCGACCTGCTCAGCATCGTCGGGCGTGGCCGCGAGGGCCGGCCGCTCTTCGCGAGCGACGACGACCGGCGGTTCGTCGTCGAGCGGCTCGCGCGGGTGTTGTCACCGACCGGCCGAGTCCGCGGCTCGGGCGTTCATCGCTCACGTCGCGTGCGACGGAGCGGGGACGCCCACGGTCATCGTCGGCGAAGTCCTCCGCGTGAGCGGCACGGCAGTCGCCCCCGGTGGCCGGCCGACGTTGAGGCTGCCGGGCGATGGAGAAGTCGCCTCGTCAGGCCATCCCGATCGTCGAATCCACCCCGAACGATGCGTCTAACCCACCGCGTAAGGTGCGTCAAATCCACCGTTGCCCTCCGGCGACGGTCCCCAACAACTCACAAACTTGCGATTCCCGATGTCACTTCCGGCGCCCGCCGGGCGACCTCATCGTGCATGGCGCGCACGTGCCGACCACGGGAGCCGCACGCGATCCACCAGGTCGTGGCTCGTGCGCACTGCGGCGGTCCGATCTTCTCGGCGGATGAGGACCGGGAATTCGTCGTCGATCCTGCAGCGCGAGCGTTCGCGGCGGCCGGCGCGACGACGAGTTTGTGAGTTCGTGGGGACCGTCCCCCGGCGGCGAGGCGCCAGACCTTCGCGCAGCACTCCGCGTCGAAGCAACCACCTGGCGGCGGCCGCCCCGCTCCCCTACTTCGCATCCAGCGCGAGTAGTCGAGCCCGCGCCGCGTCGAGGGCTGGCCGCTCCGCCGCCGCCCGGAGTTCGAGGTCGCCCCGGTGCGCGTCAAACCACGTCCGGTACGCGGCGATCCGTTCCGCCGCACCCGCGGGGTCCATCCGATCATCCGTCACGAATGGCGGCGCATCGAGCGCACGGCACGCCGGGAACAGGAAGCAGTACAGCCGAGCCCACTCGTCCGTGTCCGCGGGATCGAGCCCGCGACGGCTGAGCAACAGGATCAGCGTGGCGCACTCGGGGTGCCGGCTCCCCCCCCATCGTTCCCGCACCCGCGGCACCTGGAACGCGGCCTCGCGCCGAATCCGCTCGTCGTGCGGTCCCGTGAGCGCATCGATGAGCAGGACCTGGAACTGCGCGACCGTCTCCGGAGCCGCGTGGAGAGCGAGTCGAGACGACTCGCCGACACTGGAGAGCACCCGTCGCGCGCTCTCTGGGAACCGGGCGTCCGTGACGAGCGCCCTGTACCGCGCGAGGACGCGCGGCGTCACGTGGTGTGTGACGGCCTGCGCAGCCTCGACGAAGAGCAGCGCCTCGTCGTCCGTCCCGCACGGGATACGGAAGGCCGCGTCCAGCCACGCCTCCTCTTGGACGTCCATCTTCGGGGCCGCGCTCCGGAGGAGCAGCTTCAGCGCGATCTTCGCCTGGAGAGGCCACGGCGCGGCCGCGCACTCGGCGGCGTCGTCCGTGTCCGGGAACCACGCCGTGACGGTCGTCGGCGCACGCCACGCGTGGCCGAGGATAGTGCGGGTGCGCTCCGCGTCGCTCCACTCCCGCAGGCGGGCGACGACACCGGGCCAGGGTCTGGGGTCCGGGACGTACAGCGCCTCGGTGGGGTTCGGCCGGAGTCCCCATCTGTGGACCCGCTCCTCAGCTCGGAGGTCACCGAGCGCGCGAAGGAGGCGCGGGACGTCGCCCGGGTCGAACGTCGCTGCACCTTGGAGAGCCGCGGCGGCGCGGTCCGCGAACGGAGTCTCGGGCGCCGTCACGAAGGTGATGAGCTCGGCGGAGCTCACGAGTGCGCGGCGAATCGCGTCGTGAGTGCGCCCTCGCAGGTCTCGCACGCTCGTCTGCGCGTCGTGCGGCCGTGACAACTGGTCGTAGCGGGCGCGGTCAGCAGCGGTCCGCGGGTGGAGCGGACCGCTGAGGTCCGGCGCGCCGTCGTCCGGCGAGGTGGCAGGTGACGGCGCCGGGGGAATCGGGCTCTCGTCCGTTTGCGGGATGGGACGCGGTGACGCGCGCGGCTCAGCAGAGTCGCCGCCGCACGCGGCGAACGCGAGCGGGAGCAGCAGCCGGGAGACCGCGCAGACCGCGCGCCGTCGGGAACCCACGCCGCAAGTGTACCGTAACCGTCCGGCAGCCCCCATCTGCCCCCCCAGGGACGGTCCCGGTCACCGTCGCCGGCCTCCTTGGCGTGAGCGGCGCCGCGGTGAGCGAGGCGCGCGCGCCGGGGCCGTAGGCGCCGGGCGTGCGACACCCGCCGTGAGCGGCCGGCGGTGGCCCCGCGGTCCGGCCGATGTCGGGGCGCACCTGCGCATGGTCGCGCTCCGGGCTGGCAACGGGATCCGGGACGCGGCTCCGTAGACGTCGATGCGCCTCTTCGCGCGGGTCGCGATCCGCGACCGCGAGGGTCGCGTCGGCGACGTCGGACGGCGTGGCTACGCGCCCGCCTCGTCGCCGCCTGCGCGTCCGAGGTGTTCCCGCACGTTCTGCGCCTTCCAGCGCAGGCCCGGATGCGAGAGGAGGAGCGCCTGCTGCGCGGGGTCCTGGGTGACGAGCTCGGGGACGATCTCGCCCGCTCCGTTCAGCCGATCCAGGAAGCTCCGCTCGTCGGCGGTGAGCGGCAGCACAGCCGCCATCAGCGTCCGCACGTCGGCGATCAACGCCTCCGTCCAGCGGCCCAGATCCTCCCGCTTCGGACGCGTTCCCGCTCGCAGCATGGGGACGAGTTGCGCATCGACGTCTGCGGGCGTCGTCGTCACGTCGGTGACCTCCACCTCGCGCCAGTCCCTGCGGTTGGCGCCTCCGTAGACGACGAAGCCGAGCCGGAGCTTCGCGGCATCAAGCCCTCCGCGGCGGAGGAGTCCGCGGGCGTCGAACAGGTCGCGCGCCGCGCTGCGGGCGAAGAGAGCCGCGAGCTTGCCGGCGGCGAGTTCGTGGATGTCCAGGACGGGCACGCGCATCGCCCGAATGCCTGCGATCGGTTGGCAGTCTCTGAACCCGATCGGCCACAGCGGCGTCCGCAGCACGAAGTTCACGTCGAGTTCGAGGGTCCTCGTGCTGCCGAGGGCGCTCGCGTAGGAGAGGCGCCACTTCCCGCCCGCGTGATCGGAGGGAACGCGCTTCACCGTCACGCCTTGGCGACCACACACCTGCTCGATCGCGCGTTCCACCAGCGGCCGTTCGGCGAGCATCGTGGCGCGGTCCGCCGCGCCCACGTAGTTGAGGTCGATGTCCACCGAGAGGCGCGGGAGATCCAGCACGAACAGGTTCAGCGCAGTCCCGCCCTTGAGCACCATCCGCGGCCCGAGGTACGGGTGGCTGCGCACGCCTTCGAGGAGTGCCACGAGGAGCGAGACCTTCTCGTAGGACTCCGAGTCGAAGCCGCCGTCGGCCGCCGCGCGCTGGAGTTCCTCTCGGGTGAGCACTATGAGACCTCCGCCCACGTGCGTTCGCTCACTCGCGCCGGAACGACGAGGTTCCACGCCTTGACAAGGCGTCCCGGCTCGCGCTTGCGGTCGAGGTAGATCGGTTGCTTCGGCGCGTGCTGACGCATCGGTTCGAGATGGCGGTCCTCGACGAAGAGCGCGTCGCGGTGCTCTTCGAGGAAGTACCCGACACGAGCGGCCAGCAGCGCGGAGGACCGCCGCAGCGCATGGGAGACGACGGCGTCGAGGTCGAAGAACTCCACCATCTCGAGCGAGCGCCAGACCTCTTCCCATCCGCCGCCCAGATCGGGACGATCGAGGAGGTCCACGAGCGTGCGCTCGACGCTCGTCACGCGGACGACGCCGCCCGCGTGAGGCTCGGTCACGACGCCGCCGCCGTGCTCGGGAAGCCCGTGCAGAGCGCGCGGCGGGTTCACGCCGACGAAGTCGTCGCCCCGGAAGTGCAGCGGCCGCAGGCGGGTCTTCGTCAGCACCGTGAAGCGGTGCCAGACCGAGTAGGTCTTGCCCCGGAACTGCAGCGCGGCGTGGTAGGCGAGCGCCGCGTCGTCGGCGAGCTTCGTCGCGACGAGGTACGGGTCGGGCTGGAACGTCGCCGGCGATGCTCCGGGAGGGACCGTCGCGTAGAGTCCGCGGCGGACGTGAAGGAGCCGTCCTGCTGCGAGCTGACGTGCAAGGAGACTGTCGGCGGTGCGCGCGCTACCCCCCTCCGATGCCCGTGCCGAGACGAACTCGGCCTGGGTGAAGACGGCGTGGGTCGCAAGGAAGTCAGAGGATCGCATGGTCGCAGTCTTTGTTGCCAATTGGTCGCGTTCTACGCACAGAGAGTAAGTATATCGGCAGAAAATGGCAAGTGTTGGGGCGCAGTCCCGAGTAGGCCATGCGCGCTCCACGCACGAGATACGCGTACAACAGTCTGGAATGGCAAGTACCGCACGCGCTCAGAGGCTGTGAAGGAACCCCTCGTGAGCCCCGGTTGCGTCCTGGTGGCCCGGGGCAAGGCGCGGGCGCGCAGGCGACTCCACGGAGCGAGTCGGCAAGCGACCGCAACGCAGCCCCGGGCCGCCAGGGCGCAACGGCTCGCCGGCGCGGAAGTTGCGGGCAGCGGCGCGGGTCGGTGCACGACGTCCGGGCCACGGCGGCGCGAACCACGTCGGCCCTGCGACTCGCGAAGCAACTTCCGTGACCGGGGCCGCGAGGGGTTCCTTCACAGCCTCTCAGATCGCGCAGTGGGACCCCCCTGACAACCGACCATTTCGCCCCCTCTCTAGTGTCCTCACCGGTATGCCGCGAGAACAACGCATCTGCGAACCTGGCGACCTGCTCAGCATCGTCGGGCGTGGACACGAGGGCCGACCGCTCTTCGCGAGCGACGACGACCGGCGGTTCTTCGTCGAGCGGCTTGGGCGGGCGTCCGTCACTCCCCGATACGCGTGATGCCCGGAACGCCGTCGTATCCGCGGTCGAAGCTGAGGATGGTGTCGATCTTGTGGCGGCGCATGATGGCCACGTGGATCGCGTCGCGGGCGGAGAGGCGGCCGCGAGAGAGAACGACTCCCTTCGCGGTGGTCACGTCCTCGGCGGTCACGGGAAGCACCTCGTCCGCCAACGCGAGCACGACGTCGAACGCCGGATCGATCATGTCCGGCCGGCCGATCGCCGTGTAGCGATGGAGGATCTCCTGGAGGACCTCTGCGTCCGTCACGAACCGGCGCCCCTCGGCGATGGCCTCGCGCACGCGCAGTCGCACGTGGTCCTTGTTCGGGTGCGCCCCCCCGACGGCGTACATCGGCACGTTCGTGTCGAGGAAGACGGCGCCGAGCGCGGTCACGCGATGTCCTCCTGGAGGTACCCACGCGAGATCTCGGCATTCATCTGTTCGATGTCGCAGGTGGGGCCGTTGACGCGGAGCGCACGCTCCAGCGCTGCCAGCTTGGCGGAGGCCTTCCCCTGCGGCTCGCGACGACAAGCGTCGTCGAGAACGCGGCGCACCCACTCGCCGACGGAGAGCCCGTGCTGCTTCGCAATCTTCTGGATCGCGCGCAGTCGCTCGTCGGCCATCAGCACCTGAAGACGCTTACTCATGTCGATGAGTATATCCCACTCATCGGTGATAGCAGCTCGCCCCGCGCACAGCGCCGCCAACTCCGCCCCGCGGCGGATTTGCCCCCCAGGGACGGTCCCCAAAAACTCACAAACTCGCGATTCCCGACGTCAGTTCCGGCGCCCGCCGGGCGACCTCATCGTGCATGGCGCGCACGTTCGGACCATGGGAGTCGCACGCGATCCACCATGTCGTGGCTCGTGCGCACTGCGGCGGTTCGATCTTCTCGGCGGATGATGACCGGGAGTTCGTCGTCGATCCTGCAGCGCGAGCGTTCGCGGCGGCCGGTGCGGCGACGAGTTCTGTGAGTCTGTGGGGACCGTCCCCGACGGGTGAACCAGGCACGTGTGCGGGGACGTGCCCTCCTCGCCGCCCGCGGATGGAGATTCGACGAGGTGCTGTCGCGGCACGCGCCGCCGCGCTAGCCCTGCGCGGTGTCGATACCCGCCGCGAGTCCCTGGCTGTGGCCCCGCGGGGCGGTCGATGTTGGGTTGCCGAGAGGAGGGGAAAGTCGGTACTTACGACCGGTGCGCTTGGCAAGCTCGGACGCGTCACGAGGGTTCGCGTGAGAACGGCACGCATCGCAGGAAGCGCAAGCACTGCACTCCGATTCTAGCCCGGACCGGGCCGGACGGAGGTCACAATGGTTGCTTATGCAACCATCGCCGCGCCCCGAGCCAGTCGGGTTGCTCATCGGCGCCGCCCGGAGACGTCTCCGGCAGGCGTCGGTCCGCGCCGCGCGGCGGTTCGGACTGCCGCCGCAGCAGTTCTGGGTGCTCGTGATCGTCCTCGAGTCGGACGGTCCCTCGCTCCGCGCACTCGCGGCGCGGACGCGGATGGACGCGCCGACGACGTCGCGGACGGTCGCGTCGCTCGTGCGCCGGAAGCTCGTGCGCGTCGAGGACGACCCCGCCGACGGGCGCCGCTCGCGGATCGTCCCCACGGCCGCGGCGCTCCGGCGGCAGGGTGACCTCGCCGCAGCCGCCGAGTCGCTCCGCTCGGCGACGATCGCCGGCTTCTCGTCCGCGGAGGCCGACCTGCTCCGCGACGGTCTCCGCCGCGTGATCGACAACCTGGAGCGCTTCCGGCCCGCCGCCCCGGCGACGCGCCGCCGTGCAGGGAGGACCGCGTGACCCGGATCGATCGCCGTGCGGCCGCCTTCGCGCTTGCGCTCGGCGTCGCGACGCTCGCGGGATGCCGGTCCGTCGAAGCGGCCCGCGCCGCGCAGGACCCGGCGAGTGCCGCGGCGGGCGAGCGCACGCCCACGGCGGCCGAGTTGGGGCTCGCCGTCAGCGGGCCGGTGGCGCTCGACGCGCTCGTGCGGGCCGCGCAGACGGTGCACCCGTCGGTCGTCCGCGCGGCCCGCGCAGCCGACGCCGCACGGTCGCGGTGCCGTCAGACGGAAGCCGCCGCGCTGCCGCAGATCACGGCGTCGATCGCCGAGTCGTACCGCGACCAGGAGTCGCAGCCGCGCGTGGACGTGCAGCACCGGTTCGAGTCGTACGGGTTCGACGTGAGCTGGCTCGTCTTCGACTTCGGGCGCACGTCGGCGCTCGAGCGTCAGGCGGGGGAGCAGTGGCTCGCCGCGCAGGCCGACCTGCGCGCCGCGCGGTCCGACGTCGCGTTCGCCGTGCGCTCCGCGTATCACGACTTGACGCGCCGGACCGCGCTCGCGTCGCTCGCCCTCGAGACCGTGCGGCAGTTCGAGGAGCGGGCGTCGCAGGTGCGGGCCCAGATGGACGCCGGAACGCGGCTCTCCGTGGACGTCACCGCGGCCGAGGTCGCGCTCGCCGCGGCGCGCCTCGACGAAGTGAAGGCCCGCGACGCCGCGCTCGCCGCGCAGGCGGCGATCGCGAACGCCGTCGGCCTCGCCGAGGTCGTGGACTGGCGCGCCGCCGAGGACGCAGTCGCGCCGCCCGACCCGCAGGACTTCGACGCCGCCTGGGACGCCGCCCACCGGTCCCGCCCGTCGCTCGCTGCGGCCGCGGCGCGCGAGCGGGCCGCGTCGGCCCTGATCGACGCGCGGGTCGCCGCGCTCTACCCGTCGCTCGACGTCGGATTCGGCTTCACGGAGAGCGGAGCGAGCCGCCCGCTCGCGTGGAACTGGTCCGCCGGGCCGACAGTCCGGTGGGTGCCGTTCGACGGATGGCAGAACGTCGCGTCGGTGGACGAGAGCGTCGCGAACCTGCGCGCTGCGCGCGCCGACCGCGCCGCCGCGGAGCAGCAGGCATGGCTCGACGTGCGCACGTCGTGGCTCGGCATCGAGGACGCGCAGCGGCGTCTAGAGCTGTCGGCCTTCTCCGTGCGGAGCGCCGAGGAGAACCTGGCGCTCGTCCAGGCCCGGTTCGACCTGCGCGCCGCGACGTCGGTCGAGCTGACCGACGCGCAGCAGTCGCTCGCCGTCGCCCGTGCCGAGGTCGTCCAGGCGCGAGCGGACCGCGCGGCTGCATCCGCAAAACTGGCGCGCGCGGTCGGCGCCGACGCGGACGCCCCCGGAAGTGCCGTCGCCGCAGATGCATTTGCCGCAGACGCGTCC
>JAIOPE010000150.1 GCA_021414065.1 Planctomycetota bacterium
GACGCTGCGCAACATCACGTCCTGCCAGGGCCAGTTCCAGGCGGGCGCGAAGGCCGACGCCGACAACGACGGCACCGGCGAGTTCGGCATGTTCCGCGAGCTCTCGGGCGCCCAGGCGGTCCGCACCGCCGCGGCCGGCACGACGACCGGCGGCTCGGTCCTGAACCCGCCCGTTCTCTCCGGTGCGTTCCGCACGATGAACGCGAACAACGAGGTCTCGCGCTCGGGCTACATCTTCAAGATGTTCCTCCCGGGTGCCGCCGGCATCGGCGTCACCGAGACGGCCGGCACGGCCGCCTTCTCGACCCCGGTTGACAGCGACCTCGCCGAGACGACCTACTGCGCGTACTCGTGGCCGGCTTCGTTCGGCAACAGCGGCAACCGCTCGTTCTTCGTCAACCAGAGCGGCGACATCACTGGCACCGAGCTCTCGACGTACACGGCCACGGGCGCCTTCGCGGTCGCCTCGGTCGGCCGCGCGTTCCGCTCCGGCGGCGCCCTCACGACGCTGACGGGCCTCCAGGCGATCGGCACCGCCGCTCGCGACGGTCGCATCTGGAAGCAGATCAACTAAGCCCACTCGCGCTCCTCGGAGCGCGGGAACGGTGAACCGGAGGCCCGGGCGGCGACGCCCGGGCCTCTCGCATTGGAATATTCACGAAGCTCCGCGGGAGAACGGCGTGCGACGTAGGAATGATCCGGGTCAAGTGCGCCGGGCTGGAACGGGACGCAGGTTGCACACGGATGTGTCTCGTTCTGATCCGCACGTCTCGCTCTGATTGGTAATCCGTGCACGATCTGGCACTTCCTGCGAATTCCGCTCAAGCGGTCGCGAGGGCATTCCGATTTGGAGACATCCAGAGCGTCTCGCCGTCGCAAGTGGGCGACCGGTCCGCCTGGGTCGGTACACGAGGAGAGAGTCCCCATGAAGAAGCAGAGCGGTTTCACCCTGATCGAACTCATGATCGTCGTTGCGATCATCGCGATCATCGCGGCCATCGCAATCCCGAACCTCCTCGCGGCGCGCCTTGCCGCGAACGAGACGTCGGCGATCTCGACGCTGCGCAACATCACGTCGTGCCAGGGCCAGTTCCAGGCCGGTGCGAAGGCCGACGTGGACAACGACGGGACGGGCGAATTCGGCATGTTCCGCGAACTCTCCGGCGCGCAGGCGGTCCGCCGCGCGGCAGACGGCACGGCCGTCGGCGGCACGGTGCTCAATCCGCCGGTTCTGTCCGGCGCGTTCCGCACGATGAACGCGAACAACGAGGTCTCGCGCTCCGGGTTCATCTTCAAGATGTTCCTCCCGGGCGCTGCCGGCGTCGCACGCGGCGAGACCGCCGGCACGACGGCGTTCACCGGCGCCGTGGACAGCGACCTCGCGGAGACGACGTACTGCGCGTACGCCTGGCCGGCGTCGTTCGGCAACAGCGGGAACCGCTCGTTCTTCGTCAACCAGAGCGGCGACATCACCGGCACCGAACTCTCGACGTACAGCGCCACGGGTGCGTTCGCCGTCGGCAGCGTCGGCCGCGCGTTCCGCTCCGGCGGGGCAGTCACCACCATGACCGGCCTCCAGGCGATCGGTACGGCCGGTCGCGACGGCCGCATCTGGAAGCAGATCAACTAGTTCGGACGCGCCGCTCGGGCGGCGCTCCGTCCCTCCCTCGGGGATCGGGCTCACGCCCGGTCCCCGTTCGCGTTGGTTCGACGCGCCGCGGCGTCCGCCGCCCGCTCTTTCATTTGCGGGTGGCCCGGGACGATGAACCCTTCGAGGGTCTCCCTCGTCCGCATGGTTGACGTCTCCATCATCCTGCCTGCCAAGAACGAGGAAGCCGCCATCGGCGGCGTCCTCGGGCGCCTGCACGCCGTGATGGCGACCCGCGGCCACGAGACGTGGGAGTTCGTGGTCGTGGACGACGGCAGCACCGACGGCACGTCCGACGTCGCCTCGACGGCCGGGGCCCGCGTCGTGCGTCACCCCTACTCGATGGGCAACGGCGCTGCGATCAAGGCCGGCATGCGGGCCGCGCAGGGCGAGACCTTCGTGATGATGGACGCCGACGGGCAGCACCTGCCCGAGGACGTGCCGCGGCTGCTGGACGCGCTCCCGGGGTACGGGATGGTCGTCGGCGCGCGTACGAAGGGCACCGGCACGGGGGCCCACCGCGGCCTCGCCAACTGGGTCTACAACTCGCTCGCGAGCTACGTCGTCAATCGCAAGGTCGAAGACCTCACGAGCGGCTTCCGCGCGGTCCAGGCCGAGCACGCGCGGCGCTTCATCTATCTGCTCCCGAACACGTTCAGCTATCCCACGACGATCACGCTCGCGTTCTTCCGCTCGGGCCTGCCGGTGCGGTACGTCCCCATCGAGGCGAAGAAACGCATCGGCAAGAGCCACATCTCGGTCCTGCGGGACGGCACGCGGTTCCTCATGATCATCCTCCGGATCGCGACGCTGTTCAGCCCGCTTCGCGTCTTCCTGCCGGTGAGCGTGACGTTCTTCCTCGCAGGTCTCGGGTGGTACGTGTGGACGCTGACCACGGAGACGCGATTCACCAACGCGAGCCTGCTCGCCTTCATGCTCTCCGTGCTCCTGTTCGCCCTGGCGCTCATCTCGGAGCAGGTCGCCGCCCTCCGGTTCGACCGCTCCGAGCGGGAACGGTGAGTCGCAGTTGCGCGTCGTCTGGTTCGGCTCCTACGCGAAGGGGCCCGGGTATCCGCGCAGCGAGACGCTGATCTCGGGTCTGCGCTCGCTCGGGCACGAGGTGCTCGAAGTCCACGCGCCGCTCCTCTCGGGCGCTGGGGAACGGGTCGATCTCGGGCGGGGCGGGGGCGCGGCGGGCCTCGCGTGGCGGCAGGCGAAGGCTGCTGTCTCGCTGGCTCGCGGCTGGTTCCGCGACGGCGAGTGCGACGCAGTCGTCGTGGGATACGGCGGGATCGTGGACGTGCCGTTGCTCCGGATGCTCCAGGGCTTCGACCGCGTGCCGCTCCTGTGGGACGCGTTCGTTCCGCTCTACGACGCCGTCGTGCGCGACCGCGGCCTCGCCGCGCCGGACTCGCTGCGCGCGAAATCGCTGCTCCGCCTCGAGCGCCTCGCCGGACGCGGTGCAGACGCGATCCTCGCCGACACCGGCTCGAACGCCGATCTGCTCGCTGTCGATCTGCGCGTGTCGCGCGAGAAGATCGCGGTGGTCCCGGTCTCCCAGCCGGATCCAGGGGAACCCGCGCCGTTGCCGCTCGGCGGTCCGCTGCGCGTGTTGCTCGTGACGAGCCACATCCCGCTCCACGGCGTCTCGACGGTGATCGAAGCGGCTGGGCGACTTCGCGGCGACGGCGTCGCGATCACGGTCGCGGGCACGGGGCAGGGCGTCGAGGACGCGCGCCGTGCGGCAGCCGGGGTTCCGGGCCTGGAGCTGGTCCCGCGGTTCGTCTCGGAGGACGAAGTCCGCAAGATGCTCGCCGGGTCGCACGTCGGACTCGGCGTGTTCGGAGCCACGGAAAAGGCCGCGCGTGTCGTTCCGCTCAAGGCCGTGCTGACGATCGCCGCCGGGCGTGCACTCGTAACGCTCGACGGGCCGGCGTCACGCGAAGCGCTCGGCGACGATGCGTTGCTCGTTCCGGCGGCCGATCCGGATGCGCTCGCCGCCGCGCTTGTGCGGCTGCGCGACGATCGCGGACGCGTCGAACGGCTCGGCGCCGCGGGGCGTCGGCGCTACCTGGCGCAGTTCACGCCCGAGGCCGCAGCTCGTACGTTGCTCGCCGTGCTCGCGCGCTTCAGGCCGTGACGCCGTGACGCTCGAGGTCGGCCCGGACCATCATCTCGACGAGTTCGGGGAACTGGACCTTCGGCGTCCAACCCAGCTCGGCCTTGGCTTTCGACGGGTCGCCGCGGAGGAGATCCACCTCGGCCGGGCGGATCATCTTCGGGTCGGTCTCGACGTACTTCTGCCAGTCGAGCCCGGCCGCCGTGAATGCGCGATCGACCAGGTCCTTCACCGTGTGCGTGTGGCCGGTGGCGATCACGTAGTCGCGGGGTTCGGCGCCCTGCATCATGAGCCAGATCGCTTCCATGTAGTCGCCGGCGAAGCCCCAGTCGCGCTGGGCGTCGAGATTGCCCATCTTGAGGCGATCGAGCTTGCCGGCCCTGATGCGCGCGACGGCGTCGGTGACCTTCCGCGTGACGAACTCGATGCCGCGGCGCGGGCTCTCGTGGTTGAAGAGGATGCCGGAGCACGCGTACATCCCGTACGACTCGCGGTAGTTCACCGTGATGTAGTGACCGTAGACCTTCGCGACGCCGTAGGGGCTGCGGGGGTAGAAGGGCGTGCTCTCTCGCTGCGGCGTCTCCATCACCTTGCCGAACATCTCCGACGAACTGGCCTGGTAGAAGCGAGCGTCGGCGCGGTACTTCCGGAGCGCCTCGAGCATGCGCGACACCGCGAGCCCCGTGACGTCGCCGGTGAGCGCCGGCTGGTTCCACGACGTGGGGACGAACGACTGCGCGGCGAAGTTGTAGACCTCGTCGGGCATCGAGTTCTTCACGGCCTCGTCGAGCGACGACTGGTCCGTCAGGTCGCCCTGGACGAGGTCGATTCGCTCGCGCACGTGTTCGATCCGCTCGAACTTCTCGAGGCTCGTGCGACGGACCATGCCGACCACGCGGTACCCCTTCGAGAGGAGCAACTCGGCCATGTAGCTGCCGTCCTGGCCGGTGATGCCGGTGATCAACGCTGTCTTCATCTGGGGCGACCTCGGGGACCGGGGAATCGACGACGCGGAGAAGGTTATTGGGTCCGGGAGCCGATGGAACGGATACCGAAGCCGATCATGGAGCTTCGACCGGAACGAGGACCCGCCTTGACGCAGTTGCGCGGATTTGTTCGATGAGAATCGGTGTTTCGGCCGTCACCGGCACGCAAGGCGGTCCGCGAACCTACGCCGTGGAGTTGCTCCGTGCCCTGGCCCGGCTGCCCGGTGACGACGAGTTCGTGCTGTTCGCCGACGACCCGACGGCCGTGCGCGGCGAGCCGCGTGTGCGCGGCGTGCGCGTGCCGATGCCGATCCGAGCCGCGCGGCCCCTCTCCGAAGCGATCCTGCTGCCGGTTCTCGCCCGCCGCGAGCGGCTGGACGTCTTCCACGGCACGAAGCAGACGCTGCCGCGGGGGGTTCCCGGGGCCCGTGTCGTCTCCATCCACGACCTTGCCCCGATGCTCATGCCCGAGACGTTTCAGAAGGGTGCCGGCGAGTGGCTCCGGCGCACCACCGCAGGCGCCGCCCGCCGGGCGCACATCGTCATCACGGGTTCGGAGACGACCGCACGCGACCTGCGCGACCGGTTGGGCGTGCCGCCGGAGCGGATCGCCGTGACTCCGTACGGTGTCGAGGACCGATTCCGCGCGCCTCAGTCTCCGGAGCGCATCGACGCAGTCCGCCGCTCCCTGGGGCTCCCGAGCCGATGGATTGCCTGCGTCGGCACGATCCAGCCGCGGAAGAACGTGGACGTGGTCCTGGACGCCGTCGAGCGGTTGGCGGAGCGGGGACGCGATGTCCCGGTGCTGGCTCTCGCGGGGCGCGTCGGCTGGATGAGCGACGCGGTGATCGCACGCGCCAAGGCGTCGCCGCGCGTTCGCTGGCTCGGCGAGATCGCCGATGACGATCTGCCGCCGTTGCTCGCCGGCGCACAGGTGTTTCTCTCGCCGTCGTCCTACGAGGGGTTCGGGCTGGCCGTGGCGGAGGCGATGGCCGCGGGCGCGGCGGTGATCGGCGGATCGGGGAGTTCGCTCGACGAAGTCGTCGGCGATGCGGGACTGCTCGTGCCGCCGAA
The DNA here is from genome assembly GCA_021414065.1 of Planctomycetota bacterium. Classification (GTDB taxonomy): domain Bacteria; phylum Planctomycetota; class JAJSAM01; order JAJSAM01; family JAJVHW01; genus JAIOPE01. The sequence goes on from JAIOPE010000150.1 coordinate 5,828, forward strand.
GGACGCGGACGCGCTGGCTGACGCGCTCGACGGGCTCCTCGCCAACGACGCGCGCCGCCGGGCGCTCGCCGCCGCCGGCCGCGAGCGCTGCTCCCGGTTCACGTGGGACGCGACTGCGAAGGCGACGCGCGCCGCGTACGTCCGAGCCGTGGAGGCAGCACGATGACGGGACACCCGACCGACCCGGCGCGCGCGCGGGTCGCCCCTGCGTGGCTCGCGGACCGTGCGTTCGTCGCGCTCCTGCTCGTCCTCGCGGTCCTGGTCACGTATCTGCCTGCGATCTTCGGCGCCGGCTTCCACTTCGACGACCACCACAGCTTCGTGCAGAACGAGAACGTGCGGTCGGCGACGTTCGCGAATCTCTGGCGGTTCTTCGAGGACCCGACGACGTGGAGCGCCGAGCCGGGGAACGTGATGTACCGGCCGTTGCAGGTCGCCTCCTATGCGATCGACTATGCCGTCTGGAACTACCGCCCGACCGGCTGGGTGCTGACGAACGCGCTGTTGCACGCCGCCGTTGCCGTGCTCGTGTGGCGCCTCGCCGCACGGCTTGGGCTGTCGCCGCTGGCGTCGTTCCTCGGAGGCCTGGTCTTCGCGCTGCACCCGGCGAACAGCGAAGTCGTCAACTACGTCTCGTCGCGGAGCGAGAGTCTGGCTGCCCTGCTCATGCTCTCGGCGTTGCACGCTCATCTGAGCGCCCGCCGCGCCACGGGAGCCGCGCGCGCGGGGCTGGTGGTTCTCACCGCAGCGGCCTACGCGCTCTCGATGACGGCGAAGGAGACGCCCGCGTTGTTCTTCGCCGGTGTCGCGTGGATGGAGCTCCTGCTCACGCCGGGCGGCGCCGTGCCACGTCTCAAGCGGGCGGCAGGTTTCGGCGTGATCTACCTGCTGGCGTTCGGCGCGATCATGCTCCTGCGGCGGACGATGCTCGGCGTTGCGGTCGCGAACGTCCCGCTCGTCACCACCGCGGCGACCGCCGACCATCTCGCCGGCGGGCAGATCTCGGTCTTCGACAACGTGCTCATGGTCCAGTCGCGCGTGGTCGTGATCTACCTGCAGGTGCTCCTGCGTCCGGCCCAGCTCAACGTGGACTATGACATTTCGCGCGCTCCGGTTTGGACGTCTGCGGCCGTCGTGGCGCTGGCACTGCACGCCTCCGTCGTCGGGTGGGCCGTCCGCGAGGCGCTTCGCGGGCGACGTCTCGTCCCGCTCTGCGTCGGCTGGTTCTGGCTCTTCATCGTGCCGAGCGTCGCATTCCCGCTGAACGTCGTGATGAACGAGCATCGGCTCTACCTGCCGATGATCGCGGTCGCGCTCTTCGCCGGCGCGGCCCTGGGACGCGTCGCCGGGATCGTCTCTGCGTCTCGTGGAACGTCTCTCGAAACGTCCCGCGGGTTCCTCACGGCCGGCCTCCCGCTGCTGTTGTTCATCCCCCTCGCGGTGCTGCGCAGTCGTGAGTGGCGAAGCGACGAGGTCCTGTGGACGGCAGCGGTGCAACGCGCCCCGGGGAGTGCGCGGGCCCACATGCATCTCGGCGCGGCGTACCAGTCCGCGCAGTCTGCGCTGCCCGCGAGCACGGCCGACACGACGCTCCTGGACCGCGCGATCGCCGAGTACCGGATCTCGGACTCGCTGCACCCGAACTCCTACGACACGCACCTGAACCTGGGCAACAGCTTCATCGAGCGCGGACGGATCACCCACGCGCCGGCCGACTTCGAGGCCGCGCTCGAAGCGTTCCAGTTGGCCGGGCGCATCGTGGGGGAGCACTGGTACCGGCCGCGGTTCTGGCAGGCGCAGGCGCTCGCCGAACTGGAGCGGTACGACGAGGCGCTCCGGATCATCCGTGACCTGCGCGACGGCGACGACTCGAAGACCACACTCTACGACGACGCCGAGGCGCGGCTCCTGCGCCGCAGGGGCGACAAGCGGGGCGCGGAAGCTCCCATGCTTCGCGTGATCGGGATCGAGGAACCTGAGGGGAAGGTGGACGGCCTCCTCACGCTGGGCACGTGGCGTTTCGAGGATGGCGACGTCAACGGCGCCCGCGAGATGCTCGATCGCGCGCTGAAGATCGCGAACGCGCGCACCGACGAATTCCGACCGTTCCTCCACGCGGCGCGGATGCTCCAGAAGCTCGGCTACCCCGGTGCCGACAAGCTCGTCGAGAGCGCTGTCCGGCGCGGTTGGACGGCCGAGCCCGACGAGGTGAAGTGGGTCCAGGGCGGCCCGACCCCGGGCGCGATGCGCGGGACCCGTGCGATGCCGACGTACGGTCGGCCGAAGTAGGACGTCCCCGAATCAGATGGGCGGTCGTGCGCCGTCCGGGCGCACCAGCACGGTCCGCGTGGGGAACGGGATCTCGATGCCCTCGGCGTTCAGACGCGCGAGCAGGCGGTGGTGCAGTTCCGTGCTCGTGTCCGCTCGCTGCGAGAAGCGCGCGACGCGCACCGCCACGGTGAAGTTGAGCGCGGAGTCGCCGAACCCGGCGAATGCCACGATCGGGGCCTGCTTCACGAGTTCGGGGATCTCGTCCACCGCGCGCTGCGCCTCCGTCGTGAGCATCTGATGCACGCGCCGCGAGTCCGACGCGTAGGCCACGCCGATCGCCACGGTGTGGACGAACGTCGGGTCCACGGAGTCCATGTTGACGATCAGCGCGTTCGCGAGGTTCGCGTTCGGCAGGATCGCGACGTTGTTCTCGGTCGTGCGGAGCTTCGTCGAGCGGAGACCGATCTCGAGGACCGTCCCGCGGACCTTTCCGTCGTCGATCGAAATGAAGTCGCCCGGGCGGATCGGCTGGTCGAGCACGAGCTGGATGCCCGAGAAGATGTTCTTCAGGATGTCCTGCAGGGCGAGCGCGACGGCCAGGGAGCCGACGCCCAGCACGGTGAGGAACGCCGCGATCTCGACGCCGAACACCTGCAGCACCGTGACGAGCAGGACGGGGATGACCGCGATCTTCAGGGCAAGCTTGATGCCGGGACCCACCGGCGACATCTGCGGCCGGTCGCGCACCCACGCATCCACCATCGAGAGTCCGACGCGCGTGACCACCAGTCCGACGGCGATGATCCCGACGGCGCGCACGACGCGCGTCCACGTCTCCAGCCGGGCAGGGTCGTGGGCGAGCGCCTGCACCACGACCGTCAGCGCGACGAAGACGAGGACCGTCCGCACGAGCTTCGGGAGCCCTTTGACGAACGCGTCGTCCACCGTGGTCTTCGTCCGCGAGGTGAGCTTCTTGACGAGCCACGACGCGACCCGCTCGACGATGATGGAGACGAGTGCGAGGCAGGCCAGCAGGACAGGGATGGCGATGACCGGCGGCTGGTCGTAGTCGCGTCCGAAGATCTTCGTCGGCGGCTCGAGGATCGTGGTCTCTCGCACCACGGGGGGAACGGGCGGCCCGCCGGGCGGCACCGGCTGTGGCGCGGGCGGGGCCTGTTGCGCCAGGATCGGGAGCAGGGGAGTGGGCATGGATCGCGCAGGGTAGCGGGGTCGGCGCAACCACGGCGCGTTCAGGGCGACCGCCCGGGCGCGGCGCGGCGCGCGTGCCGGGTCCCGACTGCGCCGGCACGCTGCTGGGCCGCGATCCTCCGCCGATGTACGCTCCCGACTGCTGCACCTGGAGCCGACCATGCCCGACGTCCATGCCTCCGACCCGCAGACCGATTCCCGGATCGAGCTGGAACGACTCGTCGCGGAACGCTCGGCGGACCTGCTCCGGACGACCGACGCGCTGCGGCGGGAAGTGGAGGAACACCGGGCGGCCAACGCCGCGATCGAGCGGTACCAGCAGCAGCTCCGCGACATGGCGAACGCACTCTGCCTCGCCGGTGAGCGCGAGCGGCGCGCGATCGCGCAGGTGCTCCACGATCACGTCGGACAGGCGCTTGCCTTCTCGCGCATGCGGCTCCTCGACCTGCAGAGCAACGCCGTCTTCTGCGGCTTCGAGGACGACATCTCGCACGTGCTCCGACTCCTCGACGGGTGCCTCCGGTACACGCGCGACCTCACTTGCGAACTGTCGCCCCCGCGGCTCTACGAACTTGGACTCGACGCCGCGCTGGAGTGGCTCGCGGAGTCGTACCGGACGCAGCACAAGGTCCGCGTCGTCTACAAGGGAAGCGACGGCGCGGCCGGTCTCGATGAGGAGGCACGCGCCGTGCTCTACGCCGCGACGCGGGAACTGCTCTCGAACGCCGTGCGCCACGGGCGGCCTGCCAACATCCACGTCGCGCTCGAAGCCGGCGGTGGTCGGGTCGGCGTGCGAGTGCGAGACGACGGTGCGGGGTTCGACGTCGAAACGTCGTCGGCGAGCGAGTCGGGGAGCGGCAACCGGTTCGGGCTCTTCAGCCTGCGCGAACGACTCGCCGCGCGGCGGGGGATGCTGCACGTCCGCTCTGCGCCGGGTTCGGGGACGGAAGCGGTCGCAGAGGTCCCGTTCGCGCCGGGGGCGACGTCATGAAGATCCTCCTCGTGGACGACCATCGCCTGTTTCGGGACGGGTTGCGTCCGCTGCTCGGACGCGAGCGCGGATTCGAGGTCGTCGGCGAAGCCGGCGACGGCACGGAGGCGGTCCGCCTTGTTGCATCGCTCGCGCCGGACGTCGTGCTGATGGACGTCACGATGCCCGGGCTGAGCGGCATCGAAGCCACGCGGGCGATCGTCGCGAACCATCCGACCACGAAGGTCGTGATCCTGACGATGCATGCCGACAAACGGTACGTCACCGAGGCGCTGAAGGCCGGCGCGTCGGGGTACCTGCTGAAGGACGCCGCGTTCTCCGACCTCGTCCAAGCGCTGCGGATCGTCGAAGACGGGCGCATCCACCTGAGTCCGCGTGTCGCCGAGATGGTCGTCGAGGACTACGCCCACCTCGCGCGGCAGTCGCCGCCGTCCGAAGGTCCGCTCTCGACCCGCGAGCGAGAAGTGCTGCAGGCGATGGCCGCCGGCCACTCCACGAAGGAGATCGCGTTCCACCTGGGGATCAGCGTGAAGACCGCGGAGACGCACCGTCGGCAGATCATGGAGAAGCTCGACCTGCACTCCGTGGCCGAGTTGACGAAGTACGCGATCCGAGAGGGACTGTCGTCTCTGTCGTAGCCCGGATCATGCACGAGGGTCCGCGCCTGGACGAGCCCCCCTCTTCGCCGACTGGCCGCCCGCTGCGTTGGGACCCTTGCGTGGCTTGATGAAGCCGACGCTGCGGGCCCCGCCTTGCGGGCAGCTCCGCGGATCTCGCCCAGGACGGTGAGTCGTGGCTCGGACCTGCCTTGAATCGGCGCCAGATGCAGGTGGGGCCGAGGACGCACGCCGTTCTCCCGCGGACCCTCGCGCATGATCCGGGCTAGGGTTATTCGCCCGCGTACGTCCGATGTCCCTGATCGCTCGCGCGCGGCGCCGTGCCTAGCCTTCAGCGCAAGCGTCGCCGGATGGCGTCGCTCAGTGCCGACACGGAGGGCCCTCGATGAAGTTCGACAGCGGACACACGGCGTTCATGCTGCTCGCCGCGAGCCTCGTCATGCTGATGACGCCGGGACTTGCGTTCTTCTACGGCGGACTCGTCGGCCGGAAGAACGTCCTCTCCATCATGATCCAGAGCTTCGTCTCGATGGGGGTCACGACGGTCATCTGGTTCGCGTTCGGCTTCTCGCTCTGCTTCAGCGGCGGCGAGGGCGGCGTCATCGGCAACCTCGACATGGCGTTCATGCAGGGGATCACGCCCGACACGCCGTACGGCGACGGTTCCATCCCGATGCTCGTGTTCTTCACGTACCAGATGATGTTCGCGATCATCACGCCCGCGCTCATCACCGGCGCCTTCTCGAACCGCATCCGGTTCGCCGCCTACCTGTTCTTCCTCGTGGCGTGGCTCTGCCTCGTCTACTTCCCCTTCGTCCACATGATCTGGGGCGGCGGGCTCCTGCAGAAGTGGGGCGTGCTCGACTTCGCGGGCGGCATCCCCGTCCACAACGTCGCGGGGATGGCGGCGCTCGCGTCGGTGCTCTACGTGGGACGCCGGCGGGTGGCCGACGCCGTTCCGCACAGCATCCCGCTCGTCGCGCTCGGCACGGGGCTCCTGTGGTTCGGCTGGTACGGCTTCAACGCGGGTTCGCAGTTGAAGGTGGACTCGATCACCGCGCTCGCGTTCATCAACACCGACGTCGCCGCGTCGTTCGCGTCCGTCGCGTGGCTCGCGGTCGCCTGGATGCTTGAGAAGAAGCCGAAGTTCATCGGACTCCTGACGGGCGCGGTCGCCGGACTCGCGACGATCACCCCGGCCGCGGGCTACGTGTCCACCCCGGTCGCGGCCCTCATCGGCGTGCTCGCCGGCGTGATCTGCTACTTCGCGGTGAGCCTGAAGAACAAGCTGAAGTGGGACGACGCTCTCGACGTCTGGGGCGTCCACGGCGTGGGCGGTGCGATCGGCGTCGTGTTCCTCGGCGTGTTCGGGTCGCTCGCGGTCAATCCGGCCGGTGCGAACGGACTCATCTACGGCGGCGGCGACTTCCTCGTCAAGCAACTCGTTGCCATCGTCGTCTCGTCGATCTACGCCTTCGGCTTCACGTGGGGAATGCTCTGGCTGATCAACAAGTTCACGCCGGTCAAGACCACCGAGGACGACGAGCGCAAGGGCCTCGATGAGGCACTCCACGGCGAGCAGGCGTACGAATCGGCGGTGTGACGTGACCCCGGCGCCCGCCGTTCAAAACGGCGGGCGCCGGGCGGCGACGACGACGCGGACGTTTCGATTTCCGGCGCGGACGCGTGGTACGCGCCGGTGACGGAACGACGCTGACTCCGTCCGCCGGGGTCTGTACTCTCCGGTGATGGGCCGGAACCGCATGCGTCTCTGGGGTCGAGTGTCCGCCGTGCTGATCGCGATTGCGGTCGCAGTGCTGTTGCCGTTCGGCGGCCGCGGGGGCGCCCGTGCGTCGCCGGAGGACTCCGGCCCGATCGTCGGTCAGGTGATCGATGAGGCGACGAAGAAGCCGATTGCCGGGGCGCTGGTGTCGCTGTGGCAGCGGGATCGCAGCTTGCCGTCAGCCGAGGAGGAACTCGCGGGCGACATCGCCCTGGACCTCGACTGGCCCACGAAGTCGGTCCGCTCGGTCCGGACTGAGGCCCGGGGTGACTTCGCGTTCCCTGCCGTGGCGGGGCCGGGGGCGGCGTGGCTCACGGTCTCGGCGACGGGCTACTCGGCCGTTGTCACGCGAATCGGCAAGGGTGTCTTCGCCAGCGTCGCTCTCGTCGCGACGCCGCTGGCAAAGGTCCGATTCGTTCGGACCACCCCGGCGGGCCTGGCTCCCGCCGCCGGCGCGGAGGTGTTTCTTCTCCCGGCGGGGATCGGCCAACCGCCCTCGCAGCGATTCACGGCGGACGCCGACGGCCGCGTTGCGATCCCCATTGCAGAACGCACCGAGGTCGTCGTGCGCGCACCGGGCTGTGCCATCATGCGGCGCACGTGGAACAGCGGTCTCGCGAAGGGCGACTTGGAGCTGGAGACCGGCGCGCCGCTCGCCGGCGTCGTGCGAGCCCCGTCCGGCCAGCCCGTGGCCCGTGCCGTCGTACAGGCCCGCTACGGCGCGATGTCGCTTCGCGCCGAGTCCGACGCGGCCGGGAGATTCCGGTTCGATGTGATCCCGGTGCGCGTGCGCGGGCTGGAACTCGAAGTCAAGGCTCCCGGCTGCGCTCGGCGGGTCGTGGACGCCTTCGCAGGTGACTTGGACATGCAGGTCGTCGTCGGGCCGGACGCCCGTGTGTCCGGGCGCGTCATCGACGAGATGGGGAAGCCGGTCGCCGGCGCCAACGTCTGGCTCGCCTATCCGGCGGCTGAGCAGGACGTGACCATCATGGGTGCGACTTCCGAGGCCGACGGATCGTTCCGGACGGACGCTGTACCGCCGGGGTTCTGGGTGCTCAAGTCGAAGCTCCCGTCGGGTTCCGTGGCGAGCCGCCTCGTCCACATCGCGCCGGGAGCTGCCATGGAGGCGATCGACTTGAGGCCGCGCAACAGGACGGTCTCGCTGGCGATCCGCGTCGTGGACGAGCGCCGCGGCGACCCGGTGCCGCACGTGCGAGCGCGCGCGGTGCAACGCAGTGATCTGTTGGGACGGCCAACGGACGCGGAAGGTCGCGTGGCGTTGGAGGTCACGGCGTCGGACGAAGGAGACACCGAGGTGTTCCTGAGCGGGGGTCCCCTTGGCGCGGGAACGCTTGCGGCGCGCATCCCGCGCGCGGACCTCCTGCGCGGCAAGGTGGACGTTGCTCTCACGTCGCCCGCAACGCTCCGGCTGTCCGTGCTCGATCCCGACGGGAAGGTGGTCCCTCCAGACGGCGTGTTTCGCGGCGTGCAACTCGACGCCGCAGACGTTGCACTCGCGTTCGACCCGGCCGTCGAGTTGGGGGGCATGGGGTGTGTGGTCACGGTCCCCAGCGTGCACCCGTTCCGAGTGGCGGTTTGGTCGCCCGCTGCTGCAGCGGTGTGGCGCGGCGTCCTCCGGTACGGGGACGCGAAGAACGGCACGCTGGAGCTGCGCCTGCGCCGGTTGCTGGTCGCGCGAGGCCGCTGCACCCTGCCGAAGGGCGCCAATCTGAGGGGAATCTCGGTCGGGGCGGAACGACTTCAGCGCGACGAACTGGCCGGGGCCTTGGGCCAGGCGATAGGGACGGTGTCCGGCTCCGAGTTCGAGATCCTGCTCCCGGCGCCGGGCAGGTGGCGAATGGTGATCGCCCTCGACGATGACGCGCGGCGGTCTGTGCTCGCGTTTCGGGAGATCGACGTAGCGGAGTCCGGCGTCACAGATGTCGGTGACCTGGGCGATCTCACACCGGTCACCGTGTTGCGCGGCGTGGTCCGTGCGAGTGGGCGCCCGGTGCCGGGGGCGGCGGTCGCCGCCGACGTCGGCGCGGGCGAGTTGAGCGTCACCGCTTCGAACATCGACGGGTCGTGGGAGCTCTGTGTGCCGAGGGGGACGGCGGGGACGGTGAGCGCGGTGCGCGCCGGCTACGGCGTCGTGGGACGCCCATTCGGTCCCGACTCGACCGCGCCGATCGACCTGACCATGTCGATTGGCTGCGCGGTCATCCTGCGCAACGCGGTGGACTCCGTGAACCGCGCGGCGGACGTAGAGATTCGGTCAGCGGGGTTTGTGCGGAAGCTGCGCGCACACCCGGGGTGCGGCGAACTCGAGGTCGAGATGCTCGCGCCCGGTCCGGTCGAGATCGTCGTCGGCGACGACCTGACGGGGCGGCGAACCGTCCGCGCCGAGGCCGTCCCGGGGCGGGTTGTCGAGGTCGATCTCGCGACTGCGAAGTGACGGCGCCGTCGAGGGATGCTCGGAGGCACGACATGACCGACGGACCGACCGGAGCCGGGAACGACAACGAGAGCGACACCGAGCGCGACAACGGGAACGTGGATCGCTGGGGCGGCGGCATCGCCGACACGTATGACCGGTTCCGCCCCACGCCGCCGCGCGCGGTGGTGGAGTTGCTGACGCAGCTTGCCGGGGGCTCGCGTCCTTCGCTCGTGGTGGACCTCGGCTCCGGCACGGGGCTCTCCACGCGTCTCTGGGCGGGCGCGGCGGACCGCGTGATCGGCATCGAACCCGGTGACGAGATGCGCCGCGAGGCGGTCGCCCGGACGTCGGACGGCACGATCGAGTACCGGGCCGGGTCGAGTACCGCGACCGGACTGCCCGACGCCTGCGCGGACATCGTCACGGCGTCGCAGTCCCTCCACTGGATGGACCCCGAGCCGACGTTCGCGGAGGTGGCGCGGGTGCTGCGCCCGGGCGGCGTGTTCGCTGCGATCGACTGCGACTGGCCGCCGACGGTCCATTGGGAGGCGGAGCGCGCGTACGCCGCGTGCATGAAGTTGGCCTTCGAGCGCGAGGCGACGCTCGGACTGCGGGACCGCGTGACGCAGTGGGACAAGTCGGGCCACCTGGGGCGCATGCGGGCGAGCGGGCGGTTCCGGTACGTGAACGAGGTGGTGCTCCACGGCGTCGAGATCGGGAACGCCGCGCGTTTCGTGGGCCTGGCGCTGAGTCAGGCGCGCGTCCACGGGCCTCTTGCCCGCGGCGCCACCGAGGACGAGATCGGCCTGACGGAACTGCGTGACGTGGCCCGCCGCGCGCTCGGCGACGGGCCACGGACCTGGTGGTTCAGCTACCGCGTGCGGCTCGGCGTGCGGTGACGCGCGGGTTCACTCCGTCGCCGGCAGGAACTCCAGGACCTCGTCGCCGACGACGACCACGACGTGGCCGAGGACGACCCACTTGGCGAGTTCGGGGTGGGCCTTGACGAGGGCGAAGTAGTCGTCGGAGAACGCCTCGATCTTGCGACGGGCCTTCGCCGGGTCGGCGGTCATGTCCCACCACAGGTCGCCGCGCTTCGAGAACGTGCGGCCCTCGACGTGACGGAGGAGGTCGGCGGCGCCGCCCTCCTTGCGGGGCCCGTCGGCGTCGTGGCCCTCGAAGTCGCGGAGGTTCTTGCTGTCGCGGGAGAGGTCCACCGCGCCCTTGCCGGAGTCCTTGCTGCGGGCTTCGCCGGCGCGACGCGCGTCGGCCTTCAGCTCCTCGACGGCGTCCTCAGACGCGGCCGGCGCGGCGGGGGCTGCACCGCCGCCGCTCCCGCCGCCTCCACCGCCCACGCCTCCGCCGGGTCCCGAACCGGCCTTGCGACCGCCGCCCGTGTGCGGGGCACCGCCCGTGTCGCCGCCCGGCGACGCGCCGTCGAGCCCGCCGCGGAACGGGTCGCCCGGCAGGTCGGCCGTGCGCGGCCGGAGCCCCGGGGCGCGGCCGACGGCCTGCGAGTCCTCGAGGATCAGGTAGCTCGTGTACGGCGTGACGATGCCGAACCGCTTCGCGAGGCGGACGACCTCGTCCTTCACCTCGGCGGACTCGCCGCGGAGGCGGATCTCGTCGAGCAGGAAGCCGACGCGACGGACGGCCCAGAGGCGGGGGAGGAACTCGTGGCGCGCCTCGGCCTCGGGGAACTTCACTTCCTCGACGATCTCGACGGGCTGACCGCGCACGCGGCCGGAGACGCGGATGACGGCGTTGCCGCCGATCGCGTACCGCCCGGCGACGAGCATCTCGGCCCCGTGGAACAGGTCCGGCAGTTTCGCCGGGTGGACGGCTGACGTCGCGACTCCATCGATGCGGATCGACACGTCGGTCATCGCGGGCTTCGAGACCTTCGTCCAGAGGTTCGAGACCTTCTCTTCGATGCTCTCGGTCTCGGCGACGTAGTCACGCGTGCCGCGCGTTTCATCGGACAGCGTGTCGAGCAGCTTCGCGTTCACCTGGTTGCCCACGCCGAACACGAAGATGCGTGCCGCGTTCGCGCCGGCGGCGGCTGCGAGCGGGCCGGTCTTCTCCTCGGACGACGACGCGGCCCGGCCGACGGCCGCGAGCGCGTTCTTCACGATCTTCGCCGGGTCGGTCTCGCCGATCGTCGGGTCGCCGTCGGTCATGAACACGACGAAGCGCGGACGCGCGCCGTCGGCCCCGGCGGGGAACATCGCGATCGACGCGCGCAGGGCGTCGTCGATGGCGGTGCCGCCGCGTGCTTCGAGCGCGTCCACGAACTTCTCGGCGGCGGCGCGGTTCTCGGGCGACGCCGGTTGCAGCGTCGCTGCGAACGGGCGCGGTTCGGTGGCGAACGGGACGATCCCGAAGCGGTCGTCGGCGCCGAGGCTCCGCACGCAGAAGCGCAGCGCGGCGCGGGCCTGCTCCATCTTCGCTCCGGCCATGGAGCCCGACGTGTCGAAGACGAACACGACGTCCTTCGGCATCGGCGCGGCGTCGGCCTGCGGCTTGGGTCCGAGGACGAGGAGGAACGTGCCCTCCGGGTCTGACGGGTCGCGGTGCGCGAGCGCGGCGATGCCGACGTCCTTCGCGGTCTGGCGCCAGTAGAGGAGGAAGTCGCGGTCGGGGAGCGTGCCGCGCGTCTCCCAGCCGACACGCACGCGGTTCGTCGCGGCGCCGGGGGTGACGGTCGGCGCGTCCACCTTGTGCGTCGGGCTCCAGACCGACGTGATCGGCGAGCTGCCCTCGATCGTGACGTCGATCGAGCACTGCTCGAGCGGCTTCGACGAGAACCGCTCCGTCGCGAGCGGGTAGCGGTAGCCCACGGTTCCGGCGTCGGCCGTGAGGAGCTCTGCGTAGCGGATTCGGACGCGCTTCTCGCCGTTCGCCTCGATCGGGAAGATGCGCGCCTTGAAGATGCCGCGGTCCGCGTACTCGAGGAGCGCCGGGTCGCGCATCTGGCGCACGATGCCCTCGTAGATGTCACGGGCCTTCGCGGCGTCGAGCAGTTCCGCGGAGAGCTCCTTCCCGTCCACCCACATCGAGAAGCGGTCGATCGCGGCGCCGAGCGGGAGCGGGAAGAGGTACGTGCCCTCAAGCGCGCGGGGATTCGGGTTGTAGAAGACCTGGTCCACGTCGGTCACGGCCACGCGGTCGGTGACCTGCACCGTGACCTTGTGCGACTTCACGGCGAGCGGGATGTTGCGGAGGTGGGGCGCCTCCGGCGGCCGCGGCGGGACGATGATCAGGCCGTCGGCGCGGGCGTCGGCGGCGAGAGCCGCGCTGACGGCGATGGCGAACGCCGCGGCGAGTCGAGTGACGACGCGAGTGGCTCGGAACGGGTGCTGGCGCATGCGGACGTCTCCCGGGCCACGAAGGCCCTCTTCCATTGAGATGCCGATCCGCGGCAGAAGTTTCGGGAGTTCCGGACGAGCTAAGACACAGCGGTCGTAGAGACGTCCCCGACGAGGTAGGTCCGAGGTGCGGAAGGTACGGGGCTGAACGCACGTTGCTCTTCGCTACGCGCTTTCGCGGAGCAGAGCGGCCGGGCCGGACCGAGGAGCCTAAGACACGGCGCTCGTAGGGACATCCCCGACGAGGCAGGCCCGAGTCGCGGACGAAACGTCGGCCCGAGTCGCGGAACTACGGCAGAACCTGCGCCGCGCAGACCTCGCAGAGCGCGGCCTGCTCGTACACACCGGACTCCGCGCGCGTGGTCACGCGCACTGTCACCGGGCGCTTCTTGCACCGCTGGCAGAGAGCGTGGGCGGCTGCGTGAGGGATCTCCGCGGCAGCCTTCGCGATCACCAGTTGCTGGAGAAGTGCCTTCTTCTGGTCCACCGGGAGCTGCGTCATCAGCTTCTTGAAGGAGTCGGCGTCGAGCTTGCCCTGCGCGAGGAGCTGCAGCGTGGCCTGGATCTCCTCGCCCTGCCGCCGCTCCTGCGCGAGCTCGAGCCAGCGGCGCCACCTGCGCACGGCACGGCGGCGGTCGTCGGGCGCGGAGCCCCAGTCGAAGCCCAGCCGTTGCTGCGTGAGGAACGCGAGTGCCTCGATCGCATCGCGGCGCTCGAACGCATCGGCGCTCTCAAGCTCCTCGATGAGGGCCTGCAGGCGGTTCAGGTCGATTTCCTGGGTCACGGGGCTGACATTCTCATCGAGTTCACGCCTTGAGCGAACTGAGGACCTCGCGTACGACCTGCTCCGACGTCACGCCGTCCGCCTCGCCCTCGTAGCTCAGCAGAAGACGATGCTGGAGCACGGCGGGGGCCAGGGCGCGCAGGTCCTCCTCGGCGACGTGCGCACGGCCGCGGGCCAGGGCCCGAACCTTCGCCGACAACGCGAGGGCCTGCGCGGCCCGGGGGCTCGCACCGCAGCGAACCGACTTCCGCACGATCGCCGGGGCCGCGGGGTCGGTCGGGTGCGTCGCGAGCACGAGGCGCCCGAGGAACTCCCGCAGGTGCGGCGCGATGACCGCCTGCCGCGCGAGACGCTGGAGCGCAATCACGGTCTCCGCGTCGGTCGCCTGCGGCACCGTGGTCCGGTCGCCGCCGGTCGTGCGGTCCACGATCCGGAGCAGATCCGACAGCGGCGGCATCGAGACGTCGATCTTCATCAGAAAGCGGTCGAGCTGGGCCTCGGGCAGCGGGTAGGTGCCCTCCATCTCCAGCGGATTCTGCGTGGCGAGGACGAGGAACGGCCGCGGCAGCGCGCGCGTCGTGCGGGCCACCGTGACCTCTCGCTCCTCCATCGCCTGGAGCAGCGCGGACTGCGTCTTCGGCGTCGCACGGTTGATTTCGTCGGCGAGGACGATGCTCCCGAAGATCGGGCCCGGACGGAACTCGAACGCCGTGCGGCCGTTCTCGTCCACGGAGAGGAAGTCGGTGCCGATCACGTCGGCCGGCATCAGGTCGGGCGTGAACTGGATGCGCGCGAACTGCACGCCCGTGGCCGCGGCGACGCTGCGCACGAGCAGCGTCTTGCCGACGCCCGGCACGCCCTCGAGCAGGCAGTGACCGTCGGCGAAGAGACAGACGAGCACGGACTCGACCACGGCCTCCTGGCCGACGACCGCGGTGGCGATCGCGGAGCGGACCGCGTCGAAGGTCGTTCGGAAGCCCGCGGGATCGTGGCTCGAGATGGGGTCACACTCCTTCAGGCAGCGAGAACGCGCGCGCGGCATTCGTGTCGGTCATGCGCTCGAGGT
>JAIOPE010000172.1 GCA_021414065.1 Planctomycetota bacterium
GGTGACGCGCCAGGCGACGGCGAGCGATGTCTCCGGATCACCGGCGTCCGCGAACGCGAGCGTCGCGACTCCGTTCACCGCGGGGAACTCGCCGGCGAGCGTGATCGTCGCGAGCAGCGGCGCGTCGCGTTCGACGTCGTCGCCTGCGATGCGGCGTTCGCCGAGGAGCCGCGTCTCGTGGAACGTGAGACGAAGGACCGCGCGGCCTCCGTCCACCCGCGCCGGCGACACCGCGAGCGCCCAGCCGATGCCGAACTGCATCGCGTGAGGCGCGGCCGTGACGTTCTCGAGTTCGACGTCGGCAGGGAAGGCGACGTCGTCGCGCGCGGCAGTCACGGCGAGGGACCCGTCGCGGACGAGGCAGTCGAAGCGAGCGAGAACTCGGGCGTCATCCGCCGAGAGCACGTCGGCGGCCGTCGGCGCGGGCTGCCCCGGCGCGACGCGCACGGCACGGATCTCGACACGGTACGCGCGGCGCAACGCGGCGTCGGCGGCGGCGAGCACGCGGCCGGCGGTGTCGGCGTCGGGGCCGGTGAACGTAAGCGCGCCGCGGCGCAGTTCCGTGTGTACGTCCAGCCCGAACAGGAGCGCCGCGTCATCGGGGAACGCGTCGATGTCCGGCAACTCCGGCTTCTCCGTCCAGGGCTCCCACGCGTCGATCGCGCGGCGGTCCGCAATCGGGCCGTCGAGAACGCGCGGAAGGAGCGCGGCGACAAGTTGTGACTTGGGGAACGAGTGACCGTCGTCGGTGAGCGACGTGAGGGCGAAAGGGCTCGTGGGGGCCGGAGCGGTGAGGACGGCCGGGGGCGGCGGAGGTGGCGGTGGCGCGGCGGGCGCGGCAGGACCGCCGCAAGACGCGAGCAACGAGGACACGGTCAACTTGAGCGCTTGCGCGGCGGTGAGGCGCCTGCGTCGGCCGAGCATCTGCGCCGCCCAACTGCTCAACTTAACCCTGCCCCCCGGCCGACGCCTGTCCCCCGGGCCCGGGCCAGACGCCGCTGAAGACCTCCACGGCGGGGCCGGTCATGAACACGGAGCGCGCGACTCCGTTCGCGTCGAAGCCCTCCCACTCCACGCGCAGGTCGCCGCCCGTCAGGTGGATCGTCACGTCCGGGCCGAGGAGGCCGTTCAAGCGGCCCGCGACGGCCACGGCGCATGCGCCGGTGCCGCAGGCGAACGTCTCGCCGCTGCCGCGTTCCCACGTGCGCTGCTGCACCTCGCGCGTCGAGAGCGCGCGGACGAACTCCACATTCGTGCGGCGCGGGAACGACGGGTGATTCTCGACGAGCGGGCCGACTTCGGTGACGGGGAACGTCGCCGGGTCCTCGACGAACACGACGCAGTGCGGGTTGCCCATCGACACGCAGGTGACGACGAGGTCGCGCCCCGCGGCGCGGAGCGTCTCGCGGACGACGCGGCCCGGCGCGCCGACCATCGGGATCTCGGATCGTTCGAGACGCGGCGGCCCCATGTCGATCCGCGCCGCGGCGGCCACGCCGCCCTCGATCACGAGGTCGATCGTCTTCAGCCCCGCGTCGGTCTCGGCGACGAGGTGCGCCTTCTTCACGATGCCGTGGTCGTACGCGTACTTCGCGACACAGCGGAGCCCATTGCCGCACATCTCGCTGCGCGAGCCGTCGGCGTTGTACATCTCCATCCGCACGTCGGCGGCGGTGCCCTTGGTGGGCCGCTGGATCAGGATGAGTCCGTCGCTCCCGATCCCGAACCGCCGGTCGCTCACCTGCCGCGCGGTCTCCGCGGGGTCGGCGACCTTCTCCTTGAATCCGTCCACGTAGACGTAGTCGTTGCCGAGGCCCTGCATCTTCGTGAAGCGCATGGGGAGCGAGGATACAGCGCGGACTCGGGGCGGCGACGTTCGGATACGTCAGGCAAGCCGTCGCTACAGCAGCTTGAACCAGTCGCCCGGTGCGGGCCCCGTCACGCCCGTCAGGCCGCTCGCGGCGAGGTACCCCTTCAGGGCGTCGATCTTCTCGGGCTCGCCGTGGACGAGGAACGTGCGCTGCGGCGGCCGGTCGAGCTTCTTCACGTAGGCGAGCAGTCCGCGACGGTCGGCGTGCGCCGAGAGCCCGCTGATCTCCTCGATCTTGGCGCGGAGGATGTGCTCCTCGCCGAACGCCCGGTACTCCTTCGCGCCGTCGAGCAACCGGCGCCCGAGCGTGTGCTCCGCCTGGTAGCCGACGAACAGCAGCGTGTTCCGCGGGTCGCCGCCGTGGTGCATCCCGTGATGCACCATCCGCCCGCCCTCGAGCATTCCCGACGACGAGATGATGATTGCCGGCCCTTCGACACGGTTCAGCGCTTGGCTCTCCGTGCGGTCCTCGACGTACGACGTGCGCGCCGCGTCGAAGAGCGGTCCGCAGCAGCTCAGGAACTGGCGCGCGTCGCCGTCGTACAGGTCCTTGTGGTTGCGGAAGACGTCGGTCGCCTTGCGCGCCATCGGGCTGTCCACGTAGATCGGCACGTCCGGGATCTCGTGGCGGTACCGGAGTTGGTGGAGCAGGTAGACGAGCAACTGCGTGCGGCCGACGGCGAACGCCGGGATGAGCAGTTTGCCGCCGCGTGCGACCGTCGAGACGACGACGTCGCGCAGGTGCTTCTCGACGCCCGACTCGTCTTCGTGTTCGCGGTCGCCGTACGTGGACTCCGAGAGGTACCAGTCCACGTCGCCCAGCGGTTCCGGGTCGCGGAGCAGCGGGACGTCGGTGCGACCCAGATCGCCGGTGAAGCCCACGGTCGTCTTCCGGCCGTCGCGCGTGCCGACGGTGAGATGCACGGCCGACGACCCGAGGATGTGCCCCGCGTCTACGAAGCGTCCTTCGACGCGCTTCATCGGTTCGAAGTGCTCGCCGTACCGCGCCGTACGGACGAGCCGCATCGTGGCCTCGACGTCTTCTTCGGTGTAGAGCGGCGTCTTCTGCTGGTTGGCGGGCAGCTTGCGGTTGACGCGCTCGATGTCGCCGGCTTGGAGGTGCGCCGAGTCGAAGAGCATGATCGGGAGCAGGTCGGCGGTCGCAGGCGTGGTCCAGATCGGCCCGCGGAACCCGCGCTTCACGAGGAGCGGGAGCGAGCCGCAGTGGTCCACGTGGGCATGCGAGAGAACGACGGCGCGCACGCGGTCGGCGCGCACCGGGAGCTGACGGTTCCAGGCCTCGGCCTCTTCGCGGTGGCCCTGGTAGAGCCCGCAGTCGAGGATGAGATCGCCTTCCTCCGTGCGGAGGCGATGCAGAGAACCCGTGGTCGTCTGCGCAGCGCCGATGAAGCGCAGCGTGACCGCGCCTTCCTCACCGGCACCGTCCGGCCCGAGCTTGAGCGGCGCGCGTTCTGTCACAGGAGTTCCCTCGCTTTCAGGGTGGTGCGGAAGTGCATCTTGGCTACAGGCTCCAGTCCCTCGATGCCGCGCTCGCGGAAGATCGCACGCGCCGCGGCGTCCACGGGCGTCCCCGCGCCCTTCGGGAGCTTCACTCCCGCGACGTCGCCGAGTCGCCGCAACTCTCGCAGGAACTTGGCCCGCGCGAGGATCGAGGCCGCAGCGACCGCGGGATGCGACTCCGCACGCGGCCGCTGCTCGAGCCGGATCTCGATCTTCTTGCGCGTGAGCGCGTCCTTCACCAGTCGAGGGTCGCCGAACTGGTCGGAGATCATCCGACCGCAAGGGATGTGCTCGAGGATCTTCTCCACCACGGTCGCGTGTCCCCAAGCGAGGAGCCGGTTCAGGTTTCCGCCGAACTCCCGGTGCATCTCGTTGTAGCGGGCGGGCCCGATGGCGACGACCGCGGAGTGCCCCGGCCACGCGTCTTCGATCTCCTCTGCGACGCGGAGCGCCTCGGCGTCGCCGACTTCCTTGCTGTCGCGGGCGCCGAGGAGTCGCAGGACCGGAACGTCTTCCGGGCGGACGAGGAACCCCGCGATGACGAGCGGGCCGAAGTAGTCGCCCTTCCCCGATTCGTCCACGCCGATGATCGGCTCCGTGACGGTGTCCGCGGATGGCGCGCCGGGCGACGCTCCGTCGTCGAGGAGGCCGAGTTCCTCGAACCACGTCGCCATGAAGTCGTCGGCGTGCTTGCCCTGCACGAGGAACTTCCCGCTCTTGTAGTGCACGACCGTGATGCCCGGACCCGACGCCGCCCAGTGCGCGTGCTCCTGCGGGCGGATCTCCCAGCCCTCCGCTTCGAGACCGGCGCGAACGCGGGCGCCGCGCCCTGCGTCGATCTTGCGGACGATGGAACCCATCAGTTCTCCGAGATCCTCGAACGGACCAGCGAGAGCGCCGCACTGCGTGCCCGCTCGAACTCGGGCCCGGCCGGAAGGCGTGCAGCCGCCCGGCTTAGGTCGTCCAGAGCGCCGCGGCGGTCGTCGAAGTGCGCGCGGGCTGTGCCCCGGCGCACGAGGAGTCGCGCGTCGGCGGGGAAGAGCGCGAGTTCGTCGCTGAGGACGCTGTCGAGACGGCGCCCGTCGCCGCGGCGCTCGTAGGCGTTGGCCAGGTTCGCGAGCACGCGGAGCATCACGCGCCGCGGCGTCGCGTTGCGTTCGAGCGTGGGCGTGCCGCCGTCGTTCGACTCGAACAGCGTGAGCACCTCGTCCTTCGACATCCGCCGTCCGCCCGAGTACGGGTCCACGATCTCGCCTTCGATCATCGCGGCGAAGTGCCCGGGGAACGGGAGCGGGCGCGCCGTGAACCCCGCGGCGCGGGCAACCTCGATCCACACGATCGAGAGCAGGATCGGCAGGCCGCGGCGCCGCGCGAGCACGCGATTGAGGTAGCTCATCTCCGGATCGTCGTAGTCCACGACGGCGCCGCCGAACCCCTCGCGGCGACCGAGCACGTCGGCGAGCATGTCGGCCGCGTGTCGGTTCGGCTTCGCGGCCCGCGCGGCGCGGACGGTCGTCGCGAGACTCTCGATCTCCTCAAGCGAGACCGTGGGATCGAGCTTCGGATACGAGCCGCGTGCGATGAGCAGGCACGCGCGGGCAAGTCCGCCCGCACGACTGCCGCGGCGCACCGCGGCGACGAGAGCGCGCCGTCGTTCCTCGTCCGTCACGAAGAGATCGTCCCGCGCCGCCGCGTCATCGCCGAAAGGAAAGTGCTACGCCTCGTCCACTTCGTACGAGCGTCCCACCGCCGCTGCCGCCTCGCGGTGGGCGGCGTGCATCGCCTCTTCGACGCGCGTCTGCCAGAGCGCGACGCCCGCGGCGTCGAGGTCCGGCGGCACGAGTACGGGCGTGCCGAAGCGCACGGCCACCTTTGTGAACGGCGCCGGCAGCAGGAACCTGTCCCACGACCGCAGCCGCTTCGACGTGCGGCACTCAAGCGCCACCGGGATGATGGGCGCGCCCGTCGCCGACGCCGCACCGACGCATCCGGGGTGGGCCTTCAGCCGCGGGCCTTTCGGACCGTCCGGTGTGAGCGCGACGTCGCGCCCGGCCCGAAGTGTCTCGACGAGACCGAGCAGCGCGCGCGACCCGCCGCGCGTGGACGACCCGCGGATCGTCCCGAAGCCGAGGCGCTCGACCGTCCGAGCGATGTACTCACCGTCGCCGTGCATCGAGATGAGCACGCTCACGCCGAGCCCCGCCTGCGTCGCGGACCCGAGCAGGATGCGCGAGTGCCAAATCGTGTAGATGGCGCCGGGCGTGCCGGGCGCAGCGGCCGCGCGGCGGTCGAGGACGAACCGGCGCGGGCGCTCGTCGATCCGCCACGTGAACCGCCACACGCGGAGCAGCGTGGACCCGAGGAAGGCCGCGACGGGGAACGTCCAGGCGGGGCGGTTCGACACCGCGGAAATGGAACCCCGCCGGCGCGGGCCGCGCGAGCTACTTCGCTCCGGCGTCGTCCTTCTTCGGCTCCTCGCGCTTGCCGAGGATCTCGGTCAGCGCGGCGTCGATGTCGTCCTCGGCCACGCCCGCGGCGGACCACTTCAGCTTCCGCTTGCCGTCGAGCACGGCGACCCACGGCAGGCCCTTCTCGGCGAAGCGCTGGTACAGCTCGCCCTTGGCGTCGGCCGCCTGCGGGAACGTGAGCTTGTTGTCGTCGGCGAACTTCTTCACGTCCTCGGGCTTCGCGTCGCGCGCGACGCCGATCAGGTCGAGCGCCTGCGCCTCTCGGCCCTTGCGGAGCCCGGCGATCGTGGCGGCGTCGCCCGGGGCCTTCTTGCTCCACGTCCCGTAGAAGAACAGCACGACCGCGCGGCCCTCGCGCGCTGAGAGCTTCTGGTCCTTGCCGTCGGACATCGTCAGCGTGACGTCGGGGACTTCGTCGCCCACGGCGAGGAGTCCCGCGAAGGACGTGGCCGCGGCGACGAGGACCGGTACGGCGAGAAGGGTGAGGAGGAGCGGTCGTCGGATCTGCATGGCACTAGGTGAACCGCAATCGGGGGTCCGGAGTTGCGGAAACGGGGCGAGTCAGCTCGTGTGAGCCCCGGCGGCTGAGCCTGGGCCGAGCCTACGCCTTGAAGAACTCCCGGTGGAGCGCCTGCACGGCGCGGCGCTCGTCGGCGGTGTCCACGAGGAGGGACACGTTGATGCGGGACGCGCCGACGCTCACCATTCGGACCGCTACGTTCTCGCGCTCCAGCGTGGCGAAGATGCGGGCCAGCACGTCCTTCGACTCGCGGAGCCCCTCGCCGACGAGGCACAGGATGGCCCGGTCGTGCTCGACGCGCACCTCCGCGAACTCGGCGAGTTCCTGCGTGAGCGCCGCCAGGTCGCCCGGGTGGTCGGTCGTCACCGAGACCGACACCTCGGACGTCGAGATCATGTCGATCACGACCTTCCGCCGGTCGAACACCTCGAACATCCGTCGCATGAACCCGTACTGGAGGAGCATTCGAAGCGACGTGACGTGGACGGCCGTGATGCCGCCCTTGCTCGCGATCGACCGCACGCCCGGCGCGGCGCCGCCGACCTCGCGCAGGACGAGCGTGCCCGGGTGCTCGGGGCGCATCGTGTTCAGCACGCGGATGGGGATGTTCTTCCAGACGGCCGGCTGGATCGTGGCCGGGTGGATCACCTTCGCGCCGTAGTACGCGAGTTCGGCGGCTTCCGAGAAGCTCATCCGGTCGAGACTCCGCGCCTCGGGGACGATCCGCGGGTCGGCCGACATCACGCCGTCCACGTCGGTCCAGATCTCGATCTCGTCGGCGCCCATGGCCGCGCCGAAGATGGCCGCCGAGTAGTCGGAGCCGCCGCGGCCGAGCGTCGTGAGGTAGCCGTCGCCGTCCTTCGCGATGAAGCCCGTCACGACCGGGAGGAGCCCTTCCTTCAGCACGGGCCCGAGCTCCTCGGCGATCTTCGCGTAGCTCGACGCCTCGACGTGCGCACCGCCGTACGTGGCGTCGGTGACGAGCCCCACGTCGTACGCCATGTACGGCCACGCGGGCAGCCCCGCCGAACGCATCGCCGCGGCGACGATCCGCGCCGAGCAGCGCTCGCCGAAGCTCATCATCCGGTCGAGCGAGCGCGGCGTGAGGTCGCCGACCATCGTGATGCCGCGGAGCAGCGTCTCCAGCTCGTCGAGTTCCTCCTCGACGAGCCCCTCTTCGAGTCCGAGCTCCGCGATGAGCGCTTCGAGCCGGTTCCGCAGCGCCGACGGCTCCACCGGCCCCGCCGCCGCGCGTTCCGCGAGCGCGATGAGCTGGTTCGTCACGCCGGACTGCGCCGAGACGACGACGAGCGTCGGCCCGCGCTGGGCCCGCCCGCGCACGATCTCGACCACCCCGCGGATCCGCTCCGCGTCACCGACCGACGTACCGCCGAACTTGAGGACACGCATGGCCGGGGATGGTCCACGGCGCGGGAGCGAACGTCCAGGAACGGCGCGGGAGGGGGGCGATCGAACCGAGGTGCGCGACGAGGTGGTCGCGGCCCGGTGGCGCAGCCGCTCAGCGCAGAGCGGGGTCGAATCGCGTGTACTCGGTCCACTGAGAGTCACCGTCGGTGCGCTCGACGCCAGTGGCGCTGTAGCTGCGATCGAGGCGTCGCGCGCGAAGGCCGAAGGTCTCGACTGCCAGTTCCAGCCAGTCGGCGCGTTGCTCCGATATGAAGATCGTTTCGTGGTCGCACGTCCACCAAACGCGGAACCGGAGATTGGGACCCTCAGGGGTCGTTCGAACGTGGCCCGAGTCGCCGTCACCGGACAGGGTCTGATCCACCCAGATCGTCTCCGGGAACTCCCTCGCCGGCGCGAACGCGACGATCCCCGCCGCGACGGCCACGAACGCGACGAGCACCCAGATCCAGCGGCGTGACGGGGTGGTGGGCGGAGCGAGATCACGCTCGGCCGCCGAGGTCGGTGAGAGAACGAGTCGCGTCACGACGGCGCGGCGCCCTTCGTTCGGCGGCGTGCAGCGAGCCGGCGGAAGAAGGCGTCTCCGTCGATACCCTCGCCGCGCCGGAGTTGGGCCAGTCCGATCTCGATCTCTCGCTTCAGCTCGTCCACGCTCGCAACCGGTTCGCGATCGCGTCGTTCGAGGAGTCGAAGTGCCTCGCGCACGACCTCGCTCGCGGACTGGGACTTACCGGACCGCACGCGGTTCTCGACGAAGCGGCCCAGGTCCGGCGTGAGGGACACGTTCAGCGTGGTGCGAGACGTCACGTCGGCACGTTCGCCGCAAGGGCACGTCATGTCAACGGCCGCGCTGTCACCGATCCAAGAGACGCGCGTGCGCCGCGAACTCGTCGGGGAGCTTCGCCGTGACCTCGATTCGGCGGCCGGTGACGGGGTGGTCGAACGCGAGTTTCTCGGCGTGGAGCATCATCCGCGGCGGGCGCGGGGGGTTCGGGCGGCCGGGGGCGACGTCCCGGGGGAAGTAGACGTGATCGCCGCTCACCGGACAGCCGATCGCGAGCAGCGACACGCGGATCTGGTGCGTCCGGCCGGTCTCGAGGGTGACTTCGAGGTCCGCCCCGCGGCGGAGGCGGCGCACGACCTTCACGTGCGTGATGGCGTCCTTGCCGGGCGTTGCGCGGCGGGGGCCGCCCGCGTTCTCGTACGCGTCGTCTTGCGCCGCGTCGCTCTCGTCGTCACCTGTCCGCGCACGCGCTCGCTCCGCGAGACGGTCCGCCGCCGCCGGGTCGAACCGGAAGCATCGGCGACCGTCGGGGCCGAACGTGATGACGCCGGTGAGCGTGAGTTCGTCCTGCGACGGCGCGCCGTCGGTCAGGCAGCGGTACGTGCGACCCGCGGAGTGACACGCGAACTGCGCCGCGAGGACGCGCTGCGCGTCGCGCGTCATCGCGAAGCAGAGGCACCCGCTCGTCTCCTTGTCGAGCCGATGGACGACGCCCACGAACGTGACGTTGCGGCCACGCTTGCGCCACATGCGCCGCAGCAGTTCCGGAACGTGCCCGCGCTCCGGGGCGTCGCCGTCGATCGATCCCATCGGCGCCGACAGGATGCCCGCGGCTTTGTCCACCACGACGACGTGCTCGTCTTCGTAGAGCACCGTGAACGGCCGCGCGACGACCGGCTCCCGTCCGTGGACGCGTTCCTCGAACGCCCGCTTGATGCCCTGCCGGAGGTCGGCCTCGACCGCGTGGGGGAGATCGTCGAGGACGTGCTTCGGCATCGTGACGACCGCGCCGTCCAGCCGGACCAGCCCCGCCATCACGGCGTCCCGCGCTTGTCCCCGCGACATGCCCGGAACGGCGGCCGCCAGGGCGACGAACAGGAACTCCCCCGGCGCCGTGAGCGTGAGCCGGTGCAGACGGTAGATCTCGGCCATGGCTGGACAGGTTGACCCGGGGACGGTCCCCAAAAACCCAATAACTCGTCGGCGCGGGTGTCGTCCGCGACTCGGGCCTACCTCGTCGGGGACGTCCCCCTCAAGGGCCGTGTCCCCGTCTCCTCGGTCCGGCCCGGCCGCTTTGCTCAGCGGATGCGTGTCGCGAACGGGAACGTATGCAGGGCCTCGCGCCCCGACGCTGGTCCGCCTTCGACCGTCGCCCGGCTACGATCGCGCGATGCCCGTCAAACCGCGTTCGAACTCAGGCGACGCCCCCGAAACGGCGTCCGACATCCTCCTCGACGAAGCCGCGCACTTCGCGGCCGAGGGCGTGTGGGACCTTTTCGGGGCGAAGAGCGACATCCTCGGCGTGCGGTTCCCCGAGGACTCGGAGCCGTGGTACACGGTCTTCACCGGGCCGGGCGACGGCCGTGAGATCCACGAGATCGAGAGTGCCGTCGGCGGGTGGCTCCTCCTCCGCGGCGCGACCGGACTGCGGGTCGCCGAGTCGATCGTTCACGGGGCGGACCTGGCGGGGGACCGGCCCTCGTCGCCGCTTGAGTTCCTCGCGCTCGCGATGGTGCCCGCCGAGAACGTCTCGGACGAAGACGCCGACTTCGCCGCCGAGGACCTCGACGTCGCGACGACCGAGTTCCCCGTGTTCCGCGTCCGCGAGGCCGGCGAGCGGCTTTCCCGCCGACCCGACGCGACGGACCAGAGCCGCATCGCTCGCGCGCTCTCGGCGCTCCGCCGCGCGTGCGCCGCGGGCGACCTGCCGCCGCTGGCGTGGACCGACGCCTCTGCGGTGCCGTTCGTCGCCACGCTCGCCGCCGATGAGCCGGACGGGGCGATCGCCGACGAGCACGCCGAGTTCCCGACCGCGCCGGTCTCGTGGGAGCGCCCCCGCGGCGACCACGTCCACGCGGTGAGCGTGCCGTCGGGAGTCGCCGAGTTGCCGGCCGGCTCCGTCGCGTGGGTCGCAGCGTTCCGGGTGGACACTCTCGGGGGCGCTGCCGCCGCCGAACCGACGTCCTCGTCGGCCACCCCCGACGACGACGCCACGCCGCGTCCGACGGCCGACCTGTTCATCGTCAACGTCGCGGGCGGGCCGGCGATCGTTGCGGACCCGTCGGCGTCCGTGAGCCCGTACGCACTTGTCCGCCGGGTGCTCAGCGCGATCGTCGCCGCCGGCTCGCGCCCGGCGTCGGTCGCTTTCGAGGATCACGCCGCGTTCGCGGTCGCCGAGGCGACGCTTCGGCCGCTCGATATCGCGGTGACGGAATGCGGACCCCACGCGGCGATCGACCCGTTGGCCGCCTCCGCCGGTGCGCGGCGCCGCGAACTCGACGCCATCTACAACGGCGAGATCGTCCCCCGCGACGACGACGGTGACGGCTGGGATCTCGTCCACCTGCGAGCGTTCGAAGCGATCGACGACCGCCTCGAGTCGGAGCAGAAGTCGATCTCGGAGAGCTTCCGCGAGTACTTCGGCGTCCGCGACGACGATCTCAACCCCCAGGTCGAGGAACTCGCGACGGACGCCTTCCAGGAGTGGCGCGCGCTCCGCCTCAACCCGTCCGGCGACCGCCGCTCGCCGATCGACCGCATCCTGAAGTCCGACGAGATCGGCCCCGCCGACCGCGTCTTCCTCGAGGCCCTCCGCGGCGCCAAGCTGTAGCTCTGGCGCGTCGAGACGACCGACCCGAACCGCCGCTTCGGCGAGGTCGGGCCGCTCCGCGTGGCCGACGACGAGACCGGGTACACGCTGGACGTCCGCGTCGTCCGGATCAGCCACGTTCCGTGCGAGGGAGACCGCGTGGCCGGCCGCGTCGTCAAGGTCTGGACGTGCCGCATCCTCACGCAGGCGTCGCCGCTGCTCGTCGAGGGCGACCTCGCGTCGGCGCGGGAGCACCTCCAGCGGTTCGGCGGCGACCTGACCGCGAAGTCGATGAACTCGCGGCCGAACCTGCTCGGCCGCCTGTGGGAGTGGGCGCTCGGCAGCGACGACGAGGACGCGGGCCCGCCGCCTCCCGAAGAACCGCCGTTTGACCGCTGACCCGCACTCGCGACGAGGCTCCCGACGAGGTCGGGACGAGTTCCGACGATGCGGGGGCCGGGGCGTTTACGATGTCTCACCCCACCGGAGGCTTTGCCGCCATGTCCGACCACCTGCGCCACGAGGACCTGATCTACGACTGGAACGTGCTTGAGGCCCCGGCGAAGCCGGACCACAAGGCGGAGTTCGACGACGAGACCCTGCGCGACGGGCTCCAGTCGCCCTCCGTGCGGACGCCGACCGTGGGGCAGAAGATCGAGATCCTGCACAAGATCTCCGCCCTCGGGATCGACTCCGTCAACCTCGGCCTGCCGGGCGCAGGCGCCCACGCCGTGCGCGACGTCGAGGCCCTCGCCCGCGAGATCCTCCGCAGCAACATGAAGATCGACCCGAACTGCGCGGCGCGCACGCTCGAGGCCGACATCCGGCCCGTCGCCGAGATCCAGCAGCGGACCGGCCTGTCGATCGAGACGGCCGTCTTCCTCGGGTCGTCGCACATCCGGCTCCTCGTCGAGGAGTGGGACATCAAGAAGCTGCTCAAGCTCACGATCGACGCCGTGACGTTCGCGAAGAACCAGGGCCTCCGCGTCATGTACGTGACGGAGGACACGACCCGGACCCACCCCCACGTGGTGGACCAGCTCTACCGGGCGGCGATCGAGCACGGCGCCCAGCGCGTGGTGGTCTGCGACACGGTCGGTCACGCCTCGCCCCACGGCGTGCGGAAGCTCGTCCAGTTCGTGAAGAGCATCATCCGAGGCACCGAGCCGTCGGTGAAGCTCGACTGGCACGGGCACCGCGACCGCGGGCTCGACGTCATCAACGCGATCCGGGCGTACGAGGCGGGCTGCGACCGCATCCACGGCGCCGCGATCGGCATCGGCGAGCGGGCCGGCAACTGCCCGATGGACACGCTCCTCGTGAACATGAAGCTGATGGGGCACATCGACAACAACCTGCGCGGCCTGATGGACTACGTCGAGACGGTCTCGCGCTACACGAACGTGCCGATCCCGAAGAACTACCCGGTCGTGGGCTCCGACGCGTTCGAGACGGCCACCGGCGTCCACGCGGCGGCGGTGGCGAAGGCGCTCGCCAAGGGCGACACCTGGCTCGCGAACCGCGTCTATTCCGGCGTGCCGGCCGACGAGTTCGGTCTGTCGCAGAAGATCACCGTCGGGCCGATGTCCGGGAAATCGAACTGCGTCTTCTGGCTGACGCTCCACGGCATGGAGGCGACCGAGGCCCGCGTGGACGCCGTGTTCGCCCTCGCGAAGAAGTCGGACCACGTGCTCACCGACGACGAGATCCGCGCGGTCGTGTCGTAGCAGCGCCCGGCTTCCCAGCTTGAGAATCGAACAGGCCCCGCGGGCGAACCCGCGGGGCCGGTCTCGTTAACCGATCAGCTCGCGGCCGGGACGTCTACCGGAAGCCCGTTGCGCTGGCGCCAGAGGCGCGACCGGATGCAGTTCGGGCATTTGTGGTAGCTCTCGTCCTGGCGCTTCGCGCAGACGTCACGCGAGATCAGGTGCGTGATCAGGCCGGGCAGGTCGTCCGGGCGCTGGGGACAGAGGATGTAGTACTCGGCGGTGCTCCCGCCGGCTCCTTGCACCCCGTTTGCGTTGATCTGGATGGTCATGGCTGCGATGGCGGATTCTTACCTCTCACCCCCCACCATGACAAGGGTGAAAGTGGCACCTGAGACGCAAGTCACGCGCGATTGAGGCTGAGAATCGCGCGAATCAGGGCTCAATCACGTACGCGCGCTCGGTGGTTTTCGATGGCGAAATCGGGATCAGCTCGGCGCCGGTGCCGGTCCAGAACGACGCGTCGCGGCTCTCGGCGCGCACGTATACGGTGCCGGCGGGGAGGCGTTCGATGCTGTAGCGACCCTCGGCATCGACGAGCCCGACCCGCCCCCACGGCTGGATCACCTGGCCGTCGGAGGATGCCGGTCGCGCCGTCACTGCTGCACCAAACGCGACGTCACCTCGCACGCGGAACACGCTCCCGACGATCGTGCAGCCCGTGCCCGGGAACGCCGGTGGGTCGATCACGAATCGCGGCACTTCGTCGCCCGAAGGGACGATGAAGTCGGCCGTCGCGCCGTCGGGCATCACGTCCACGTGCCAGCGTCCCGGCGTCATCCCGGCGAGGCGCACTTCCTGCCCGGGCAGCAGGATGACCTCGCGACGGTCCGGGACCCCCGTCCGCGGCTCGGCGGGGACAAACCGGCACGTGCGAG
Source organism: Planctomycetota bacterium (assembly GCA_021414065.1). Lineage (GTDB taxonomy): Bacteria > Planctomycetota > JAJSAM01 > JAJSAM01 > JAJVHW01 > JAIOPE01. The sequence goes on from JAIOPE010000172.1 coordinate 14,042, forward strand.
CGATCGGCGTTGCGTCTGCGGCGCCCAGCGTTGACGTTGACCCCGACATTGGGCCCGCGACGACCGTCACCGTGGAGCCGACGCCGGGGGAGCTGAGACGCAGCTCCACGTCCGTCCGTCCCGGGACCACCGCGTTGGTCGTTGACGGGGGGTTCTCGCGGGTGCGGAGGACGATCACATACCGCCCGGGGACCAGCGAGGGGGTCTCGAACCGTCCGAGCTCGTCCGGGCGCGCGGTCGCCCCGACGACGGGGACCGCCGGAGCCTCGTATCCGCCGACGAGCTCGATCTCGCGATACACCTGAATCACCGCGTCGGGCGGGATGCGGTCGGCCCGGATGCGTCCGGTGATCCGAGACGGGCCGACGACCGGCGCGTGGTCCGCTGCGAGCGTGCCGCACCCGGCCGACAGGAGCGCCACGGCAGTCATCGCGACGGAGAGGGAGACCGTCATCGCGACCGTAGCTGGGAGGCCGGTCCGGAGGAGTCGTCGAAGCGTCACGGGCAGTACCTCTTCAGATGGGCGATCGCGGCCGCCGCGACTTCGGGGGCGCGATGCGAGTCGCGGGAGAGCTCGACGCCGACGTGGCCGTCGTACGCAGAGCCGCGCAGAGTCTGCATCGTCGGACCGACATCGAACGTGCCCTCGCCGAACGCCAGGTGGACGTGCTGGCCGACTTTCATGTCCTCGATCTGCACGTCGGCGAGCATCGCTTGGTGCTGGCGGATCAACCGAGCCGGGTCGCCCTCGCCGTTGCAGTGGACGTGGCCGACGTCGAGCGCCAGGCGGAACGCGGGGTGTGCCACGACGCGGCTGAGGAGCGTCCAGTGGTCCACCGTCGAGACGAACATCCCCGGCTCCGGCTCGAACGCGGCGACCATGCCGCGGTCGGCGGCAGCCTCCGCGACGGCGCGGCAACCATCGACCAGTCGGCTCGTCAGCGTGGCCGACGACTCGCGCCCCGCCGGGGTCGCGCCCGTCGCGCCGCTCCAGAACGAGAGCGTCGTGGCGCCGACGTCGCGGCCGATGTCGAGGCAGCGGACGAGGAACTCGACGCGAACCTTGCGAGCGGTCGCGTCCGGGTCGAGGAGCGTCGGGTGGTGCTTCCGACGCGGGTCGAGCGCGAACCGCGCGCCCGTCTGGATCGAAACCGCGAGCCCCCGGCGTCGCACATGCGAATCGAACGCAGAGACATCGGTCGCTGTGGCGGTGCGTGGGTCGAGGTGGCCCACGTCAGGCGTGAGTGCGATCGCTTCGTACCCTAGGTCCGCGAGCAGGTCCACCGCGTCGGAGAGACGATGGTGAGCGAGACCGTTGGTGTTGTAGGCGTAGCGCCAGTTCCTCATCCTTGCGAGGATGGTAGCCCGGAACCCACTGCATGCTCGAAACTCACGTCGCTTTCACACCAGGCCCCGTTCACGTGCGGGCGGACGTGCTCGCCGCGATGGCGAGGCCGCCTCTCCCGCACCGCAGCGACGCATTCCGCGCCGTCGTCCGCCGCGTGCAGTCCGGCCTCGCGCAGATGCTCGCGACACGCGCACCGGTCATTCCGGTCCTCTGCTCCGCGACGACCGCGTTCGAGATCGCGCTGGCCGCGGTCGCCCGTCGCCGCGTGCTGGCGCTGGTCAACGGGAGCTTCGGCCGTCGATGGGCCGACATGGCCCCCGCGCTCGGCTTCGCGACGGAGCGACTCGAGTTCGCCCCGGGCGAGCCCGTTGATCCGGACGCCGTGGGCCGCGCGCTGGCCGCCGGCGGCTTCGACGCCGTGGCGTTCGTCCACTCTGAGACGTCCACCGGGGCGCTTTCGGACCTCGCGGCCGTCGCCGCGGCCTGCCGCGCCCGGGGCGCGGCCCTGGTTGCGGATGCCGTCTCCTCGCTCGGCGCCCTCGCGATCGACTTCGATTCCCTCGGTCCCGACGCCGTGCTCGTCGGCTCGACGGGCAAGGGCATCGCGTGTCCGCCGGGGATGGCCGTCCTCGCCGTCGGCCCGGGCGCGGCGGCGCGAGCGAGGGAGTCAACGTTCCCGTCGCACGCGCTTCGGCTCGAGACACTCCTCAGCCACCACGCGAAGGGCGAGACCCCGCAGACCCCCGCGACGTCGCTCTTCCACGCCCTCGACGTGCAGCTCGCGCATCTCCTCGCCGAGGGCATGGCCGCCCGCGAGGCGCGTCACCGGGAGATGGCCGCCCTGGCCGGCGCGTGGGCCGAGGAACGGTTCGCCGTCCTGCCGCGCCCCGGCTTCCGCAGCCCGGCCGTCACGGTGATCGAGAACACCCGCGCCCTGGACGTCCCGCGACTGCTCGCGGCCGTGGAACGACGCGGTTTCCGCATCGCCGACGGCCACGGCCCGCTTTCCGGCGCCACCTTCCGCATCGGCCACCTGGGCGACGTCACGCCGTCGGAACTGGCGCGACTGCTCCCGGCGCTCGACGAGGCCATCGCCGAGGTCTCGTGACGCTCGCGACGAGGTAGGGACGATTCCGAAGCCCCGAAGGGGCGCCTCAACTCAAGCCCAGGGCAACGCGCTGGGAAATCAGGAGGATGAAACCCGAGCCCTGAAGGGGCGGCTCAATCGCGGAAGAATGATGGATCGCAGGCCGTCCGCACATGCGCGTCGGCCGAGGTCGCACTCGCGCGGTTCAGTCGCCCCTACAGGGCTCAGCGAAGAGGACAACTCAAACCCAGGGCGTTGCCCCATAAGCGTTAACTTAGGTGGGTTCGGGCCCGTTGGCCGTGCCCTCGGAGGGGTCGGAAGTGCCCCAGAACCGCTCAAAGTGCCGCCCCGAGACGGCTGCGACCGCGAACATCGGCCACAGGACAACTACATATGGTGTCTTGATGTCGATTTCAGCTCAAGTAATTGCGCTAAGTTAGCGCTTATGGGGCGTTGCCCTGGGC
>JAIOPE010000155.1 GCA_021414065.1 Planctomycetota bacterium
GTCGATGTCCACCGCACCGCCGCCGTGGCTGTAGGTCGCAGCGATCTCCTGAACGAGCACGAGGCTCAGGTGCCCCATGACGTTGCCGTCGTTGCGGAACACCTGCACGCCGCGCGTCGTCGCGTTGACGACGTCCATGCGGCCGTCGCCGTTGATGTCCACGGGGAAGAGGTAGGACGTGGCCGCCGCGTAGAGCGACGTCCCGGCGCCTGCGGCCGCGTCGTAGACCTGTTCGGCTGCGTCGAGGAGCAGGACGGGCGTGATCGCGGCCGTGGCCGTGGCCGTGGTGTTGCCGAGCGTGTAGTTCGGCGAGTCGAAGCCGCCGATCGCAATGCCGGACACCGTGACCAGCTTGCCCGTGCCCACGAACTTGTTGTCGAACGTCGCGGAAACGTAGCTGAGCGTGACCACGTCGGCGGGGACCTTGTCGCTCGTGAGTGCCGCGACGGCCGTCGTGTTGCCGTCGTACGGCTTGTCGGACGCGGTTGCGCTCACGGTGATCGTGCGGTGCGTGATGTCGGCCGTGTCGGTCGCGGTCGTGTTCGACAGCGAGTAGTTGCCGGCGTCAGGGCCGGAGATGGCGATGGAGTTCACGGCGACCGTCTTGCCGACGCCGACGGTCTTCGTCGCGAACGTCGCCGTGCCGAGCGCGGTCACGTCGTCGCCGAAGATCGCGTCGGTCGAGAGCGCGGCCGTCGCCGACGTGTTGCCGTCGTAGATCTTGTCGCTCGCCACGGCGGTCACCGTGAGCGGGCGCTGCGTGATGTCCGCCGTCGTGGTCGTCGAGACGTTCGCGAGCGAGTAGTTCCCGGCGTCGAGGCCGCCGAAGATCGAGATGCCGGAGACCGTCACGGTCTTGCCCGTGCCGACGGCCTTGGTGCCGAACGTGGCGGTCGTGTACGCGACGGTGACGTCGCTCCCGCCAAGCGCGTCGGTCGAGAGGGAGGCGGTGGCGCCGATCGTGGCGTCGTACTCCTTGTTCGACGCCGTCGCCGTGACGTGAAGCGACCGCGCGGTGATGTCCGCGAGGTCGGTCGCCGTGCTGCTCGTGAGGTTGTAGTTGCCGTCGTCCGTGCCCGCGCCGGTCAGGTGGATGTTGGAGACCGTGACGGTCTTGCCCGTGCCGACGTTCTTCGTGTCGAACAGGCGCGTCCCGGAGTCGAGCGAGATGACGTCGCCGCCGACGAAGCCGATGTGCGACCCGAAATTGACGGCTGCGTTCCTGTTCCCGTCGTAGGTCTTGTCGTTGGCGACGATGACCGGGGTCAGGTCCCTCTGCGTGATGTTCGCCGTGCCGGTCGTCGGCGTGTTCACGACGTTGTAGTTCCCGGCGTCCATGCCGGTCAGCGTGAACGTGATCGCCACGTTCTTGCCGTTGCCGACGTGCTTCGTGTCGAAGGCGGCGGTGTACGTGACGTTCACGTCGCCGACGAACGGGGCGCTCGGCGTGATGCCGCTCAGCGTGGCGGTCGGCGTGCCGTCGTAGATCTTGTTGTCCACCGAGAACGTCAGCGTGACGTCGGTGGGCGCCGTGATCGGGCCGTCGGAGTATGCAGTCGCGGTGGCGCCGCTCCCGGCGAACGCGCCCACCACGGACAGCAAGGCCGCCATGACCGCCCGTCGGCCGCCGGTGCGGCGCCTTCTCGATTCATGGTGTTCACGGTGGTACTCGGACATCCAGAGCCTCCTCACGTCGTTACCCAGTCGATGACCCGCACGGCGCGCCTTCGATGTCGATTCGGATCGACATCGATCCCAGGCACGCCGCTGGTTGCATGGATGTGGCGGCCCTGCGCGTCCGCTTTTGCGGAATCTGAGAAAAACGATTCTCGATTTGGGAGACTACGACGCCCGCGCGTGCGAACGGATGGACACTCCGGGCGTCGCGTCGGGCTGACAATGTGGCGGCTGGCGCCCTGCTTCGCGACGCTGTCGCGCGCCTCGTCGGCTCGCCGTGGTGGGCGGGCCAGGCTCCGACGATGCGTGTCGCGCCTCGCCCCGTGTGCCGGCGGCGGATCAACTCGCCCAGCCGCCTCGCCCGATAGGGGGCAATGCAGGTTCCGTCGAGGAGCCGCGACGTTCATCCTGCTCCCGCGTTCGGAGGCATCGAGTGGATCAGCCTGAAGCGACCGGAAGTGTCAGGGGCGTGTCGCTCACGCCGCAGCTCGCGGCGCTCGCCGGTGTCGCCGGCGTGGTGGTCGGTGCCGCGCTGCTGGTCGTAGGCGGGCCCGCGCCCGGCTGGGGCGGATCCCTCATGGCCTGGACAGGCGTCGTGGCCGCCGCGACGGGGCTCGTCGTCCTGTCGAGCGCGCTCGTCGCGATGCGCCGCAGATCGGCGGCGGCTGCGGCGCGATCGATCCGCGACGCAGAAATCACGTCGGAGTCGGACCGTTGGCATCTCGTCGGAGGTCTGATCGAGTCGATTCCCGAACCGGTGTTCGTCGTCGAACGTGATCCCGAGGTTCACCTGCGAATCCGGGCCGTGAACTCGGCTGCTGTCGGTTCCACGGGGTTCACGACTGCCGACCTGGTCGGCGAACCGGTCACCCGGGTCATCCGCGACCCGGCAGGTGCGCAGGGTCTTCTCCATAGGATCGAGCGCCGCGGTCAGCTCAGTGGTCGCGAGACGCGGCTCATCGCCGCCGCGGGCGACGGCCGCGAGGCGAGCCTCACCGCGACGTCGATCGGCTCGACGGCGGGCGGAGAGCCCGCCTGGGTGATCGTCGTGTCTGACATCGGCGACGCCCGTCGGGCGGAGCGGCGGCGCGTGGCGACGTCACGCGTGTTCGAAGTCGCGCAGGCGGCAGAGACGCCGGGGGAGATGTTCCGGGGCGTGGAGAGCGTCGTCCGCGACTCGATGCAGGTTCACGCATTCCACATCGCCGGCGTGGACCGCGCGACGGGGAGGATGACGCTCGCGTACTGCTCGGATCCCACGACGCCCGGTGTCTCGGTCCACGAGGCGAGCCGTGGCCTGACCGGCTACGCGCTCGAGCGCGAGGCTGCGGTCATCTTGAGTGCGGAGCAGATCCGACTGCTCGTGGAACGCGGCGATGCGAAGGCAGCGGAACCCGTTGCGGAGCACTGGGCGTCGGCGCCGATGCGTCTGGGGCAGGGCATCCGCGGAGTCGTCGTCGTTCAGAACCGCGACCGGGGCTCGCCGTACGGATCCGGCGACGTCGATCTGCTCCACTTCGCGGCCGAGCAGGTCGCGGCGTGGTTCCGGAGGCGCCGCGGCGAGGAAGAGCGTCAGCGTCTCACCGCCGCTGTCGAGCAGACAGCGGACGCGGTGATCGTCCTCGACGAGAAGGGAGGCGTCGAGTACGCCAATCAGGCGTTCGAGCGGCAGACGGGGTGGTCCCGAGCGGACGCACTCGGACGCCCGCTCGACCAGATCTGGAAGATCGCGGAGCGGGCGACGCCGATCGCCGCGATCTGGAAGTCGGTCCACGCGGGCAAACCATGGACGGGCGCCGTGACGTGCTCGAGGCGGGACGGATCCGAGTTCCCGGTGCAGGCGACGCTCTCCGCCGTCCGCGATCGCGACGGACGCGTGATGGAGCACGTGGTCGTTCAGCACGACCGGAGCCACGAAGTCGAGCTCGAGGAACAGTTCCGTCACGCCCAGAAGATGGAGGCTGTGGGCATCCTCGCCGGTGGCGTGGCCCACGACTTCAACAACCTGCTCTCCGTGATCCACGGGTACGCCGAACTCGCCCGCGACGGCGGCGCGGCCGACAGCGAATCCGCCAGCGGCGCGAAGGCGTGCCTGGAGCAGGTGATCGACGCCTCGCGCCGAGCCACGACGCTCGTAGCGCAACTCCTCGCGTTCAGCCGCCGACAGGTCATCGATCCGCGGCCGATCGACGTGGACGAGGCGGTCTGCGGCGTCCAGAAGATGCTCGGGCGACTGATCGGCGAGCACATCGAACTGGAGATCCAGACCTGCGGGAACCTCGACCTGGTCGAGGCCGACCCGAACAAGCTCGACCAGGTGCTCATGAACCTGACGGTGAACGCGCGCGACGCGATGCCGCGCGGCGGGCGCTTGACGATCGCCACGTCGATGGAGCGCGTCGGAGACGACGACGCCGCGCGTGACGTCATCGGGCCCGGGACGTGGGTGGTTCTCTCCGTGAGGGACTCGGGCGTGGGCATTCCGCCGGACGTGAAGAGCCGCATCTTCGAGCCGTTCTTCACGACGAAGGCCCCGGGGCAGGGGACGGGTCTCGGTCTCTCGACCGTGTACGGCATCGTGACCCAGGCGAATGGGCACATCACGGTCCAGAGCGAGATCGGGCGGGGCACCGAGTTCAGGATCTACCTCCCGAGCATCGGTCGCACGCAGGCTGTGGCTGCCGACGTGCAGCCTCTCGACGTCAGCACCGGCGGGCAGGAGACGGTGCTCGTCGTCGAAGACGAGCCCGCGCTCCTTGGCTTCGTCGAGCGGATACTGACGCATCACGGCTACCAGGTCGTCGCCGCCCGAAGCGGTACCGAGGCGTTGGAACTCGCGCGCGCGCGGGACGGCACGATCGACCTGCTCCTGACCGACGTGGTCATGCCGGGGATGAGCGGCTCCTCGCTTGCGGCGACGATCGCCGAGGAGCGTCGCGACATCGGCACTCTCTACATGTCCGGATACCCGGACGCCTCGATCGCGAGCTACGGCGTGCTCGACCCGGACGTGGACCTGGTGCAGAAGCCCTTCACCAGCGCGCAGATCCTGAAACGAGTACGGCACGCGCTCGAAGTGCGGAAGCGCGCGATGAAGTCGAAGCGGCGTCCCGCTCTCCTGCGCCGCTGATCCCGGACGGTCCGCGCTGCGCACCGCCGCGGCGGTGCGTCAGATTCCCGTCAGCGCGCCGACCGCCGACTCGGCGGCCGCGACGAGCGACCCGTCGCAGACGAGTGCGTCCACCTGTTCGAAGTCGCGCGCGAGGATGCGGTCGCAGGTCATCGCTGAGACGACCGCGCGCAGGTGCGCGTGGGCGGCTTCGACTGCGCGTCCGGACTTGAGCGGGCGGCGGCGCTCGAGGCCCTCGGCGGCCGCGAGGACCTCGATCCCGAGGATGCGCTCGACGTTTCGCAGGATCATCCGCGCCTTGCGGATCGCGATCGGGCCCATCGAGACGTGGTCTTCCTGGTTCGCGGACGTCGGGATCGAGTCCACCGACGCGGGGTGGGCGAGCGACTTGTTCTCGCTCGCGAGAGCCGCGGCCGTGACCTGAGCGATCATCAGGCCGCTCTCGACGCCGGCGTGCGTGGCGAGGAACGCGGGCAGCCCCGACGACAGGTCCGGATTGACCATCGTCTCGATGCGCCGCTCCGAGATCGCGCCGATCTCGGCGAGCGCGATCGAGAGGTAGTCGCAGGCCATCGCGACGGGCTCGCCGTGGAAGTTGCCGCCGGAGATGACTTCGTCGTCTTCGGCGAACACGAGCGGGTTGTCGGTGGTCGAGTTCATCTCTCGCACGATCACGTCGCAGACGTGACGGATCGCGTCGCGGCAGGCGCCGTGGACCTGCGGCGCGCAGCGAACGCAGTAGGCGTCCTGCACCTTGTGGGGGCCGGAGTGGCTGGGGCCGATCGTGCTGCCGTCGAGCATGCGCCGCACGTTGGATGCGGTGACCGCCTGGCCCGGATGCGGGCGGGCGGCGTGGATGCGGGAGTCGAATGGTCGCGTGCTGAACAGGAGGGCGTCGAGCGACATCGCCACGCACAGGTCGGCGAGGCGGAGCAGGCGGTCGGCGCGAACGAGCGCGCGCGCCGCGAGCGCCGTCATGAACTGGGTTCCATTCAGGAGGGCGAGTCCCTCCTTCTCGCGGAGGACGAACGTCGGGTCGAGCCCGGCCGCGCGGAGCGCGTCGGCGGCCGTCGCGCGCGTTCCGTCCGGAGCGAACGCGTCGCCCTCGCCGAGCACGAGCAGGGCGACGTGCGCGAGGGGCGCGAGGTCGCCGCTGGCGCCGACGGAGCCTTGTTCCGGAACGTACGGAGCGATCCCGGAGTTGAAGATCGCGACGAGGCGTTCGACGAGCGCCGGGGTGACGCCTGAGTTGCCTCGGATGAGGGACTGGATGCGCAGGAGGAGGACGAGCCGGGCATCCGCCGCCGCGACAGGGGCGCCGACGCCGCATGCGTGCGACAGCACGAGGTTGCGCTGGAGCTTCGCCCGGTCCGCCGGCGGGATCGCGACGTTCTGAAGCCGCCCGAATCCGGTCGTCACGCCATACACCGCGCGCCCATCGGCCACGGCGCGATCGATGACGGCCCGCGAGAGGACGACGCGCGCCATCGCCTCGGGCGCGACGCTGAGACGCGTCCCCGGTGCTTCCACGGCGGCCACGGCTTCGGCGAGGGTGAGACCCTCACCGCGGAGGACGAGTGCGTTCATGCCGCTCAGCGTAGCGTTGGTTCGGCGGTTTCAGGAGCGATGGCGCGACCGGCGGCCGTTCACCCTACGTCTGCGGGACCGCGGCCACGGCCGTCTGGAGACGCGTCGCCACTGCGTTCCAGCCGTCGCGATCATTCGGAACCTCGTCGAAGCAGATCGGCGCTCCGACGTGGAGCGTCACGCGCCCGCCGCGCGGACGCTTCTCGTGGGCGGGCCATGCGTCGAACGCTCCGACGATCGCGCACGGGAACACCGGGACCGACGTCCCCGCCACGAGCATGCCGATGCCCGGCTTGAACCGTTGCAGGGAGCCGTCGCGGGACCGCGTGCCCTCCGGGAAGATGATGTAGCGCACGGTTCGCCGACGAGACGAGCGCGCAGTTCCTCCATCGCGTGCGGGCCACACTTCTTGCGCCACATCGGAAGCGCGTTGAGCAGCGTGGCGGCCAGCGCCGCCGTGACGGGCGTCTCGAAGAAGGTGTCGCCGGCCGCGATCGGGAAGGTGCGCGGCCTGAGTCGCGCGGGCACGGCCGCGCCGAGGACGAGCGCATCGAGGTGCGACGTGTGGTTCGCAACGAGCACGAAGGGCGCGTCGCGCGGAAGGGCGTCGGCGCCGATGATCGAGTACCGCTGGCGTACGCGCAGCCAGACGCGCATCGCCGCCCACCACGCGTGGCAGACGATGACTTCGCCGAGGCCCGGCTCGCGGCGCAGGCTCCGCCATCGCTCGGCGGTGCCGAGGTTCAGGTCGTGAGCCGCGTCGTACTTCCAGTCCATCAGAAGATAAACCGGGTTGCCTGCGAGAGCCCGATGTCCGGGCGGAAGTACCCGACGTAGTGGAAGACCGCAGGGGCCGCGAGCAGCACGGAGTCGAAACGGTCGAGGAGCCCGCCGTGCCCGGGGATGAGGGTGCCCGTGTCCTTGATGCCGATGTCGCGCTTGATGGAGGAGAGGGCGAGGTCGCCGAGTTGGCCCGAGACGGAGACGATGGCGCCGAGCGCCGCGAGGTGGAGCGGCGTGTCGAGATCCATTCCCGCGAACACGAAGTGCCCGATCACAGCGAGCGCGAACCGCGCGGGCGCAGCGCCATTCTGCCACGGCACCGTGCGAACCGAAGCGGCCGTCTTCGTGGGATTCGCCGATCCCGGATCATGGACGAGGGCCCACCGGGGGACGGCGGGAGACGTAGAGCGTTCCTGCATCTGACGCCGATTCGAGCCACGTCCGAACGCGCGTGTGCTGCGGTGCTACAGGCCGGTGCGGCGTACGATCACGCGGCGTTTGCGCTGGGTCCACTCCGGCGTGTAAGCCGGGGCGCCCGGCGCGCCGCCGGTCTTGCGCGACGACACGAAACGGAAGTCCGTGTCGATCTGCGCTTCGATCAGCGCCGCCGGGGAGCGTCCAAAACGATAGGCCGCCACGAATGCGCGGTCGCTGCCGTGGGCGTAGATCTTGGCGATCTGCGCGTCGGCGTCGTCGGTCGGCGTGCCGCCGATCTGCTCCGCCAGCGGGGTGCCCACGAACTCCACGCGGAACGCGTCGGCGTCGTCGCGAGCGACCTCGACTCTCCCGGACCACACGAGGCCCCAGCCTCCTCCGACCCTCTGGCTTCGCGTCCACGGGCGCTGCGCACCGCCGGCGAGCGTTCCGCCGCCGATGCGAGGGAAGAGGTACTCGCTCCAGGTGCGCACGATCGACTCGCGGGTCCACGCGTCCGGGGCGTCGTTGACGGCGCGCTTCTCGATGCGCTGGACCTCCGCGAGGTACCGCTCGCGCCAGATGTCCGCGCCGTCCACGTCGGTGACGTTCCCGCCGGAGTCGATGCGGAACTCGAGGGGTTGACCGACGATCGAGACCGCCGGCAGCACCACGCGTTGCACACCCGGGTCCATCTTGTCGGCGTCGAGCGAACGGGAGTCCTCGTCGTAGGGGACGCCGGTCGGGCCGAATGCGCGCACCCGGAGCGACTCGACCACGAGCCGGATGCGCGCCGCTCCCTTGCCGTCGCCATCCACGACGCTCAGTACGACGCGCCAGTTCGTGTCGATCGCGTCCACGTAGTCGGTGGCCTCGTACTTCACCAGGTTCAGGTCCTCGATGTCGTACCGGAAGGACGTCGGTTGGCCCTGGCCCCACGGAACGACGACCGAGACTTCCTGGCCCGGTTTGACGGGTGTGCCGACGTCTGGGAGTGCGCTCGGCAGTGCCTGGGGCGGCGGGGCGACGGATGTCGCGCCCGGCCTCTGCGAGTTTCCGCCTGCGTTGCCGCTTGCACCGCGATGCGGATCGCCGGTCGGGCTCCACGTCCCTTCGGCCGGCCCGCTGGTGCCCGTCGCAGCGTTCGACGGCGCGGCTGGTTCGGTCCGGAGGAACGCCCACGCTCCGGCCCCGGCGAGGATGGCGGCGACTCCGAGGGCGGCGATGCGGGCTGGTTTCATCGGAGGGTCGAGTCTATCGACGTCCGCCATCTGCGCGGGAGGTTCAACGCGTCTTCGCGAACCGGCCGACACACGTCCGCCCCGCTCCGACGTTGACGGGGCGCCCGCCGTACGGCGACCTTGGCCCCGTGCGAATCGCCGTGGACGCCTCGATCCTCGAACCGCCCTGCCCGACCGGAGTCGAGCGGGTCGCGGCGGGAATCGTCCGCGCGATGCGCGACGTCATCAGCGATGGCGAGGATGTCGTCGTGTTCTCCCGCGCGCCGCTCCTCGGATTCCGAGACGCCGTTCGGTTCCGCAACGTGGCCCTCGGCGGGCCCGACGCGCCGCTCGTCTGGCGCGAGACCGACCTGGCACCCGCGCTCGCGATGATGAAGGTCGCGGTCCTCTGGTCGCCCGTCACGGCGATCCCGATGCGGACGTCCGTCCCCCGCGTGGCCACGTTCCACGAAGCTCCGTGGCTCGTCCGCCCCGGGATGGAGGGGATGCTGCGCGAGCGTGCGCATGCGCTGCGGCTTCGTGTGGCGGTCGCAGCGGCCGCGCGGATCGTCGTCCCGAGCGAGGCGACGGCCGCTCAGTTGCGACAACTCCACCCGGATGCCGCGCCGTGGGTGCGGGTCGTGGCGCACGGCGTCGACGAGCGGTTCTTCGCGCCGCAGGACGAAGCAGCGGCGGCGAGGCGTCGCGCGGACCTCGGGCTTCCCGCCCGCTACCTGCTCCAGGTCGGCGGGAACCGTCCGCGGAAGAACGTCCCCGGGCTGCTCCGGGCGTTCGCCCGCTACCGCCTCCGCGGCGGGCGGAGCGACCTCGTGCTCGCCGGGCCGGGACCCGACGCCGAGCGCACTCCACGCGGAGTGACGTCGCTCGGATGGGTGGACGACGACACGCTCGTTGCGCTCTACGGCGGTGCGTCGGCGCTCGTGCTCGCGTCCGACTCGGAGGGGTACGGCATCCCGGTGCTCGAAGCGTTCGCGCTCGGAGTGCCGGTCGTCGCGTGCGCGGCGGGCGGCGTCGTCGAAGCCGCGGGAGGCGCAGCGATGCTTGTTCCGGTCGGCGACGACGAAGCGCTGGCGGCTGCGATGCTCGAGGTCGAGACGGACGACACGGCGCGGGCGAACCTCATCTGGCGCGGCCGCGCGCGAGCCGCGACGTGCCGGTGGGACGCGTCGGCGCGGAAACTCGTCGCGGTGCTGCGCGAGGCGGTCGTCGGAAAGAACGTGGGGGCAACGTGGGTGCGATGAGCCATCGGGGGACGAGCGTCGAACGGAAGTCGGTCGGCGGGGGCGTGACGTGACGGCGCACGTCGTCCTGCATGCGTCGGCCTACGACCGGTTCCCTTCCGGCGCGCGGACCCGCGCTGTCGGCATCGCCGCCGCGCTGCTCCGCGCCGGGTGTCGGGTCACGGTGCAGACACCGGTGGACCTGTTCTTCCGCGCACTCGTCGAAGCGGAGTTCGGCGGTCCGCTGCCGCCCGGGAACTTCTACGAGGTGGAGACGCGCCTCGACCCGACGCACCCGATCGCGAGAATGCGCGACGCAGCGGCCGAGGCCGAGCGCACGATGCCGCCGGACGCTGATCTGTTCCTCACCGATTACTACCCGGTCGTCGAGAGCGTGCCCACCGTGCTGACGGCCCACGACCTGCGGTACGTGACGAACCTCCGCGACGAATCGACGTGGCGCGCGGCCGCGTTCCGGTCGCAGTTCGCCGCGATCGCGGCGCGGGCGGCGCTCGTGGCTGTTCCCACGCAGGCCGTCGCGTCGGAGGTCCGCAAGTACCTGCGCGACATCCATCCGTCGCGAATCGTCGTCTCGCCGAACGCGCCGGGTCTCGCGTGGCGCTCGGCGCCGCCGATCGAGGGACCGGGTGCACATCTCGTGGTCGTCGGGATCGGCGATCGGCGGAAGCGGTTCGACATGCTCGTGAATGCGATCCGCGCTGCGCGCGCACGCGGACCGGTGCTGCCCGTCATCGCGGCGTGGCGGCGGGGCCCGGAGGCCGCGCAGGTCGAGGCGCGCACGTCCGACCTGAGCGGTTGCGGCGCGCTGCGTTTCGCCTGGGCACCGTCGGACGCGGACCTCGTGGCGATCGTCGCCGGTTCGGCCGCGCTCCTGCATCCGAGTCGGTACGAGGGCTTCGGCCTGCCGGTGATCGAGGCATTCTCGTGCGGCGTGCCGGTCGTGGCCACGCGCATCCCGGCCGTCGAAGAGGTGGCCGGGCTGTTCGCGACGTGGGCGCCGGACAACGAAGGCGCGTGGGCGGACGCACTGCTCGACGTGTCGGCAGATCCTGCACGGCGCGTACACGGGAGAGACGGCCGTCGCAGGCGCGCCGCAGAGTTCACCTGGGACCGGGCCGCAGTCGCGATCCTCGACGGATTCGCGCGTGTGCGCAGCTAGCAGCCCGTCGGAGCAGTGGGTTGCCTCGGCGTACCCCGTGGCCGACGGGCTGCTAGCTTGTACGAGGCCTCTCCACGTCGCTCAGGCGACCGCGTTGAGCGGGGTCTTGGCGTTGCGGCGGCCGACGATCTGCCAGTAGTACGGAGGCGCGCTGCCCACGGAGGCGGACAGGGTCCGCTGGAAGACGAGCCCCCGGCTCTTGG
>JAIOPE010000156.1 GCA_021414065.1 Planctomycetota bacterium
CCATCGCGGAGGTCCTCGGCGTTCCGATGGACTTCATCCGCGTGCGGAGCGAAGACTCCGACATGGCGCCCGTGGACCTCGGCGCGTACAGCTCGCGCGGCTGCTTCATGATCGGCAACGCGGCCCGCGAGGCGGCGCTGCAGGTGCGCGCGCAGCTCGCACGCGCCGCTGAGCGCATCACCGGCGTCGCGGCCGACGACTTCGACTTCGCCGACGCCTCCGTCACGTCGCGCACCGACCCGTCGGTGAAGGTGAGCTACTTCGAGGCGCTCACGGAGGCGCTCGCCGACTCCGGCGCGATCATCGCGAAGGGCTGGTATCAGGCGCCGCGCATGGGCGGCGGGTTCAAGGGCGCGGGCGCAGGTCTCGCTCCGGCGTACTCGATGAGCGCGTTCGTCGCCGAGGTGGACGTGGACCTCGAGACCGGGTTCATCAAGTGCACGAAGGTCACGGCCGCTCACGACTGCGGCCGCGCGCTGAACAAGCTGGCGGTCGAAGGCCAGATCGAGGGCTGCGTCCACATGGGCCTCGGCCAGGTCCTCGGCGAGGCTATGCGCTACGACAAGGGCCGGATTTCGAACCCTAGTCTCCTCGACTACAAGATCGTCGGCGTCCACGAGATGCCCGACGTGAACGTGGTCATCGTCGAGTCCGACGACAAGGAGGGCCCGTTCGGCGCGAAGGAGTCGGGCGAGGGCCCGCTGCTTCCGATCCTGCCCGCGGTGGGCAACGCGATCTACGACGCGATCGGCTTCCGCGCCCACTCGCTGCCGATCACTCCCGACCAGGTGTTCCAGCACCTGCAGAAGCTGAAGAAGTCGGGCGCGGGATTCAACAAGACCTGGCAGAACGGGAAGGTCTGATCCGATGCTCATCCTCCCCGAGTTCGCGTTGCTCCGTCCGAAGACCGTCGCCGAGGCCGTCGCCGCGGCGCGCGGCGCGCAGGGTCGGTTCGACTACCTGGCTGGCGGCACCGATCTCCTCTGCAACTACAAGTGGGGGATCAACACGAACCCCACGGTCATCTCGCTTCGCCACGTCGCCGAGATGAACCGCCGCGACGGCAACCGTCTCGGCGGCGGCCTGACGCTCGCGCAGATCGAACGCGACGCCGACTTCCTCGAAGCATTCCCCGCGTTCCGCGGCGTACTTCGCCACTTGGCGTCGCCGCTGATCCGCGAGACGGGCACGCTCGCGGGCAACATCCTGCTCGACACGCGTTGCATCTGGCTGAACCAGACCGAGTTCGCCCGGAAGGCCCTCGGCAACTGCTTGAAGGCCGACGGCCCCGAGTGCCGCGTGGTGAAGGGCTCGCTCGACCGCTGCTACGCGAACTACTCCGGCGACATGGCGCCCGCGTTCATGGTCCTCGGCGCGAGCGTTCGCCTCGCTGGCCCCGACGGTGAGCGATCCGTGCCGATGACGTCGTTCTTCGAGATCGACGGCATCCGCCGCAACGTGAAGACGCGCGAGGAAGTGCTCGTGTCCGTGGACCTGCCGAGCGACGCCCGCGACGTCCGCGCGAGCTACCAGAAGTTCCGCGTTCGCGACGCCTGGGACTTCGCCGAGGTGGCCGTCGCGGTGGGCGTGCGCTTCGACGGCGACCGCATCGCGGAACTGCGACTCGTCGGCAACGCGGTCGCGTCGATCCCCGTGTGGCTGCCGGACGTCGCTGCGACGTTCACGGGCCGGACGCTCGACGACGCGACGATCGACGCGATCGGCGACGCCGTGACCGCGGCCGTCAGCCCGGTCCGCGCGACGTGGCTCCCCCCGAGCTACCGCAAGCAGATGGCCGGCGTGATGGTCCGCCGCGCTCTCCGCGAGATTCGCGACGGTGCAGCCGTGCCCGTCGGCGCGTGATCTTGCCGATCGACGAAAGAGGCGCTTGACGCGGTGCCCTCCGTGGACCGAGAATCCGGGCACGGAGGGCGCACCATGGACTTCACCTCGATGTCGTTCGCGATCATCGCTGCCGTCATCGCCGCCATCGGCCTGTGGTGGCACGTCATCCTGGCGAAGCGAGGGATCGCGACGACGCGCGATCGCATGCTCGGCGGTGTGTGGGCGGCGGTGTTCGTGCTCGCGCTCGGCCGCATCCTCTGGATCACGTCGAACGGAACCGCCCCGAAGCCCGCCCCCGCGACGCCGGTCGCGCCCGCCTCGCTGCCGAAGTAGTCCGCGGGATCTCCGCAGGAGGGCACCTGATGTCCAACGCCTCGGCCCCGCCGCCTCGTCCCGCGCCCGACGTCCCTCCGCCGCTGCGCGCCGAGGACCTGCTCGACGACGTGCCGCCGAAGAAGAAGGGCCTCTCCAAAGGGATGATCATCCTGATCGTCTGCGCGGTGCTCGCGATTCCCTGCATCGCCGGGCTCATCGCCACCGTGGCGATCATCGTTCCGCAGATGCAGGAGAAACAGAAGCGGCTCACGTGCATGGAGAACCTCTCACAGTTGTCGCAGACCTTCGCCGCGACGCAGAGTGGGGTGGGCGCCCCGAAGCGCTCCGGCACGGCGATGTTCCTCGAGTGGCGCAAGTCCCGCCGCTTGATCAGGGAGGGTGAGGAACTCATCCTCGTGTGCCCTGGGGACCCAAGCGTTGCGTTCCCCGACTCGCCGGAGGCGCGGAGACGCTACGACACCGTCGATCTCGACGCGCCACCCGCCGACCTCTGCTCCTACGCGGCGCGCGACTTCGCGCGTTTCCCGCTTGATTCGAAGTCGGGGCGACGCGAACCGATCGCCGCGTGCCTTCACCATCGCCACGGTGCCATCGTCGCGTTCAGCGACGGTTCGGCCAGGTTCATGGACCTCGATGAACTCGCCGTGGATGCGGGGACGGAGCTGACGGTCGGTCCCGACTCCCCCGCGGAGATGCTCCAGTCGCTGACGTTCGGCAACGGCCGGACGCGGTAGGCGTGATCGAGCCTGCGGGGCACGCTGGGAAGAAGCGCCTGTCGAACAAGGCGATCGTGCTGATCGCGTGCGCGGTGTTCGCCATCCCGTGCGTGCCGCTGCTGGTCCTGACTCAGGGCGTCATGCCGCAGATCGAGGCGGAGCGGCAGCGCATCGTCTGCGCGGACCATCTCGAGCGGCTCGCGCGGATCTTCGTGGACTCGCAGAGTCAGGGAGCGAACCCCCCTCGGTCCGGGCCGGCGATGTTCCTCGCATGGAGGAAGGACCGAACGCGCATCGATGAGGGCGTGGAGTGGATGCTCCTCTGCCCCAACGATCCGGGGGCCGCGGACGCGGAGAAGCGAGAGACACGCGCGTTGTACGACTCCGTCGATCTCGACCACCCCGCGCCGGGCCTGTGCTCCTACGCCGTCCGCGACTTCGCGAAGTTCCCGCTCGCGGCTTCGAAGGACGCGGCCGAACCGATCGCGGTCTGTCTCCACCACGCGGAGACGCTCTTGGTGCGCGGAGTCGCAGTCGTCGCCTACTCCGACGGCCGCGCCGCGTTCGTCGGATACGAGGAACTCGGCATCTCCGAGGGCTCCGAGCTCATCGTCGGCCCGCGGTCGAAGTCGGCCGTCCTTCGGATGATGACCTTCGGCGACGCCCGCGAGCGGTGACTTCGAGGTCGTCGCGGCGTCGGGCGGCGCGCCGGTGACCGAATTGCGCGGGACAAGAACTGTCCCGCCTCGGTACGGTACTCGGTCGCTGTAGGAGGTCGCTCCATGTCCGACGCACCGCCTCCGCCTCCTCGATCAGCTCCCGACGTTTCGCCGCCACGGCGCGACGGGGACCGGCTCGACGACCTTCCGCCGAAGAAGCAGAGGCTCTCCACGGGGAGGATGGTGCTGATCGCGTGCGCCGTGCTCTGCTTCCTGTGCGTGGTCATCGGGACGGTGGCGGTCGTCGTTCCTCGGGGGCCCCCCAAGAGGGAGAGGCTCGTCTGCGCGACCAACCTGTCGCAGCTCGCACAGATGTTCGTGATCTGGCAGACGCAGGGAGCGAAACCCCCGCGGTCCGGGCCGGCGATGTTCCTCGCATGGAGGAAGGACCGGACGCGCATCCGTGAGGGCGAGGAGTCTGTCCTTCGCTGCCCCAACGATCCGGGGGCCGCGGACGCGGCGAAGCCAGAGGCACGTGCGTTGTACGACTCCATCGATCTCGACCACCCGGCGCCCGGGCTCTGCTCCTACGCTGTGCGCGACTTCGTGAAGTTCCCGCTCGATCCGATGTCGAAGCGATTGCAGGCGATCGCTGCGTGCCTCCATCACCGCAACGGCGCGGTCGTGGCATTCGACAACGGATCGGCGATGTTCATGGAGCTTGACGCGCTCGGGGCGACTCCGGGGACGGAGCTGACGGTCGGTCCAGATTCCCCCGCGGAGGTGCTCCAACCGCTGACGTTCGGCGACGGCCGGACGCGGTGAGCTCTACTTCGTTGCCGCGTCGGCGGGGGTGAAGCACAGCACGCGGAGCAGCGGCGATGGCGACGTCGGCCCGAGCACCGGCGGCGCTCCCGGCGCGATGCCGAGGTCGGTGCGCGTGAACGTCCGGACGTCGCCGTCGGCGAAGCCGATGAGGAAGGTGTCTTTGTGGCAAGCGCACCACGCGGCGCCGGATCCGCGACCGACGCACGCGACGACCGGTTCGTCGGCCGCGTTCGCTGGGTCGATCGGGAATCTCGCGAAGTCGCGGACGGCGTAGGAGCAGAGGTCGTCGGGCGGCGCGCCAAGGTCCACGGTGTCGTAGCGCGCTCGCGCCTGCGGGCTGTCGGGGACCGTCACGCCGTTGTCCCCGGGACAGAGCAGTACGCTCTCCTGGCGCGCGCGGATGGTCCCGTCCTTCCGCCAGGCGAGGAGCATCGCCTGCCCGGAGCGCGGCCGCCACGCCGGGTTCCGCGCGATCGCGTCGGAGTACGCGTGAGCAAGCTGGCTGAGGTTACTCATGCACGCGAGTCGACTTCGCGACGCCGGGCCGAACGGATCCCACCACGACCCTTGAACGAAGACCACGTACCCGAACGTCACGACGAGCGAGGCGATCCAGATCCCGAAGATCCAGAGGAAGCGCCGCGTCCTCCGCGACGACTCGTCGGCGCCGCCGCGGACCGGCGGCGGCGTGGGGCGACGAGCGGCGTTGGCGTCGGTCACTCCGGAATCGTACACCCGGCGTCGTTCGTCGGGAGGCCCGGCTTCCAGCCGGCGGCTCATCTCGGGCCGACGCGGCCGCAGCAACGACGGTTGACGAATTGCGCGGGACAAAAAATTGTCCCGCCTCGGTAGGGTGGCTCGCGATGTCCCACCCGCGCCACGCCCTGCCCGACGGTCGCTCGCTCGTCTACGACTGGCGACCGATTTCGACGACGTCGGTTGCGGCGCCGTCATCCCTCCCTCCCGTCGCGTTCTTCAACGGGCTCTCGCAGACGACCGTCGCGTGGGGGCTGCAAGCGCAGCGGTTGAAAGGGCGGCGCGGCGTGCTTCTCCACGACGCCGCGGGGCAAGGCAAGAGCGACACGCCGCCGGACGGCCACCGTCCCCCGGGGCACGCGCGGGACTTCGTCCACTTGCTCGACGCGCTCGGGATCGCGCAGGTGGACGCCGTCGGGTTCAGCTACGGCTCGCGGATCGCGCTGCGACTTGCGTTGCAGGCCCCGGAACGCGTCCGGAAGCTCGTCCTCGTCGGGTGCGCGCACCGCGACACGGTCGTGCGCCGTTGGATCGTCCGCAGTTGGCTCGACGCGGTGGACGCGGGCGGGCTCGCCCACGCCTTCCGGGTCATCACTCCGACGATCGTCGGCAACGCGTGGCTGGAGCGGAACGAGGGCATCGAGGCGCAGATGCTCCAAGCGTTCACGCGTCGCAACTCGGCAGAAGGCATGCGTCGGCTACTCGCCGACACGCTGCTCCCGGGCGGGGGACTCGGCCCGGACGACCTCCGGCGCGTGACGCACCCGACGCTCGTCATCCGCGGCGAGGAGGACCTGCTCGTCTCCCGCGCGCTCTCGATCGAGACGGCGACGCACCTGCCGAACTCACGGTTCGCCGAGTGCGAGGGCGCCGGCCACACGGTCGCCATCGAAGCTCCGGCGTGGTTCTCGTCGCAACTCGACGACTTCCTCGTCTGACGCGACTGACGTCGCGAACCGGCCTCAGCGCGCGACGAGTTAGGACGGCGTCACCGGCGCGAGGCGTTGCCCGGCGGGTGTGTCGGTGTGCCCTCCGCAGAGCGGGCAGCTTGCGCAGGCCCCGAGGACGAACATCACGGCGAGAGCGGCGAGAGCGCGCATCGAGGGGACCTCCGGCCGCGTGGTTGCGGCTTCGACCGAGTGGCGTTGCCGCCTGACGGACCGTTGGACCCATCGGCTGTTCGCAGGTGACACTCCAGCGATGGCTGAACCCGCGGCGTCCCCAGGCTGGAGCGTCACCGTTCTCGGCGTCGCGCAGGACGGCGGACTCCCGCATCCGGGATGCGAGTGCCCGCGGTGCTCCGCGGCCCGCGACGGCCGCCGCCGCCGCGAGAAGGTCGCCTGCCTCGGTCTCACCGACGGCCGCCGCGCGTTCCTCGTCGATGCCACGCCGGACCTCGCCGAGCAGATGCACGCACTCGGTGCGGCGATTGCGTCGGCGAAGGCGTCCGCGGGCGACCCGTCGGCCCCTCGCGTCCGCACTCCCGACGGAGTTCTCCTCACGCACGCCCACATGGGCCACTACGTCGGCCTCGCGTGGCTCGGGAAGGAGGCGCTCGGCGCGCGCGGGTTCACGATCCACGGCACGCCGCGGATGGGCGACTTCCTCGCGACGAACGCCCCGTGGCGCGCGCTCTTCGACGAGGGCCGCGCGACCTTCGACGCGCGGAGCCCGGTGGACCTGGGCGGTGTCGTGGCCGAGGCGATCCCCGTCCCGCACCGCCAGGAGTTCACCGACGCCGTCGCCTGGCGGATCCGCGGCCCGCGCGGGTCCGTGCTCTGGCTCCCCGACATCGACTCGTGGGACGCCTGGGACCTCGACGTGCGCGACGTCGTTGCGTCGGTGGACGTCGCCTTCCTCGACGCGACGTTCTACGCCGACGGCGAACTCGGCCACCGTGACAGGCGCGAGATCCCGCACCCCCGCGTCGTCGAGACGATGCGCCGCCTCGCCGGCCTCGGCGACCGCGTCCGCCTCATCCACCTGAACCACACGAACCCGCTGTGGGACGATCCGTCGCCCGCGGCTGCGCTCGGCTTCCGCGTCGCCCGCGAGGGCGAGACGTTCCCGATCTGATCAGTCCCGCAGCGACGTCGGCAGCGCGAAGTGAATCCGCTCGCGCGCCGTCACGATCTCGTCGGCCATTTCGCCGCCGAGGGACTGGAGCTTCGCGAGGACGGCGTCGATCAGGTCTGCGGGCGCCGACGCGCCGGCGGTGAGGCCGACGGCCTCGGCGTCGCGGCCGAGTTCGCGTCGCGCCTCGGCGAGGAGGGCGTCCACCTGCTCGGCGTTCTGGAGCAGCCACGCGGGGCGGCCGGCGCGGCGGGCGACGTCCACGAGGCGGTTCGAATTGGACGAGTGCGGGTCGCCGACGACGAGCACGCAGTCCACGTGGCGGCAGAGTTCCTTCACGGCGTTCTGCCGATTCTGCGTCGCGTAGCAGATGTCGTCCTTCGCGGGCCCCACGATCGCCGGAAACCGCTCCCGGAGCTTCGCCACGATCTCCGCGGTGTCGTCCACCGAGAGCGTCGTCTGCGTGAGGTACGCCACCTTCGTCGGGTCGGCGATCTGCACCTTTGCGGCGTCCGCGACGGTCTCGATCAGCGTCGTGCGGTCCGGCGCCTCGCCGAACGTGCCCTCGACCTCGACGTGCCCGCGGTGGCCGATCAGGAGGATCTGGAACCCCTCGGTCGCGAGACGGCGGGACTCGTCGTGGACCTTGCGGACGAGCGGGCACGTGGCGTCGATCTCGCGGAGCCCGCGGACCTGGCTCTCGGTGCGGACGTGCGGCGAAACGCCGTGCGCGGAGTAGACGACCGTCTCCCCGGCGGGGATCTCGGACGTCTCCTCGACGAACGTCGCGCCCATCTGCCGCAGTCGCTCGACGACCTGCCGATTGTGGACGATCTCGTGCCGCACGTAGACGGGCTTCCCGAAGCGCCCGAGGGCGCGCTCGACGATCTCGATCGCGTAGTCCACGCCGGCGCAGAAACCGCGCGGTGAAGCCATGTAGATTCGCATCGCGGCCATCGTGGGGGCCGTCCCGAGGCGGGACGGCGTTTTTTCGCGTGGAGTCGGTCCCGCGGTGGGCGGCAGCGTCACCGCAGCTTGCATGTCCCGTCGTCGCAGTGCGACGCGCGGCCGAACCAGCGGAAGCGGTTCCGCGCGATCCAGCGGTAGACGACGTCCGCGAGCTGCCGCACGCCCGGGACGTAGTAGAGCCGCGCGAGCACGCCGAGGACCGGCCGCGTCCCGAACGCGCGCGCGGCGGCTTCGGCGCCCGCGAACACGCGTCCGTCGGCGAGGACGAGGTGCATCGCGACCTCGCACGCCTCGGGAGTGACGCCCGGGAAAGCGTCGAGGACGGCGACGTCGCGGAAGTTGCGGCGCTCCATGGTCCCCGGGCGCGCAAGCCGCACGAGTCGCGCCGACGCCGCGACGCACAGGCGGCAGTTCCCGTCGTAGAGGACGACGTTCCGGCCGGGCGGCGTGGTCGCTTCGGTGGAGATCGGAGGCTCGTCGGCGTCGCGCGTGGGATCGTAGGGGAGCACGCGGATGCGCCAGCAGCGGACGCGGCGGCGGTACCTCTCGTACGGGGCGCCGAAGCGCGCGGCGAGGTCGGCTTCTTCCCAGCCACGGGCCACGAACTGCCAGATCGCGACGCCGCACGCAACATACAGCGCCACCGCCGCCGACCGGTGCACGACGGCAACGCACGCCCCCTGCGCGAACGACAGCATCGCCATCGGATTGCGCACGTACCGGTAGGGTCCGGCAATGACGAGCTTGCGTGCCGTGTCGAACGGGAGCGGCGTACCGTCTCCCCGCACGGCGAGCATCACGCCGAGCCATGTGGCGCAGGCGCCGACGACCGCGAACGTGCCGATCGACGCGACGTCTACCCATCCAGGCAGCGTTGATCCGAGGCGGGGGACCCCGTACGAGCGCTCGAGGTGACAGACCAGTGTTGGCAGCACGCCGAAGAACACGGCCCACATGACCGCGATCTGCGCGAGGGTCTTCGTGGCATTCCAGGCAGGTGACGAGGACTGCGCGACACGGGGACGAATCCAGGTGCGCGGGCCGCGCGGGGGACCGTCCGGCGTCACGTGGCCCCACTTGCGCCGCGGCCGAGACGCACGGCGATCCACGGCAGCACCGCCGCCGACGGCGTCATCAGCGCGGCGCCGACGAGACCGTCGCCGGTGACGAGCACGGTTCCCCATCCCAACAGCGCCGCGTACGCGACGCCGCCGATGTGCGTCCACAGGACGGCCGACGCCCACGGACGGCCGCGCCGGAGACCGAACGCCGCAGCGGCGGGGAGCGCAGCGTAGAAGACGAGGTCGGCCAGGATGAACGTGCGGACGAGGTCGGCCGGGACGGACTTCGGGAGGAACGCGGAGCCGAGGTCGGGGCGCGACGTGATGACGCACGTCCAGACGAGTCCGAGGGCTGCCTCCAGCGAGAGCAGGAGAACGGCGAGTGGGCGGACGGTCACGGGCAACTCTGGAACCCGGCTGGGGTTGCGGCGCGTTGGTTAACGAATTGCGCGGGACAAAAAATTGTCCCGCCTCGGTATTCAGTCATCGAAGACGGCGGACGAACGGGTCCTTCTCGATCGCGCGCGCGGCGTCGAGGGACACGCGGAGTTCGGCGGCGTCCACCTCGTTCGACTTCGCGATGAGGGCGCGGGCCGCCTGGAACGCCGAGAAGCGGACCCATCGGTCCTTCGACAGGAACGCGTCCACGATCGGGTCCACTGCGTGGGCGTGGCCGCTCCGGCCGAGGGCGCGGAGCGCGTTGCGGCGGGACATCGCGGGCAGCGACTCGTCGCGAGCGACCTTCGCGAGGGCCGCGACGGCGCGTCCGGCGCGCTCGGTGGGGGCGGGCGCGGCCTTCGGATCGGCGGGTATAGCGGCGTTCGCCGCGGGCGGAACTGTCTCCGCCGCGAGCGTCGCGAGTTGCTCCGTCACCGCGGTGCGTGTGAGGAACGGGACGTCCGGCCCGAGCGCGGCCGTGAGCGTCGCGAGCGACGCATCGTCGCCGACGCCCCCGAGACACGACGCTGCGTTCACGCCCTCGAGTTCCGCCTTCGACCGCAGGTACCCGGCGACCTCCGGCGGCGCCTGCTTCAGCACGCCGAGGGCGCCGATGATCGACCGGCGGTTCTTCTCGTCGGTCTTCAGCATCTCGATCAGACGCGGGACGGCGTCCGCGACCTGGAGCGACGCGATCACCGAGACCGCGCCGCGGCGCGTCAGGTCGTCCTCGTCCTTCGTCTTCTCGAGGAGACGCGTCTGGATCGCCGCCTTCCGGTCCGTTGCGGCGAGACGCTTCATCACGTCCTGCACGGCCTCGAACTCAAGCCCGCTCCCGATGCCGCACATCCGCAGACGCTCGAACGCGCGGTCCACGGCCGGGTCGCCGAGTGCGACGAACTGCTCGCGCGCGATCGGCACGATCACGCTGTTGTCGTTCACGGCCCACTCCGACGACATCGCCCAGAGCTTGTCGAGGTCCCAGTCGCGCTTGCCGTCCTTCTCGGTCTTGCACTCGGCCTCGACTTTCGCGGCGGCCGCGTCTTTCGTGATGATCGGGGCCTGCGGGCCGCCCGGCCCCGCGGGCGTCTCCGACGGCCGGTCGATCCCGGCGCCGACCGTGCCCTCGACCCACACCGCGTCGTCGCGCGTCGATTCCGAGTAGACGTCCTTCCCGCCCTGGTCGAGGAGGAGCCCGATCCCGCCGGTCCCGCGCACGGTGGTCGCGAAGCCCTGCGATGATCCGTGGACGGCGCAGTAGCCGTCGTCGCCGCCGCCGTCGAGGAGGATGCCGACGCCGTTCGTGTGGCCGCAGCCCTGGCTCACGCCGGAGCCCGAGTAGTGATCGTCGCCGCTGCGGTCGAGCAGGATGCCCGCCGCGAAGTCGTGCGATCCGCCGACGCCGACGCCGTTCAGGCAGTGGTAGGAGTCGTTCCCCGCGCGGTCGAGGAGCATGCCCGCCGAGAGGTGGATGCCCGTGCCCTGGCAGTAGTGCGTGCCGTTGTAGGTGTCGTGCCCGTCGTCGTCGATCAGGAGCCCGAGCGAGTACCAGTACGACGAGCCCTGCCCGTAGATGTCGGTCTGGTAGCGGTCGTTCCCCGAGACATCCACGAGCACGCCGACGCCGCCCGACGCGTCGGGCCGCATGCCGATCGCGAAGCCCTGCGAGAGCGCGGTGTAGCGGTCGCGGTAGAGCGGTTCGTGGAGGTGCGCGCCGCCGGCGTCGTAGACGTCGTTCCCGCCGAGGTCCGCGAGCACGCCGCATCCCCACGTGGACGCGAAGCCCTGGCCGTAGAGGTCCGCGTGGTAGAGGTCGTTGCCGCCCTTCTTCAGGAGGATGCCGATCCCGAACGCGCCCGCGCCCTCGCAGAAGTCCTTCGCGCGGAAGACGTCGTCGCCGCCTTCGTCCACGAGCACCCCGACGCCGAGGATGCCGGCGCCGAGCGAACAGTTGCCGGCGCGGTAGGTGTCGTTGCCGCCGCAGTCCCACTGGATCGCGACGCCGCCGAGCGCGCCGCCGAAGGAGAAGTCGTTTTCGCCGACGTAGCGGTCGTCGCCGGAGAGGTCGATGACGACGCTGAACGGGCGCTTCTGTTCGACCGACGCGCTCGCGCCGCGCAGGTAAGTGTCGTTCCCGCCGAGGTCGATCACGAGGATCGCGTCTTCGTCGGCCGGGTGGAGGTCGTCGCCGGTCCCGTAGACGAGGACCGTCCCGGCGCTCGTCTTGAACTCATTGCGACCCGTCGTCGAGAGGTGCGCTGTGCGGAGGGCGCTCACGAGGTTCGGGAGGTAGGTCAGGACCCCGGATGCGTCTTCGAAGTAGTCCTCGAAGACGATTGACTGCGCGACGGCGAGGAGGTCGCCATCGGCGATGTCGCGCGCGGTCTCGGCCGACGGGACGTCGCCCATCTGTGAGTGCAGGGCCTTCCGGAGGATCTCGGCGTCGCTCGGCTTGTGCTCGTTCGGGTACGCCCGCACGAGCGCAATGGAAGCCGCACGGCGCGCGGCGTGGCTGAGGACGTGGCGGAGGGGCTTCCGGACGTCCGGGGAGAGCACGGCGACGATGTCGTCGCAGGGCACTTCGTAGAAGGGGTAGTCGCCTGCCGGCCAGCGATCCGGGAACTGCGCTCGAGCCTGCGCGAACAGGCGGTGAGCGTCGCCTCGCCTTGCCGTCTCATCCCACTCCGCCGCTTCCCGCCCCATCGACAGCGGCTCGTCGAGCGCGCGGTTCACGACGTCGAGCCGGAACGGGTCCTCGATCGGCCGCTTGAAGAAGCCGAGGTCCGCGCGGGAGGCGTTGACGGCGTCGAGACCTTCGTCGATGGCCGCGAGCTCCGGGTCGGTCCAGAAGCCGGGGACGTCCACGGGATTCGGCGCCTCCGCCGGCGTCGCAGGCGCTTCCTGAGCTACGGCCTTCGGGACGCCCGGCGCGGCGAAGAGCAGGACGAGCGCGAGCAGGGAGATTCGGCGCATCCGGTCATCGTACGTCCTCCGGGGTGTCCAGGTCGATCAGCACGCCCGGATCGTCCACCGGGACCTCCACGGCGCGGGCCGCGCGGAGGACGTCGCGCGGGGACTCGTCGGGGCCGAGCGCGAGCAGCCGCGGGAACACAGCGCGACGGATGGCGACGGGGTGGCCGCGGCGGCCGGCGTGGACGGGCACGGCGATCTCGGCCCCGGGGGACGCGCGGAGGGCGTCCAGCAGCGCGCGGACGGTCGCGGCGCGGACGTACGGCATGTCCACCAGCGCCAGGACGATCCCGTGCGCGTTCGACGGGCTCGCCGGGTCGTCGTGACGGTCGTCGTCGTGCTGGTCGTGCGCGGCCGCGTCCTCGTCGTCGTCGAGTCCGAGTGCGTGGAGGCCCGCCTGGAGGGACGACGTCCGCCCCGCCGCCCAGCCCGCGTGATCGACGACCCGCACGCCCTCGAGACGCGCGCCGGCCCGGATCTCCGCCGCGTGCCGCCCGACGACGACGACGACCCCCTCGCAGCCGCCCTCGCGCAGCGTCGCCGTGACGACGTCCACGGCCGCCTTCCCGTCGATCGGGAGCAGCGCCTTCGGGCGCCCCATGCGGGACGAAGCTCCGGCGGCGAGGACGATCGCGATGATCACCCGCACGAGCGTACAGCCTGCGCCCGGTCCTCCCGGCCGACCGTCGGAGCCGCCGGGTAGCCTCGGGCGTTCCATGAAGGAGTACCTCGACCTCGTCCGGTTCGTGCTCGACAACGGCGAGCGGAAGTCCTCGCGGACCGGCGTGGACACGCTGGCGGTCTTCGGGGCGAGCTACCGGGTGGACCTCGCGAACGGCTTCCCGCTCCTCACGACGAAGGCGATGTACTGGAAGAGCATGCTCCACGAGCTGCTCTGGTACCTCACCGGCGAGGACCACATCCGGAACCTCCGGCAGAAGACGAAGGTCTGGGACGCCTGGGCCGACGCCGACGGCAACCTCGAGACGGCGTACGGCTACTACTGGCGCCGGTTCCCGTCCGCGAAGCGCCGCCCGGACGGCGGGTGGGACGTGACGGAGACCGACCAGATCCGCTACGTGATCGACGAGATCCGCCGGAATCCGAACAGCCGGCGGCTCGTCGTGTCGGCCTGGGAGCCGGGCAACGCGATCGCGTCGCGGCTACCGCCCTGCCACTACACGTTCGCGTTCAACGTGAACGGCGGGCGGCTGAACTGCCACCTGAACCAGCGCTCGGGCGACATCGCCCTCGGCATCCCGTTCAACCTCGCCGCGTACTCGGCGCTCACGATGATGATCGCCCAAGAGGTCGGCCTCGCGCCGGGCTTCTTCAGCCACTTCATCGTCGATGCGCACGTCTACACGGCGGGCGCCGACGGGCGGAACGCCGAGTTCGACCACGTTCCCGGCCTGCGCGAGCAGTTGCTCCGCGAACCGCGCGCGCTGCCGAAGCTCGTGATCGCGAGGAAGCCCCTCGACGATCTGCGGTTCGAGGACTTCCAGGTCGTCGGCTACGACCCTCACCCCAAGATCGACTTCAAGGTGGCAGTATGACGGCGGCGAGAGAAGACGTGGTGCCGCAAGCGCCGTCGCAGGCGAACCGTCCCCGCGTCGCGCGGCCGAAGGTGGTACTCGTGGCGGGCGTCGCCCGCGACTGCACGATCGGCCTCGCGGGCAGCATTCCGTGGCGTTTCCCGGACGACATGAAGGCGTTCAAGCGCATCACGATGGGCACGGCGCTCGTGATGGGCCGCAAGACGTACGACTCGATCGGGAAGCCGCTGCCCGGGCGCGACAACATCGTCATCACGCGCCGCCCGGCCGAGTTCGCTGCGGCGCACCCTGGGACGTTCCCGGTGGCGTCGCTCGACGAGGCGCTCACTCTCGCGGCGTCGCGTGGGGCGACCGTGGCGAGCGTCATCGGCGGCGGCGAGATCTACACGGCCGCGCTCCCGATCGCCGACGAGATGGTCCTCACGCAGATCCCGCACGAGGGCGGCGGCGACGTCTTCTTCCCGCGCTGGCACCCGGAAGACTGGGACGAGGTGTCGCGGGTCGTGGCGGGGCAGGTCGTGGTCGTGCGACTCGTGCGCCTCCGGCGCTGAGGGCGGAAACTACGCGACGATTCCCATCCGCCGCGCGACCTCCGCGACGTCGGCCGCGTAGTAGTTCGCGCCTGCCGCGAGGAGCGCCGCGCGGTTGCCGTAGCCGTCGAGCAACGCGACGACCGGGACGCCCGCACCCTTCGCCGCTTCGACGTCCGGCATGCCGTCGCCGATGACGAGCGCGTCCGCCGCGGCGACGTGCAAGTGGTCGAGCGCGAAGCGCATGAACGCGGCGGCGGGCTTGCGGACGCCGGCGGAGTCGGGCGTGACGACGAGGTCGAACCACGGAAGCAGTCCGAGGCCGCGGAGCAGCGAGTCGGCGGCGCGGCCGGGCTTGTTCGTCGTCACGGCGAGCTTCACGCCCCGCACACGCAGTGCTTCGAGCGCGGCGACGACGCCCGGGTAGACCGTCGAGCGCTCGTCGGAGTGCGCCTCATAGTGGCGCAGGAAGACGTCGAGCACGCGGCGGACGTCCGGGGAGTGCTCGTCCTCGTGGCCGAGCGACCGCGCCACGAGCATCGACGCGCCGCACCCGACCCACGTCTGCACGGCGTCGATCGACACTCCGGGCAGGCCGAGTTCCCGTCGCGCGGCGTCGAGGGCCCAGTGGATGTCGGGCAGCGAGTCCGACAGCGTGCCGTCGAGGTCGAACAATGCCGCGTGCGGCACCGCGATGGGCGCGTCGGTCACCGCTTGCGGTCCTTCGGGTCCCAGAGGATCTTGTGGAGCTGGAGCTGGAGCCGCGCGGGCAGCCGATCCTGGATCAGCCACTTCGCGATGTCGCGCGGAAGACTCGCGTCGCCTGCGACCGGTGAGAGCAGGATCGCGCCGACGCGCTCGCCGAGTTTCTCGCGGCGGATCACGTCGCGCGCCCACTCGTAGTCTGCACGGTCGGCGATCACGAACTTCAGCTCGTCGGTCACACTCAGGTGCCGCACGTTCGACCACAGGTTGCGCGCGGACTCGCCGGAGCCGGGGCACTTCAGGTCCACGATGCGCCGCACGCGAGGGTCCACCTGCGACACGTCGAGCGCGCCGCTCGTCTCGAGGAGCACGGTGTACTCCTCGTCGCAGAGCGTCGTCATCAGCTTGTGGACCGCCGGCTGGAGCAGCGGCTCGCCGCCGGTGACGAGTACGTGCGGCAGCATGTGCGACCGCACCTCGGCCAGGACCGACGCGACGGACCACCGCTCGCCGCCCTTGAACGTGAACGCCGAGTCGCACCAAGTGCAGCGGAGATGACAGCGCGCAAGCCGCACCAGCACGAACGGGACGCCCGCGAACGTCGATTCCCCTTGGAGCGACGCATAGATCTCGGTGACGAGCAGCGACGCGTCGTGCGGCTTCGGCAGGAGCTTCGCGACCTCGTCGGAGACGTTCGGTTCGGCGGGCGCGGTCGGCGACGGCGCTGCTTTCGGCGCTCGCGTCACGAGCCGGGCT
>JAIOPE010000184.1 GCA_021414065.1 Planctomycetota bacterium
GGCGAGTTCGCCGCCGGGCAGATCCGCAAGCGACAGGAAGTGCTTCACGTCGCGCACCACTACGCACCCTTCATGACGGCGTGCAGGGCGCGCGCGAACGTCTCGACCTCGGACTCCGTGAGGACGAGCGGCGGGAGGAGACGCAGCACCTTCGCGTCGCCCGGCGTGGACCCGGCGAGGATGCCGTGGCCGCGGAGCGCCTTCACGACCGGGCCCGCGTCGCGGTCGAGCACGATTCCCGAGAGCAGCCCGCGGCCGCGCATTCCCGTCACTCCGGCGATCGACCTCACCGCGTCGGCGATCTGCGCGCCGCGCGCTGCGGCGTTCTCGACGAGATGCTCGTCCCGGAGCACGGCGATCGTCGCTTCGACGGCAGCGCACGCGAGCGGTCCGCCGCCGAACGTCGTGCCCTGGTCGCCTTCCTTCACCTTCGCGGCGACCGCGTCGCTCGCAATGACCGCAGCGACGGGCACGCCGCTGCCGAGGCCCTTCGCCGTGGTGATCACGTCGGGCTGAACGTCGAAGTTCTCGCCGTACCACCACGCGCCGGTGCGGCCGGGGCCGGTCTGCACTTCGTCGAACATGAGCAGGGTGCCGTGACGATCGCAGAGGGCGCGGAGTCCGCGCAGGTACTCGGCCGTGGCCGTCCACATGCCGCCCATGCTCTGAATCGGCTCCAGCAGGATGCCGGCCGCGGTGTCCGTGATCGCCCGCTCCGCCGCGGCCAGGTCGCCGAACGGGATGAACTCGTGGTCGGGGACGCCCGGTGCGTAGTCGGCGAGATAGTGGCCGAGCGCGGTCGCGGAGAGCGAACCCATCGTGCGGCCGTGGAAACCGTTGATCATCGAGACCACGCGGCGCCGACCCGTGGTGCGGCGCGCGATCTTGATCGCCGCCTCGTTCGCCTCCGAGCCCGAGTTGCAGAGGAACGTGCGGGAGAACCCCTTCGGCGCGATCCCGGCGATGGAGCGCAGAGCCCGCGCGCGCGCATCGTTCGCCACGACGTTGCTGTAGAAGAGGAGCTTCCCCGCCTGGTCCTGGATGGCCTTCACCACGCGAGGGTGACAGTGCCCCGTGAGCGCGACCGCGTGACCGCCGTAGAGGTCGAGCCAACGGCGGCCGTCGGCGTCGGTCACCCACGAACCGTCGCCGCCGACGACTGCGATCGGCAACTGCGCGTACGTGGGAATGCCGTACCGCGACTCGAGTTCGCGGATCTCGGCGGTGGTCATCGCGGTGTCGGTCTCGTTCACGCTCAAGGTCGGCCTCCGGGCCGGCGGAGGCCCGCCGTCTCGTCGAGTCCAAACATCAGGTTGAGGTTCTGGATGGCCTGCGTGACCATCCCCTTGCCGAGGTTGTCGATCGCAGTCATGACGACGGCTTCCGCGCCCGCTGCTTTCACTGCGATGTCGCAGAAGTTGGTGCCGCGCACGTGGCCGACCTGCGGCGTGTCGGACCGCATCCGCACGAACGGGTCGTCGCCGTACTCGGCGTCGAACACCGCGCGCACGTCGGCGGTGGTCATCGTGCGGGGGAGTGTGAGGAACGCAGTCGTGAAGATCCCGCGGGCGAACGGGCCCGACTGGGGAACCATCAGCCAGGGCGTCGCCGCTGCGAGCCCCGCCCCTTCGAGGCAGCGCCGAATCTCCGGAACGTGCTGGTGGTCGAGCACCTTGTAGGCACGGACGTTCTCCACGCGCTCGGGGTGGTGCGTCCCCGCGGACGGCTCGATTCCCGATCCCGACGACCCCGTGATCGCGACGTGCCGGACCGCGCCGACGACGAGGCCCGCTCGTGCGAGCGGCAGCACTGCGAGCAGTGCGCCCGTCGCAAAGCAGCCGGGGTTGGCGACGTGCGCGGCGCCGCGGATGCGGTCGCGGTGCGCTTCCGGGAGTCCGAAGATCCAACGTCCGGACGTCAGCTCGTCGGGGCACGGGTGCTTCGCGCCGTACGCGGACTCATAGGCGGCCGCGTCGGCGAGTCGGTGGTCACCCGAGAGATCCACGATGCGGAGCGACGGACACGCGTCGCGCAGCTTCCTGGCCCACGCGGCCGCTTCCTTGTGGGGGAGGGCCAGCACGAACGCGTCGGGTGACGCGGCGATGGCGTCGGTCGGCTCGGCGACGAATCGCAGCCCGTCGTGGAATCCAGCGAGGTGCGGGTGGACGTCAGCCACCGACTTTCCGGCGTGCGTCCTCGACGTGACGCCGACGACATCGAACACCGGGTGGTCCGCGAGCCAGCGGAGCGCCTCCGCTCCGCCGTACCCGCTCCCGCCCGCGATGGCGACCCGCAGGCGGCCGGCCATCAGAAGACCAACTCTTCGACGAGATCCGCGAGCTTGTGCGCCGCCGTGCGAGCGTTCGCCGCCGGAATGCGCAGCTCCTTTGCTGCGTACTCCTCGCCGGCGTCGTTGTCGGTGGCGGGGCCCGTCAGCACGTCGATCTCGATGCCCCAGGAGCGCATGAGCTGGACCGCGCCCCACGCCGCGACGAGGTCGTTCGCGGCCATGACGTGGACCTTCGTCTTCGAGAGGATCTCGGCGTCCTTCAGGATCTCGGTGACGCCGTAGTGCCCGATGATGCCGTCACCGAGTTCGACGACGATCGCGTCGGGCTTGTCGCTCCCGAGCTCGGCGAGGATGCGCCGCGCGATCTCGGCGGTGTCGGAGTGTCCCACCGTGGAGGGCAGGCCCATGTCGAGGAAGCTCATCGTGCGCACGGCGCCGTGGTCTTCCATGTTGAGCGTGTCGCGGAGGCAGGCGACGCCCGTGAGCTTGGCACCGTGCACGCGGTACCCGCGCTGGGTCAGCTTGCCGATGATCGTCGCCGCGGCCTGTGTCTTGCCGGCACTCATGCACGTGCCCTCGACGAGGATGAGCGGCACGTCGGGGAGCTTGGCGGGGGCCGGGGGGAGCTCGCGGCGAATCGTCGCCGGCGCACCGTTCAGCACGGCCGCGCCGAGCACCTCGCACAGCAGCGGCTTGCCGACGTCCGGCGTTCCTGAGACGACGACGCCGAGCACGCCGCCGAGGTTGAGCACGTGGATGCGGTCGCCGACCTTCACGGTCTCGGGGATCTCACCCACGAATCCGCGCAGTGCCTTGCGTCGGCCGAGGGCGCCGACGAGCACGTCGTCGCGGCTGATCTTCGCCATGCGGCCCGAGACCAGCTCGATCGTGTTGTAGACCGTCTTCTCCTGGAGCGCCTTGACGACGAGGACGTTGCCCTCCTTCGCCTCCATGCGGTCCGTCAGTTCCACCTCGGACTCGAGCCCGAGGTGAATCGTGACGCTGGCGATCTTGTCGGCGTGAACCTTCACCGGCGGTCTCCTTCGCGCTTGGCGAGTTCCCCGTCGCGGCGGGCGGCGAGGACGGACGGCATTCCATACACCTTGCAGAACCCGCGGGCTTCCTCGCCCGTCCAGGCCTTGCTTCCTTCTCCGTACACGGCACCGAGCCGCCCGAGCAGGGCAGCCGGCGAGTCGATCGATACGACGTCCACGCGGCCGCGGACGCAGCGCACGCGCACGCGACCCGTGACGACGCGCTGGGACGAGATCAGGAACTGCTCGACGTCCACGCGCACCGGGTCGAACCAGAGCCCTTCGTGGACCAGGTCGCCGTAGAGCGATCCGATCTGGTCCTTCCACTTCATCTGGAGCTTCGTGAGGACGAGTTTCTCGAGATCTCGGTGGGCAGTGATCAGCACCGCCGCCGCCGGCGCCTCGAACGCGAGGCGACCCTTGATGCCGAGGATCGTGTCGCCGGTGTGGATGCCGCGGCCGACGCCGTGCGCGCCGGCGATCTTGTTCAGCGCGAGGACCAGCGAGACGCCGTCCATCGGAGCACCGTCGAGCGCAACAGGAACGCCCTGCGCGAAGTCCACGTCGAAGGTGACGCCGTCCGCCGGCGAAGTGTCCGGGTCGGCGGTGTCCTGCCAGCAGTCGGACGGGACGGGGCGCGTGGGATCGTGGAGACCGCCACCGCCGATCGTGGTGCCCCAAAGCCCGCGGTTCACGCTGTACGTCTTCGCCTCAAGCTTCGTGGGGAAGCCCTTCTCTTCGAGGAAACGGTGTTCGTCGTCCCGCGAGAGTCGCAGCGTGCGAACCGGGGCCAGCACCTCGACGTGCGGCAGGAGAACGCCGAACGCGACGTCGAACCGGACTTGGTCGTTGCCGGCCCCCGTCGAACCGTGCGCCACCGCCGACGCGGAGGTGTCGCGGGCGACGCGCGCCGTCTCCTCCGCTTGCACGATCCGCTCGGCCGAGACGCACATCGGGTAGACGCCGCCGCGCAGGCAGTTGCCGGCGACGAGGAAGCGCACGAACCGGTCGAAGACCGCCGCGCGGCCGTCCACCGTGACGTGGCGCACGGAACCGAGGTCCCGCGCGCGCGCTTCGATCCGCGCCAATTCCGCGGCGTCGAAGCCGCCCGTGTCGATCGTGACCGTCGCGATGTCGCGGCCGGTCGTCTCCCTCAGGTGCACGACGCACCACGAAGTGTCGAGACCGCCTGAGAACGCGACCAGGATGGGACCGTTGCTCAACTCATGAACCTCCAGACCGGACGCCGAAAAGAGGGGGGCGCGCGGTGCAACCGCAAAACGTACGTTCTGGTTCCCGCGCGCCAAGCAAATGGTTCCGCGCGGGACGATTTGCACACAAGCGTCCGCCGGGCGAACCTGTGACGAGCGAAATCGCGGTCCGCCCGCGCAGATCCACGAGGAGACTCCGCCCATCCGCATCGTGTGCCATGGCAAGACAGACGTCGGCCGCCGCCGGGAGCTGAACGAGGACTCGTTCCACTGCTCCGACCGCGACGGTCTCTCGATCGTCTGCGACGGCATGGGCGGGCGCGAGTTCGGCGAAGTGGCGTCGTCGCTCGCCGTCTCCACGATCACCCGCCTGATCCACAAGCAGTTCCCGCGCACGCTGAGGGGCCGGCGACTCGCCGAGGGCGGCCCGGTCGCCGATGCGTTCGTGCAACTCTTCGACGGGTGGATCCGCGACGTGAACGCCAACATCCACTCGTTCGGCACGGTGGACCCGCGCTATCGCGAGATGGGCACCACGCTGGCGCTCGTCTACCACCAGGAGGACCTGGTCGTCGTGGCGCACGTCGGCGACAGCCGCGTCTACCGCGTGCGCGACGGCAAGGCGGAGGCCGTCACCGAGGATCACTCGTTCGTGAACGCCCAGCTCAAGGCCGGGCTGATCACGAAGGCGGAGGCCGAGCAGAGCGCCCACCGGCACATCGTCACGCGCGCCATCGGACCGCGGGGCGTCGTGAAGGCCGACGTCGCGGTGCTGCCCGCGCGCGCGGGCGACGTGTTCGTGCTCTGCAGCGACGGTCTGTGCGACCTCGCCGACGGCTCGGACATCGAGGCGAAGATGCTCGAGACCGGCGGCGACCTGGAGCGCGGCGTGCAGGCGTTGATCGACCTCGCGAACAGCCGCGGCGGCCCCGACAACATCACCGTCATCATGACGCGCCTCGAAGCGTGAGCGCGCCCGTGACCGACGGCCTCTCGATCTCAGCCGCCGCGCGCGGCGCCGCGCAACCGGGCCCCGCCGTGGAGGTTCGCGAGCTCTGCAAGGTATTCAACGCGGGCGAAGGCGGCGAGGTCCGCGCCGTGGACTCCGTGACCTTCTCGTGCATGCCCGGCGAGATCGTCGGCCTCCTCGGCCCGAACGGCGCCGGGAAGACGACGACTCTGCGCATCCTCGCGACGATCCTGCAGCCGACGTCCGGCCACGCCAGCGTGGCCGGATGCGACGTGGCGACGGACCCCGACGGTGTCCGCCGGAACCTCGGGTACGTCTCGGCGGCCACGGGCATCTACGAGCGGCTGACCGGGCGCGAGACGCTCCTCTACTACGGGCGCCTCCACGGAATGGGCGAGGCGGCGCTGGCCGCGCGTGCCGACGACGTGATCCAGTTCCTCCAGATGGGCGACTTCGCGGACCGCCTCGCCGGGCGGCTCAGCTCGGGCCAGCGCCAGAAGGTCTCACTCGCCCGCGCGATCGTTCACGACCCTGCCGTGCTCATCCTCGACGAGCCCACCGCGAACCTGGACGTACTCGTCGCACGCAACGTGCTCCAGTTCATCGAGCGCGCGAAGGCCGCCGGCCGCGCGATCCTGCTCTCCACGCACCTCTTCCACGAGGCCGAGCGACTCTGCGACCGGATCGTGATCGTGCACCGGGGGCGCCTCGTCGCCTGCGGGTCGCGCGCGGAGATCCTCGCCCTCGCCGGTGCCACGAACCTCGAAGACGCATTCTTCGCGCTGGTGCGGGAGTGAGCGGCGGGCCGTCGAAGGCTCCCGGATGGGCCCGTCGCTGGGCCACGATCCGACTCGTCGCGACGAAGGAACTGATCGAGTCCCTCCGCGACCGCCGGACCCTGTTCGTCGCGCTCATCCTGCCCGTGCTGATCTACCCGATCGTGACGCTCGGACTCGGCCCGGTCATCAGCATGCAGAAGCGAAAGCTCGCAGAGACGTCGCAGAAGGTTGCGATGACGGGCCCCGGCGCGGATCGGGCATGGGAGCTCGTCTCCGTGGCGCGCCCGGTCCCACCGACGCCGGGCGCTGCGCCCGCGACCGACCCGAACGCGGCGCCCGAGACGAAGGCACTCGCGTTGGAGCGTGTCGCTTCGCCCGACGCCGCGGCTGCGCGCTCGGACCTTTCGGCGGGACGCGTTCAACTCTGGGTGGATGCGCCGGCCGGTTTCGGCGAGGCACTCGCCGTCGAAGGCACTGCGAACCTGACCGTTCGATACGACGCCTCGGACGACCGAAGCCTCGAAGCCTGGGCCAAGTGGCGCGATGCCACCGAGGCCGCGGCGAAGACCGAGCTCCAAGCGCGTCTCGACCGGAAGGGGCTGCCCGAGGCTTGGCGCAACCCGCTCCATCTCGACGCCGAGAACATCGCGCCGCCTGAACAGACGTCGGCGTACGTCTTCGGTCGTGTCCTCGCGCTGCTGCTCGTTCTGATGACGCTGACGAGCAGCTTTTACCCGGCGGTCGATGCCGTCGCGGGCGAGAAGGAGCGCGGCACGATGGAGACGCTTCTCGTCGCCCCGTGCGGTCGCACCGAACTCGTCCTCGGGAAGTTCGCGGCCGTCCTCGCCGTCACCCTCGCGGCCGCGCTCCTCAACCTGGGGTCGCTCGCGCTGACGTCGGGCCCGCTGCTGTCCGCGATGGGGCCGGGGCGAATCCCGCCGCTCCAGATCACGTGGCCGGTCGTCGGCGGAATCCTGATGCTGCTCGTGCCGATGGCCGCCCTCTTCAGCGCCGTCTCGCTGTCGCTCTCGACGCTCGCTCGCAGCGTGAAAGAGGCCCAGCACTACCTCTCGCCGCTCGTCATGCTCGTCATGCCGCTCGCGATGGTCGTCATCCTCCCGAACCTGCCGCTCACGAAGACGCTCGCCGCGGTTCCCGTCACGAACGCCGTCCTCTACTTCCGCGACCTCATGCTCGGGCGCACCGAGTGGGTGACGACCGTCATCGTGATGGCCTCGACGTTCGGATTTGCGGCCCTCGCGATCTGGGCGTCGGTCCTGCTCTTCCTGCGTGAGGAGACGCTCTTCCGCGGGCCGGAGGGCACCGGTGGGGCCATCCGTCGGCCCGCGGGGAAGCCGGTGCCTTCTTCGGCGTCTGCGGTACTCCTCTTCGCCGCGTCGCTCGCGGCGTTGTGGTACGCCCAGGGCGTCATGCCGAAGGACATCGGCGCGAGTGTTCTCGTCCAGCAACTGACGCTCGTCCTCGGGCCCTGCCTCCTCCTCGCGTGGTGGCTGCGCGTGGACGTCGCTCGGACCTTCCGCCTCGGCCGACCGAGCAGGCCCGCGTGGATCGCTGTCGCGGCGGTGGTTCCGCTCGGACTCGCGCTCCCCGTGGTCGGTCTCGCGATCCAGCGCGCGGTCGTCGGCGAGATTGCCCCCGACGCAGCCTTTCAGCAACTCGAGCACGCCATGCACGCCCTGCTCGAAGGTTCGTCCGGACTCCGCCTCGTGGCGTTGCTCGCCGTGCTCCCCGCGCTCTGCGAGGAACTCGTGTTCCGCGGGTTCGTCTTGACGGGCCTCGCCGGCGGGGCTCCGACCGCCCGCTCCCGCGCCTCGGCGCTCGTCCTTTCGGCCGTCTTCTTCGCTGTGTTCCACGTTTACCCGGAAAAGTGGGCGAACACGTTCGTCGTCGGCGCCGTCTTCGCGTGGATCGCGCTCCGCACCGGTTCGCTCCTGCCGACGTTGATTGCCCACTCGATCCACAACGCGACCGCCGTGCTTGCCGGGAAGTACGGTCAGGGCACGTGGATCGAGCAGGTCTACGACGCGAAGCACCCCAATCAGGGATCGTGGCTTTCCGGCGCTTGCGCCATCTGCGTTGCGTCGATTCTCGTGATCCGCTGGGCGACGCGACGCACCCATCCAGACGGTCCCGCGTCCGGAACCGCCGCGCGGGGAACTTGACCCGGCGGGGGCGCTTGAGCATCCTTCGTGGCTTCGACGTTCCCGTGCACCCCTAGCTCAATTGGATAGAGCACCTGACTACGGATCAGGAGGTTGAAGGTTCAAGTCCTTCGGGGTGTACCACTCCTGCGCTCGCTGGCGCCTTCGGCGCCGCTCGCTTCGTCGCGGTACAGGCCCGAAGGACTTGTACGACGAGCCGGTCCTCGCGCGCTGCCGCGCGCTTGCGGTCCCGCTCGACGTTGGAGTCCCGGCCGGACGCGCCGCTCCGCGTCGCTTCTCCCGCCGGGTTCCTACGACGAGCCGGTCCTCGCGCGCTGCCGCGCGCTGCGGTCCCGCTCGTCGTTCAAGTCGCACAGCGGTGGCCACCCGATTGCTCGCATGGTGCGTACTCGTGCGCCCTCGCATGGCTGGGTGCAAGAGTCGGTTGACGGGGCGCTCGCTTCGCCTCGCGTCGTGTCGCAGGGCACCGCGTTGCGGTGCGCTGCGACACGACGCATCGGCTTTGCTCGGGCTTCCTTTGCCGCAGCGCGGCGGGTCGCCCTCCGCTCGCTTTGCGAGGCGGGGGCGGGCTAGACTCTTCGCCTCTGTGCGCCCGTAGCTCAATTGGATAGAGCTGCTGACTTCGGATCAGCGGGTTGGGGGTTCGAGTCCCTCCGGGCGTACCATTCTAACGCAAGGTCGGGATGCGGCTTGCGTCGTTGGGCGGATTGTCGCCTCCGGCGGTGTCGGCGTCCGTGGCACCCGGCGTGGCACCCAAGTCGCGCGATGCCTCGCGTGCGCGCGGGCGTGCAAGCCCCGGGCCGCGAATAGGTCGCGCGCGCCTGCGCGGGTGCGCAAACCCCGGGCCGCCGATAGGTCGCGCTCGTGCGCGGGCGGGCAAATCCCGGTCCGTAGGGGCCGCGCTCGCGCGCGCGGGGGCAGACGTCGTGCCACCCGGAAGGCGACGGCAAGGCCAGTCACCGTTGGTCGAACTGAGCCCCGGGGCATGCGTATCCGATCACTGACGGGACAGCCTCAACGAGATAGACGGGTTCCGACCACAACCCCGTGCGGTGCCCGATGAACCTGGACGGCGTGCGGCGGACGGCGCACGGCAAAACCGCCTCCGAGCGGGGTAGCGCATCCGGCATGCACCGTGACGCTGCTAGCGTCTGTGAATGCCCGAAGAAACGACGCTCCTGCCAGCCGTCCTGATCGAGGTCGGCGCTGTCTGCGGCTTGGTCCTTACGGGCGCATCGATAGTTGGTATCGGACTCGGGGCGATCAGGTTCCGCAGGGTTGGCGCAATGCGTGACGCGACCGCCCTTGCCTACATCGGGAGCGCAGCACGCTACTACCACCAACTATGGGCGTGGTTGGATGAGGTTGACGCGACGAAAGGCGAGGTCGAGCCCGAACTACCCGAACCACCGCTGCCGCCGCCGCCGATGGTTGAAGACTCCGCCGAAGTCGTCCGCATTGCAGACGTTCTCACTCGCACTTCGCTGTACTGGGACGCCCTTCGCAAAGAGCGACGGCAGCTCGAAATTGTGACCATCTTCTTCATCCACCACCGGATGCGCGTCGCCGTGGACGCGACGATGGAGTTCGTCGCCTACGGGCGCAGCTTCCCAATGGCGGTTTGGCCGTTCGCGCGTCACGAGCGCCGCGAGCGAGCACGCATCTTGGACGACCTAGAGAGGAATGCCCTTGAGAGGCTGAAGACCCTTGGGCACTAACCAGACTGTTCGGCCTCCGTCGCGAGGCAGACCACAACCCGCAGTGGTTCGTCGTCTGGTCCTGATCTGAGCCTAACCGTCAGCGAACGGACACGCATGCGCCGGGGCGCGGACGGGAGGCGTCGGACCGCGCGTGGCGCCTCTGCGACCGATCGGCAGGCGCCCGACGACGTTACGAACCGCAGGCGCCGACCCGTCCGCCGCCACCCCGCCACAATCCAAGGTCCGCTTCGGACTCGCGCGGATCGTTCGCCGCAACATCGGGCGACGTGTTGCGGACGGGTTCCGGGCCGGAGGCCCGATGTTCGCTCGATTGTGGCGGTGTGGCGGCGCCGTCCGCTGAGTAGCGCGCCCAGACATCCTCGAACATCTCCCGCATGTAACCCTTCGGCGTGGCCCCGTCCTTCATCCGAATCGACTTCGGGAGGACCCCGTGGGGCCGGAGCAACTTCGCGAGGGCCGGGGGCGTGAGCGGGTGACCGTTCGTGTACTCGGCCCAGGGGCGATCCTCCATCGTCACGAGTCGCCGCACCAACTCCGCGGACGGGAGTCGGTCGGACTCGCCGAAGACGACGCGCACGTCGGCGAGGAGTCGCTCGCGGATCGATCCCCCGTCGTCGTCTCCATCGGCGCCGGAGAGTTCCACGGCTGCCGCCCGGGCGCAAACCGGCCACGGGCCACCGACGGCGTCGGCGATCGCGAACAGCGGGCGCCAGGAGTCGGCGGCACGGTCGTCGAGCGCATGCGGCACGTCAGGGTCCGCGTCGCGGAGTGCGTCGGCGTGGTCGGTGGTCCAGCGACAGAGTCGCCGCCGTAGCGGCTCGAACTCGCGGAGCATCCGGTCGGAGCGGATGCGCTCGACGCGCTCGTCCTTCGTCTTCCGCCGCAGAACGACTGCGATCGAGCGGTCGCGCGCCGTGTCGGGAAGTTCACCGATCCCGGCAATTGCGATCGCGGCCCAGGTGGAGAACATCCGAGGTTCGTGGTCTTCGCCGACGGTGCGCAAGATCGTCGCGCCGGAGCGGGTGTGAGCGGAATTGAGAATCCCGCGGAGTGCCTCATTGTCGGCGACGTAGGTGTCGGCCTCGTCGAGCAGAACCGTCGGCTCGAACCGTTCGATTGCTCGAAACAGCACCGGACCGCTCGCGCCCGCGGACCGGAGCGGGCGCCGCACGAGGGTCCCGAGGACGTCGAGCAGTCGCGACTTTCCGCATCGCTTCTCCGGTGAGGTGCAGTGAAGCAAGGGTGAGTTGTCGGCGGAGGAGTGTGCCCAGGTGTGAACCGTCCAGAGCGCCAAGGCCGCGGGGGCGCGACGCGATGGGAACACCACGAAGCGGCGGAACACGGCTTCCAGTTCGTCGAGCAGTGATGCGCCATCGACCGGGTCCGACCACGGCTCAGGGTCGCGGAACGTCAGCGCCCGACCCTGAGCGTCGTCCGGCGGGCCGTTCGGCGTGGGGTTGGGAGCGGCAGCGACCAACGCGCCCCGATCCTGCGACGTGAGGCCCAACGTCGTGCGCGCCTCTTCGGCAAGCGCGGAACGTTGCGCCTCCGGCGCGTGCCTGAGCAACGCGGCGAGGTCTTCGAAGAGGAGAGTGCCGACAAAGCCGCTCCGGGGCTCCGTCGATGCGCGTCGGAGTCGCTCCCGAAACACGAACGGAACGGGGGACTCCGGCTCCGTCGGTGCCTCGATGATGGCGCGCGCAGCGTTCGGACCATCGTTCACGATCAGGTCGTCGATGCCGACCTTCGCTTCCCCAGCGCCGCGCGGGAACGCCCAACGCGCGTCGGCACCGGCCTCGTCGCGCAACGAACCTGCGAGGGCGTGCGCCGCGTGGGCAATCTGCCACTTCTCGCGCGCGTCGGAGTCGAACACGATCACCACGCGGCGCCCGTCGAGCAGAGCGCCGAGTTCCGCGAGGTCCGGTATCCGTTCCTTGTCCTTCTTCCACGCCCAAATGCCGGCGACGCCGACGACCGACACGCCCAGGTGCTTGCGCATCGACAGCGCCTTCTTCTCGCCCTCGGTGATGTAGAGCGGACGGACGCGATCGGCTTCCAGTTCGTCCACGACGCCGGGCGGCACGAACAGGCGGATCGCCGCGCGGAGGGGCGACAGGTACTTCGCGGGTTTCCCCTCCGCCCCGACGTGGGGCGTCTCTAGGCGCACGCGGACGGCGTCCGTGCCCGGGTAGGGGATCAGGTAGCCCCCGGACCGAACCGTGAACCCAACGCGCGCAGAGACGCCCGGCGCGTCCAGCGAGACGATCCCCGCGGCGCGGGCGTCGCTCGCATCGAGTCCCGATCGTGCGAGGTCGGCGAGGTGCTCCGGGCGGAGGCCGCGATCGGCATCGACCGGTACCGCGTCGGTCGGCGGCATCAGCGGGTGCCTGTGAACGGGACCGGCTGCGCGAGCGTCGCGAGGAAGCGCCCCAGTTCGTCGCGGGCGATCAAGACGCGCCCGGAGCCGCCCGGCGCGGTGCGGTAGGCGCGGAGCTTCCCGAGTCGCAGCCACCGGCGGACAGTGCGCTCTGTGACGTGCAGCGCGCCCGCGGCGTCGTCGAGGGGGACGAGAGCGGGCAGGTGCGAGAGGACGGCGTTCGCGGTGTCGTGTTCGGTCGTTCGAGCGTGCATGGAACCTCCGGGAGTTGGAGCCAGTCGCCGGAGTTGACCGCCAGTAGGCCCGTGCGGGGGAGGGCGTCACGCGAGGTGCTACGTCACCGCCTCCCCGTCGGCTCCATCCTCGACCGCCTGGACGAACCAGGGGACCGCGCTCCGAACGGTCCCGCGGACGGCGTACGCCGCACCCCAGCGGTAGGGGCGCCAGGGATCGACGCGGACGGCGTCGTCCATGCGCGAGAACAGGTTCCGCAGCACGCGCTTCATCTCCAGGAGGGCGGGGTCGCGCGCGTCGAGTCGCTTGCCGTCGAGGCCGAGCGCCTGAAGTCGCTCGCGCGCGAGGCGGGCGGCTATGTCCCGAGGCGCCGCGGGATCGCGCGCGCGCACCCAGTAGTCGCGCGCGACGACTGGGCCAAGTTGCTTCCCCCAAAAGGTCCGGCTCGCGCGCGTGCGGGCGATCGAGACGCCGACGTGCGCTCGGATCACGCGGACGCACTCGGCGATCTCCTCGTCACTCGCGCGCACGTCGATGGTGACGGACACGAACGGCGAGCCTCGACGGACGACTTCCGCGAATTCGATCGGGTAGCCGTCGGCGCCCGTCCGCCCGTCGAGCACGGTTAGCGGCGGCCCACGCCGCGGCGCGATCCAGTGTTGAAGCTCCGCCCCGCGCTCCGCGTGCTCGGCGGGACACGTTCCGTCCGCGAGCGGGTCCG
>JAIOPE010000169.1 GCA_021414065.1 Planctomycetota bacterium
GCCGGCCGCGGCGGTGCGGACCGCCTGGGCGCCCGAGAGCTCGCGGAACATGCCGAACTCGCCGGTGCCGTCGTTGTCGGCGTCGGCCTTCGCGCCCGCCTGGAACTGGCCCTGGCAGGACGTGATGTTGCGCAGCGTCGAAATCGCGGACGTCTCGTTCGCGGCGAGGCGCGCCGCGAGAAGGTTCGGGATCGCGATGGCCGCGA
Source organism: Planctomycetota bacterium (assembly GCA_021414065.1). Classification (GTDB taxonomy): domain Bacteria; phylum Planctomycetota; class JAJSAM01; order JAJSAM01; family JAJVHW01; genus JAIOPE01. Next base: position 207 of record JAIOPE010000169.1, read on the forward strand.
TGATGGCGATGATCGCAACGACGATCATGAGCTCGATCAGCGTGAAACCGCTCTGCTTCTTCATGGGACTCTCTCTCCTCAGATCTCTCCGGTCTGGTGCCGGGTCGCTGTCGCGACCGAACGGGCTCCTCGCCACCCACCCTGTCGAGATCTGCGACCGGCCACACAAGGGCAATCCGGATTCCGCACCGGAATCGTGAATCAGACCGGCCGCGCCGGAAGCCCGGCGCGGCCGCGTTGAGACTCTTGCGCCGATGGGCGCAGAGCGGAGGCTATTTGCGTTCGGCGAGCTTCTTCTGGAGTTCGAAGATCGGCAGGAACACGGCGAGCACGATCGTGCCCACGAGGAAACCCATGAAGCCGATCATGACGGGCTCGATCAGGCTGGTGAGGCTCTTGACGGCCGCCGAGACCTGGTCGTCATAGAACTCCGAGATCTTCTCCAGCAGGTTCTCGAGAGCGCCCGACCGCTCGCCGATCCCGATCATCTTCGTCACCATCGGCGGGAAGTGCGGGCTCTTGCCGAGCGGCTCGGACAGCGTGTCTCCCTGGCGGACGCTCTCGCGCGCTTCGTCCACGACGCGGGAGATCACCTGGTTGCCTGACGTCGCCGAGACGATCTCGAGCGCTGCGAGGATCGGCACGCCTGACTTCACGAGCGTCGCGAACGTCTTCGCGAACCGCGACAGCGCGACCTTGCGGAAGAGCGGGCCGAAGACCGGCACCGCCAGGAGGAACCAGTCGTACTGGTAGGCGCCGGCTCTCGTCTTCACGTACATCTTGAGGCCGATGACGAACGCAACGCCGGCGAGCGCCATCGTGATCACGTTGGCCGTCATCCAGTCGGCCACGTTCAGCACCGCCGACGTCAGCGCGGGCAGGTCGATCTCCATCGACTGGAACACGTCGCGGAACTTCGGCACGATGCCGAGCATGAGGAACATCGTGATGCCGAGGACCAGCACCAACGACACGACCGGGTACGTCATGGCGGCGCGGATGTCGCGCTTCAGCTTCAGCGACGCCTCCATGTACTCCGAGAGGCGCACCAGGATGATGTCGAGCTGGCCGGATGCCTCGCCGGCCCGCACCATCGAGCAGTAGATGTTCGAGAACGTGCGCGGGTACGCCCCCATCGACGCCGACAGGTCGGAGCCGCCGCGGATCTGTTCGACCACGCCGTCGAGCACCGCGGCGAAGCCGGCGCGCTCGGCCTGCTCCTGCAGGATCTCGAGCGCCTCGAGGAGCGGAATGCCCGCCCCCACCATCGTGGACATCTGACGCGTGAACACGACGAGCTCGTCGCCCTTCGGACGATAGCGGTGCGGATTCGAGTCGGTGAATGCGCCCTTGATTGCGCTCGACCCGTCGCCTCCGCCCGTGGACTTGACCGAGAGGACGATCAGGTTGCGCTTGCGCAGCTCACCGATGACGGCTTCCTGGTCGTTACCCGCGAGGCTTCCGCTGACGGTCTTGCCGCCGAAGTTCTTCGCTTCATACTTGAACGTGGGCATGTGTTCCTCTCGATGCGGGCGCCCCCGGGGCTAGCCCACGCCTTCCTGATCCTGCAGCGTCGTCGCGATCACGGCCTCGAGCGACGTGCGCCCACGGGCGGCCGCGCGGATGCCGCAGCGGCGGAGCGACATCATCCCGTTGGCCAATGCGGACTTCTTGATCTCCTGCGCGGACCCGCCCTTGATGATGATCCGCTTGACGTCTTCGGTCATCGGCAGCGTCTCGAGGATCGCGAACCGGCCGGAGTAGCCTGCGTTGCAGCGCGGGCAACCCTTCGCCCGGAAGAACGTCATCGGGAGGTCCTTGTCCTCGAAGTCCGACTCGTACAGTCCGAGCGCGATGAGGCGCTCCTTCGGCGGCGCCTCGATCTGCTCGCGGCAGGTTGTGCAGAGCTTGCGGCAGAGACGCTGCGCGGACACCAGCAGGGTGGACGACGCGACCATGAACGGGTCCACGCCCATGTCCACCATGCGCGTGATCGTGCTGGGCGCGTCGTTCGTGTGGAGCGTCGAGAGCACGAGGTGACCCGTCAGAGCGGCCTTGATCGCGATCTCGATCGTCTCCGCGTCGCGGATCTCGCCGATCAGGATCGTGTCGGGGTCCTGACGCAGGATGGATCGCAGCGCGGAAGCGAACGTGAGCCCGCGCTTCGGATTGACCTGGACCTGGTTGACGCCTTCGAGCTGGTATTCGACCGGGTCCTCGACCGTGACGAAGTTGTCGTCCGGCGTGAGCATCTCGCGCACCGACGAGTAGAGCGTCGTGGACTTGCCCGACCCGGTCGGGCCGGTCACGAGGATCATCCCGTAGGGCTGGGCGATCGCGTGGCGGAAGTCGTCGAGCGCCTTCTGTTCGAACCCGAGTGTCGCAAGGTCCAGTTGCAGGTTGCCCGCGTCGAGGAGACGCATGACGACCTTCTCGCCGTGGATCACCGGCAGGATGCTCACGCGGAAGTCGATCTGGCGGCCCTCGATCCGCATCTGGAACTTGCCGTCCTGCGGCTTCCGCCGTTCCGCGATGTCGAGCGCCGCCATGATCTTCACGCGCGAGACGAGTGCGTTCAGCATCTTGCGCGGCGGCGCGAACGCCTCCTTCAGCACGCCGTCCGTGCGGAAGCGGATCGAGACCTTGCGCTCGTACGGCTCGATGTGGATGTCCGACGCGCGGTCCTTCGCCGCCTGGTAGATCGCCATGTTCAGGAACTTGACGATCGGGGAGTCTTCGTCGTTGGCGATCTTCTCGAGGTCGAAGACCGTGCTGCCCGCCTCACCGGCTTCCTCGTCGTCGGGGTTCTCCTTCAGCTCGATCTGGTCCTCGGCCTTCTGCATCGACTCGAGGATCTGCTCGACCGCCTGCTGGCCGGCCTTGTAGCCCTTGTCGAGCGCCAGCTTCAGCGCCTCCTCCATGGTGAGCACGGGGCGCAGCTCGCAGCCGGTCACGATCCGGAGGTCGTCGAGTTTCACGACGTCGAAGGGATTCGTCAGCGCGACGGTGAGCACGTTGCCGATCCGCGAGACGGGGTAGACGCCGTAGTAGAATGCCATGTCCTGCGGCACCGACTCGAGCGCGAGCGAGTCGGGCTGCACGTTGCGCAGGTCGATCGGGGGGACCTTCGACGCCTCGCCGAGAATCCCGAGGAGCGCCTTCTCCTCGATCAGGTGCTGCTCGACGAGCACGCTCGAGATCGGCCTCGACTTCTGATCGGCGGCGGTGAGGGCGTCGCGCAGTTTGGCGACGTCCACGGCCGACGCGTCTTCGAGTATCCGGCAGACCCTCTTGTTGTAGCTGATCATGCTCAGGTCCTCTGGAAGAGCCGCTTCATGTCCTCGGGGTCCGAGGTGGACTGGACCGCTTCTTCGAACGTGACGACGTTGGCCCTCACGAGTTCGTAGAGCGCCTGGTTCATCGTGCGCATCCCGAGCTTTCCGCCGGTCTGCATGATGCTGTAGATCTGGTGGATCTTGTCGTCGCGGACCAGTGCGCGCACGGCCGGCGTGCAGAGCATCAGCTCAGCGGCGAGCACGCGCCCGCGGCCGCTCGCTCGCTGCAGGAGTTGCTGCGAGAACACTCCCTGCAGCACGAAGCTGAGCTGCGTGCGCACCTGCGACTGCTGGTAGCTCGGGAAGATGTCCACGATGCGGTTGATCGACGTCAGGGCGTCCGACGTGTGCAGCGTGGCGAACGTCAGGTGCCCGGTCTCGGCGATCGTCAGGGCCGCCTCGACGGTCTCTTTGTCGCGCATCTCGCCGACCATCACGACGTCCGGGTCCTGGCGCAGCACGGCGCGGAGCGCGTCCCTGAAGGAGTGCGTGTCGCTGCCGATCTCGCGCTGGTTGCAGAGGCAGTTCTTGTTCCGGTGGAGGAACTCGATCGGGTCCTCGATCGTGACGATGTGACCCGACCGCTGCTGGTTGATGTAGTCGATCATCGCGGCGAGCGTCGTGGACTTGCCGGAGCCAGTGGAGCCCGTGACGAGGATGAGCCCCTTGGGCAGCGAGCAGAGGCTTTCGCAGACCTGAACCGGGAGGCCGAGCTCCGTGAACGACAGAACCTCGTAGGGGATCATGCGGAGCACGGCCGCGATCGTGCCGCGCTGCATGAACACGTTCACGCGGAAGCGCCCGAGGGTGTCGATGCCGAACGACAGGTCGAGCTCGAACTGCTTCTCGAACGCCGCGACCTGCTCGTTCGAGAGGAAGGAGTAGATGAGCTTCTGCGTGGCGTCGGGCGTGAGCACGTCGTGCTCGGTGTTCACGAGGATGCCGTCCACGCGGATGCGGGGAGGGGATCCAGCGCTGATGTGCAGGTCGGACCCGCCGCGCTGCACCATGATCGCCAGGAGTTCTTCGATCGAGATCATCGGGATGCCGTCTCCGGACCCGCTGCGGATCGCACCGGGTTCGTCTCCCCTATCGAGCCCCACCGCCGTCGGACCTGAGAGGGTGTCGCGAAAGAGCGCCGGGCGCGGGCCCGTCGGTGGCGCTCTCCGACGCCGCCGCGCGAACTCGCGCGAATGTGCTGGACGGGCCTCCGGGGCCGTCCTATCCTCCCCTCCAACACGTTGGGCTCCGGCCAAGCTCCCATGAGCGGACGGCCCGGAATCGGAAGGAGTCGAGAGATGAAGAGCTTCGGCCTCGTCGCTGTGATCTCTGTCGGCGCTGCGCTGTCGGCCTGCACCACGTTCAACCCCCATCGGCGGACGATGACGGACTGGAACGTGAGCATGCTGAAGGCGCCCGTGGACCCCTGCGGGTCGATGCCCGCGGTCGAGGGAACGGGCAACAACGGCCAGTGCGGCGGCAACGCCGAGGGCGCGGGCCGTCGCGCGATCGACGCCATTTTCGTCAAGCCGATCGCATTCGCGATGATGCCGATCTCCTGGGCGACCGACACGCTCATCCTGAACCCGATCGACGGCTACAAGAAGGCCGAGCTCGAGGTCCACGAGCGTCGCTTCTGCGAGACCGAGTCGCACCCCGAGTGGTCGGACGCCCACGCCGCGCACCATGCGTACGGGGCCGTTCCGGTCGCCACGCCCTGGGTGATCTCCGAGGCGCTCGCGCTTCCTGAGTTCGCCGCCCGCTGGGTGTGGAACTCGGTCTACCCGACCTCCCCGGTCGATCAGGACGCCTACAACCAGTACTGGCGCGAGCACAACGAAGTCACCGGCCGCTAGAGTACGGCCCTCCCCCTCCGAACCGTTCACTCACGGCCCGCCGGTCACCGGCGGGCCGTCTCGATTCACCCGGGGCGGTTCACCCTGCGCGTGGACCCGCCGGCCCTCCCGCACCGTTCGCGACGCGCGCCGGCCTCGTGAGGGCGTCGCTGCGACATCAGGGTCCTGATCTCCTCGGCCCGGCCCGGCTGCGCTGGGCGCGGGCGCTCTGCCGCGACGGAGAACGCCGAACGACTCGTATCCGCCCCAAACTGGCGGCGGAACTCCCGCCCAAGGCAGCGCTCTGGGGGCTTGGAGGATGGAACCGGAGTCCCGTCGGCGCGGCGCAATCCCATGGGGTTGCGGGTCCGCAGGCGGCCCGCACAAGCATCGACTCCGTGGTCGTGGTCGTGGCCGTCGCGCCGTGGCCATGGCCGATCGGCGCGGAGGCGATGCCGTGCGTGCACCCCGTTCATGCGCCGCACTTCGGGCGCCGCCCTACGAGGGAATCCCACAGGTTGCGCCGTCTGCAACGGCGCGGGGCCTCCGGGAACCGAGACAGCGGGCTAGCAGCCTGTCGGAGTAGTCGACCGATGCCGGATGCGTCGTGGCGAGCCGGCTGCAAGGCGCTCGGCCGGAGGCAAACTCCGGGGACCGAGTTGCCTCCGGCCGAGCAACGCAGCAGACGGCCGCCACGGCGCAGTGAGGGGTTGCAGGCTCGAAGTCGGGCGACGCTGGCCGGCGCGGGCAAATACTCCGACAGGCTGCTAGGTGTCGTCGTCGGCGGTGCGTGTCTTCTGGAAGTGGTCCACGTACTTCTTGGCCACGTTCGCAGGCACCGGGTCGAGATGGCTGAACTTGAGCGTGTAGCTGCCCTCGCCCGACGTCATCGAACGCAGATCGGTCGAGTACTTCTGCACCTCGCTCAGCGGAGCGGTCGCCCGGATCACCTGCCGGTCGTCGCGCGAGTCCAGACCGAGGATGCGACCGCGCCGCGAGTTCAGGTCGCCGGTCACGTCGCCCATCGAGCGCGACGGCACGTCGATTTCAAGCTCGACCATCGGCTCGAGGAGCGCGTGCGTCGCCTTCTCCACGGCGTCGCGGAAGGCACGGGCGCCGGCGATCTTGAACGCGGCCTCGGAACTGTCCACGGGGTGGCTCTTGCCGTCGAGGACCTCCGCGATCACGTCCACCACTTCGTAGCCCGCGATGACGCCCTTCGCCATCTGCTCGTGAATCCCCTTCTCGACCGCTGGGATGAAGTTGTGCGGGATCGATCCGCCGATCGTGCCGTTGCGGAACTCGAAGCCCTTGCCGCGCTCGTTCGGCATGACGCGCATGTGGACCTCGGCGAACTGCCCGCGACCGCCGGTCTGCTTCTTGTGCCGCCAGTGCCCTTCCGCAGGGGCCAGCACCGTCTCCTTCAAGGGGACGCGCGGCAGGTGGTGCTCCAGGTCGGCCTTGTAGCGGTGGTGCATCCGCTTCAGGACCACCTCAAGGTGCAGCGTGGAGAGACCGGTCAGCACGAGCTCGTGGGTCTCCGGATTGCGCTCAGCGTGCAGGCACGGATCTTCGTCCTGCACCTTGTGGAGCGCGGTCGCGATCTTGTGCTCGTCCCCCTTGACCTTCGACACGACGGCGTACTGCGCCATCGGCACCGGGAACTCGGGGGGCGCGACGACCGCGGTGTGTGACGGGTCGGAGATCGTGCAGCAGAGCTTCAGTTCCTCCACCTTGGTGACGCAGATGATGTCGCCCGCGCTGGCCGACTGAACCGGCTGGAGTTCTTTGCCGAGGGGCCGGGCCGGGTGCGCGTGCGCGAGTTTGACCGGGTGGTCCGACGACGAGCACCAGACGATCCCGTCGGCAGGCAGAGTCCCCCGCCAGACGCGCAGGTAGCTGATCTTGCCGACGTGCTGGTCCGACGCGACCTTGAACACCGAGGCGAGGAACGGGCCCTCCGACGTGACCTCGGCCTCGTTGCCCGCTGCGTCTTTCGCGCGGACTCCGGGGGGCGCGGCAGCCGACGGCGCGTACTCCGCGAGCAGGTCGAGCACCTGGCCCACACCCTGTTCGTGCGTGGAGCTGCAGAACAACACCGGGGCGACCTTCTGCCTCACGAGAGCGGCGGTCAATGCGCCTGCGGCCTCCTCGTGCGTGACCTCCTCACCGGCGAGGTACTTCTCGAGCAGCGCATCGTCGCCCTCAACCACGACCTCCAGGAAGTCGGTGCGGGCCACGTGTGGGTCCCCACAGAGCGTGCCGCCCGGCGCGGGCCGCTCTTTATCGAAGCACGGGATCGCGCCCTTGAACGCCGCGCCGGCTCCGACCGGGAGGTTGAACGGACGGCAGCTCGGACCGAACGCTGCGCGGATCTGGTCCATCGCGCGAACAGGGTCGGCGTTCTCGGCGTCGAGCTTGGTGACGACGATGACGCGCGCCTTGCCCAGCTTCCCGGCCAACTCCCACATGCGCCGGGTGTTGACGGCGACGCCCGTGGTCGCGCTGACGAAGATGAGAGCCGTGTCGCATGCCCAGAGCGCAGCGATGGCGCCGCCGGCGAAGTCCGGATACCCCGGCGTGTCCACGAACTCGACGACCTTGTCGTGCCACTTCAGGTGGGCCGACGAGACGTCGATCGAGTGCCCGGCGTCACGTTCCTCTGCGTCGTAGTCGCTGACCGTGGACTTCTCGGCCACACTCCCCGCCCGAGCGATCGCCCCCGTCTTGTGGAGAGCGTGCTCGAGGAACGTCGTCTTCCCGGAGTCTCCGTGCCCCACCAGGGCAACCGTATGGATGCGCGTGGCCTGCGTCGTCATGGACCCTCCTCGGATGTGGGACCCGGGGCTCGTCCCCGGGGTACGTCCGATGGTACGGACCCCCGGTTGACCCCGAGACCGAGATTTTCCGCACCGGTGCGCAACGTCACACGGAGCGCGACCTGCGTCACGGTCCTCACCCCGCGCCGAGCCCAGGATGCCGACTCGGACACCGCGCACGGCGCGAGGTCAGAGGGTGCAGCAGGTCAACCCGCGGCGTGTCGCGCCGGGTGCCGCGACGAGCGCCGGGTCGCGGCCTCCTCGGTCCGGCCCGGCCGCGCTCGGCGCGGAAGCGCGTCGCGTGACCAGCCGTCCGCGGAGCCTCTCCACCCGGCTGTGCCAGGTGCCGGGCGCCCCGCCGTCCGCCGCCCAGCGCCAGCGCCGCACGCCCGAGCGCGCTGACGGGGTCCGTGAATCAGCCAGCCCCGGGAGCCTTGCGGCGCCCGGGGCTGGTGGGTGCAACGTTCTTCTCGTCTCCAGGACCCGGAGGAGTGGTCAGTCGGGGTCTTGATCAAACACCGCCGTCCGTTCGGCAGCTCGCAGACACATGCTGCGATGTGGAGATTTCTCTCCACCCCCTGTCGGACCTGTCGTTCTCCCTGGTTGGATGCCTTGACCCGGCGGGCCACACCCTCCGGAGCCTGGAGACGGGACTCTGCTACTTGGCCTGGGCGCCCGTGACGACGACGATCTCGACGCGGCGGTTCTTCGACTTGCCGGCGGCGGTCTTGTTGTCAGCGATCGGCTGCTTGTCGCCGGCGCCGGCGCTGACGAGGCGCTTCGAGTCGATCTTCATCTCGTCGGCCATGTACCGCGTGACCGAGTTGGCGCGCGCAGTGCTCAGGCCCAGGTTGTCCTGGAACTTCGCCTTCGTGCGGACCAGCGGGTCGCTGTCGGTGTGGCCCTGGACGCGGATCTGGCACGTGGCGAACTCGCCGTTCAGCTTGCCGGCAAGCGACTTGAGCGCAGACTTGCCCTTGTCGGACAGGACCTCGCTGCCCGCGCCGAAGGTGACGTCGCTCGAGAGCGTCAGCTCGATGTTGCCGTCGGCCGTGACGGCGACGTTCTCCTTGCCCATCAGGCGGCGGAACTCATCCGCCTTGCGGTTGAGGTTGTCCTGCCCATCGCCTGTCGGAGCCGCAGCGACCGCCGCCGGCTTCACCTGCTGCATGGCGTCCACCTTCGCCTGCCACTCGCGAGCGATCTTCGCCGCGTCGTTGCGCTCGGCGAGGAGCTTCGCGTTCTCACGCTCGATCGCCTTGACCTGAGCCGCAGCGCTCTCGGCCTTCGCGGCGTCCTGCGCCTGCTGCGTGCGCGTCGCTTCCATCTGCGCGGCGATGTCGAGGCCCTCGCGCTGCGACTGCTCGTAGCGCTCCTGCCAGTCGCTCGCGCAGCCCGCGAGGGAACCGGCGACGAGCGCCGACACGACCAGACCGAACAGACCACGACGCACGATACCGCTCAAACCGTTCTGCAAACGCATCGCCGACCTCCCGACTGCGGGACCGGGCTCGCTGGCCCCGCGGTGTTCGTCACTGCCACTCGCTTCGTCGCGCTCCGCCGGCCGTCTTCTCTGCGACTCGCTGCGGAACCGAGCGCCCGAGATCCCGCGGCCGCACCCCGGGCCGCGCTGGATGAGCGCAAAGCAAGAATAGAGAGTCGCCGTCCCGCGTCAAGCGGAAAACCGCGATTCCTTGGGGCGGCCGAATCTTGGCGCCCAACATAGCGTGGAGGGGGGACAGGCCCCCGTCGCGCGGTCCGGCGCGGGTGCGACGCCCCAGCGGGCGCCGTTCAGCCGCCCATGACCGTGCGGACGTAACTCGCGACCAGGTCAGCCCCGTGGAGCATCGCGACGAGCCCGCCGACCGCGAGGAACGGGCCGAAGGGCATGTACCGATCGCCGGTCATGATCGTGCGCGCGATGCCGACGACCGACCCGAGCAGGGCCGCAAGCAGTAGTGCCACCACCGCGCCCATCGGCCCCGCGAACCCTCCGATCGCCGCGAGGAACTTCACGTCGCCGAAACCCATCGCTTCCTTGCCGAGGACGCGAGAACCGACTGCGCCGAGCCCCCAGATCACGCCGCCCCCGACCGCCACGCCGATCGCCGACAGCACGGCCGCGTGCAGCGGAACCGGCCACGACTGAGGAAGCCACGTCAGCAGTTCCAGCGCGCCGCCGCGCGCCTCTCGGCGCAGCACCAACTCCGGAACGAATGCCGCAACCGCGGGTCCGCACCACATGCCCGGGATCGTGAGCTGGTCGGGCAGGATGCGGTGATCGAGATCGATGAGCGACGCGGCCAGCATCGCGGCCATCGCAACGAAGACCACGCCGGCGTGGGCCCACGCCACGCCGTCCGCCAGCCGTCCGGGACCCGCGACCACCGCGTACGCGATCCACGCAGCGAGTGCGCCGCAGAGAAGTTCCACGGCCGCGTAGCGCGCGGAGATGCGGCCCTTGCACCCGCGGCAGCGTCCGCGGAGAAGCGCCCAGGAGATCACGGGGATGTTGTCGCGCGCGGCGATCGGAGTGAGACACCCGGGACAGCGGGAACGCGGGCGCACCACCGAGAGGCCGAGCGGCAGCCGGTGGGCGACGACGTTCAGGAAGCTGCCGACGTTCAGGCCGAACAGGAACGCGAAGGCCGTCGCGAACGGCGCGAGCAGGGCAGCCTCGGCGGCACTCACGCGGTGACTCTCACCTAGACCGCCTCGACGAGACGGGAGCCGTCCCAGTGGTAGCGGACCGCGCACTCTGGGCACGTCGCGGACCGCGGCGTGTCCCCCGGCTTCACAGCGAGACGCACGCCGCACGCGCAGACGTACCCGACCACCCGGCCGGGAACGCCCATCACCATCGCGTAGTCGGGGATCTCCTTCGTCACCACGCTCCCGGCCGCGACGAACGCGAATCGGCCCACGTCGTGGCCGCAGACCACGGTCGAGTTGGCGCCGAAGCTCGCGCCGCGGCCCACGCGCGTCTGCCGGTACTCGTGCTTCCGGGAGACGTGGCTCCGCGGGTTCACCACGTTCGTGAACACCATCGACGGCCCGCAGAACACGTCGTCGCCGAGGTGAACGCCTTCGTAGATCGAGACGTTGTTCTGGACCTTGACGTTGTCCCCCATCGACGTGCCGTTGGCGACGAACACGTTCTGCCCGAGGTTGCAGCGCTTTCCGATGCGCGCACCGGGCATGACGTGCGACCAGTGCCAGACCTGGCTCGCGTCGCCGATCTGCGCGCCGTCGTCAACGATCGCGGTCGGGTGAATTCTCACGCCGGCGCCGAGGCGCCCCCCCGGCGCACTGCCGGTCGCGTCCGCACCGCCCGTTCGTCCTGTGTCCATCGAAGTCACGTTCCTCTCGGCCCCCCGGGGCTCGCTCGTGCGTGTCGGTCGGTCATCCGTTGGTGGTTTTCCGTCGGTCGGAAATCGGCCCGCGTCCGGTCGATCGACGTGCGCCTCGCCTGGTTCCGCCGTCTCGGTCCGCTGCACGCGCTCGCCAGCCGATTCGAGGCACCGCCGATGCACGAGTTCATCGTCCGCGGATCCGAGGCGGCTGGAGCCGCCGACCTCGGGTTTCTCGCGGATCGCGAAAAAGGCGTTGGCGGAGCCCGTGCCCATCGGTACAGTCACGCGCTCTGGGCATTCCGGTCCTGGCGCGGCGAGTGCCGGCGGGACCTCTCGGAAGGGAGCACGAAGGGCATGAAGCGCGTCCATCTCCTCATCGGTTCGGTCGCTGCAGCGTCTTTGGCCGGGTGTGTGGCGGGTCCCGCCCGCAGCCCGAACCCGCTGGGCAACAACGACCCACACCGCGATCTCGCCACCGGCGAGCAGTACCCCCTCAAGAGCTCCGCCGTGAAGGAGGAGGTCGATCGTCAGTTCGAGCAACAGCACCCCGGCACGGTGAACTGGTTGTACGTCTGGGGTAAGGACCGCTGGTTCGACCTCATGGACGTCGTGAACTGGAACATCAGCGTCGGACGCGGGTTCGGCGTGAACGCTCACGTCACCGAGTTCGCCCAGGTGGGCATCAACTGGTGGGACGGCACGAGCTGGGGCCAGCGCGGTCGTTCGTGGGGCGTCTGGGAAACCAGCGAAGAGGACCGCGGCGTCGGTCCCTTCTACTGGGTCGAGATCGAGCGTCACCCGACCTGGGGCACGCAGACTCTCTTCGCCCACGAGTACAAGTACACGGGCTGGGACATCCAGGAAGACGGGCTGAACAAGGCCGTCCACGGTGACTGGTCCGAGGTCGGCGCCATGGTGCACGTCTTCGCCGTCGGCGCGGAAGCTGCCGTCAGCCCGATCGAAGCGGTTGACTTCCTGGCGGGCGCGTTCCCGGTCGGCCTCGTGGCGAACGTCTTCGGGTACCACCACCCGCTGTTCGACGTCATGCAGGACGACACCCACAGCGAGATCGAGAAGCAGATGCGCGCTGAGAAGGGTCTCGGCCAGTAGTCCCTGGCATTCTCCAACGGTTCTCCACGGCGGGAGCTGAGGCAACTCAGCTCCCGCCGTTCGATTCTGCTCCCACCCGGCTCCGCGGCGGACAGAACGGAGCGAGCGCGCCCGCGCCCGGGTAGGCTCGACGTCGCGATGCACACCGCCGCCGAGGCTCCCCGCCGATCCGACCGTCACCTGCGACGCATGGCGACCGGTCCGTCGGTGTTGCTCGCGGCGGGAATCGCAGCGCTGACCGGCGGCTGTGCGACGACGAAGGAGGAAACCGCCGTCGCCACCATGCGCGAAGCGGTGGCCGCCACTCGGTCCGGCGACCTCGAACGGGGCGCCGCGCTCGCGCGTCAGGCGCAGGTCGAACGACCGGGGTTCGTGGACGCGCTCTTCCTGCTCGCCGCGATCTCGGAGAAGCAGGGCAACCGCGACGTCGCACGCGACGCCTACCGTTCGGTGCTGAAGAGCGATCCGACGGCAACCGCCGCCGCGGTCGCGCTGGCGCAGACGCTCGTCGCCGATTCGCGCTTCGACGAAGCGGAGTCGTGGCTTCTGAAGGCGATCGAAGAAGACCCCGGCGCAGAAGCGGCGGCCTTCAACCTCGGATCTCTCGCTGAGCGCCGCGGCGCTCCGAACGAGGCCGCGTCGTGGTTCATCCTCTCGTCGGTGCTTGACCGGCGCGACCCACGATCCCCGACCCACGTGGCGCGGATCCGGCTCGCTCAGGGCCGCATCGACGACGCGCTCACTGCTGCCGAAGTCGCGGTCGCGCGGGACCCGACCTACGTTCCAGCCCAGGATGTCCTGCGCGCGGCGCAGGCGCCGCGCTGATCGACGGCATCGCTTCGCGAAGAGTCCCGCTGGGCGCGATCACTTCTGCGACGGCGACGGCGACGGCGTAGGCGCGGCGGGCGGAAGTGGGAGGTCGGCGGCCGTGAAGTACGGGCGGCGCGTCAGCTCGGTCTTCAGGTCGCGCAGCTCCGGCCAGGCGGACGTCCGAGAGCTGCCGACGCTGCCGAGCGGCAAGGTCGGCAACGAGCCGCCGCCCTGCGGAACGGGCAGGTCGCCGTTGCCGGGGACGCTGTCGAGACCGCCGCGCGTGTCGAGGTCCATCGTCATCGCCGGCACGTCGTCGGGGTTCAGCTCGGCGTCGGTCTGCGGGTTCGAGATCTTCGCGAGGTCGAGCGAGCGCTCCACGTGCCGGTTGACGGCGCGGAGCATGCGCTGACGCTGCGTCTGGCGCACGGACGCGAACAGCGGGTCGGGGCCGGTCTCAGGCCATTTCACGTCGTGGCGCTCGCCGAGAAGCACCGCGCGGGCGAGTTGGAAGACGTCGCGCACCTTCGCGTCGGCCTCGCCATGGCCGAGACGGGCGTCGATCTGCGCGACCGCCCGGTCGCGGGCCGACGCTGCGGGCACGAGCCCGACCCAACCCGCCGCGGCCACGGCCGCCGCCGCGCGAACGAGCGGCGCTTTGTGCTGCAAGCGCTCGATCACCGCGTCGCGCGCTTCGGGAGAGTCGATGTTCCCGAGCGCGAGCACCGACGACGCGACCAGCCGTCGCGACGGCGCGGTGCGCGAGACGTGAAGCAGAGTCTCCAGCGCGGCCGGGTCCCCGCGGGGCACGAGCAGGTCGCACGCGAACTCACGAATGGCGTCGGGCCCCCCGCCCGCAGCCGCGCGGGCGAGTCGATCGGTGACGCCCGCGTCGTCGAACGCGGCGAGCCCCAGCAGCGCGAGTGCCGTCACCTCGGGCACGGGATCGGCAGCCAGCACCCGTTCGAAGAAGTCCTTCCCGGTGCGTGCGCGGGCCGTCGCCACCATGAAGCCGAGAAGCGCACCCTGCTGCTCTCCGCGGCGGCGACTCGCGAGGCCCGCGGCAAGATCCGGGCCCGGGGCGGCGCCACCGGGCGCCAGCGCCGCGTCCGGGAAGAACCCGAGGGCGAGCAACCGCGCCGACTGGACGGGCTCCGTCGCGCCTGCATCCGAAATCTGGCCGCGGAGGACGTCGGCCGCGTCCTGCGTTCGCAGGCGCGCGAGGGCGAACGGGACTGCTGCGTGCAGCATCTCGAGCACCCGCGGCGCGGCGAGCGCCTTGCGGAAAGACGCGGGAGCGGCCACGTCGCGCCAGCGGCCGAGGGCGAGCGCAGCGAACGCCGCGAGGTACGGGCTCGAGTCCTCGCGGACGACGACGTCGCGAAGCGCGTCGATCGCCCGGCGATCGCCGGTGGACTCGCCGATCGCGTCGATCGTCAGGATCGACGCGCACCGGGTCGGCGCGTCGCGGTCCTTCGTCGCCTGGATCACGCCGGCGAGCGGCTCGACGGACCAGTAGCCGAGCGACTCCAGTTCGCCCCGCGCTCGGCGGCGCGCGGTCACTGAGTCGGTCGTCGCCTGCGAGATCAGATCGTCGATGCGATCACGCGTGGCCTTGTCAGGCTCGCGGAAGAACACTCCGTTGGCCGGATCGGAAGCGTCCGCGCCGTCGGCGTGGGCGACGGCGCCCCGGCCGGCGTGCCCGGCGAGCACGCAGAGAGCTGCGACTGCGATCGATGCGCGGCGGGACGGAGTGAGACGCACGGTGTCGATGCTACCGCGCATTCGCGGAGTCGGAGGCGCCTACTTCCCGCCGGCCACCGAGGCTCGCCACTTCGCCTCCACCGCGGACGGCGGGCCGCCCAGAGCCGTCTCGCACGCGGCGGCGAACTCCCGCTCCTTCTTGTATGCGGTGACGAACGCCGGCAGCTTGCCGTCGCGGAGCATCCAGTCCACGATCGACCACGACTGGATCACGTCGTCGAGGACGAGTTCGTTCAGCGTGAGCTTCGCGAGCACGGGCAGGTCGCGGTGCGAGGACCCGTCCACCATCGCCTTCGCACGCTTGCGCCAGGAGAGTTCCAGGCGCGCCTTCGCCGCTTCGTCTGCCTCGGGCGTGCCCGGCTTGAAGTAGTCGCCGGGGCGGTCCACCTCGAGGCAGTACGTACGACTCTCCTTCAGGACGGACAACTCCTGACGCACGGCCAGCCCTTCGAGCAGCCACCAGGGCATCCACGCCCCGGCCTTCCGGTGCAGCAGGAGCAGCACGTGACTGGTCTTGTGGACGACCTGCGAGCGCACGGTCGAGATCTCGCTCGGCCCCTGGTACTGGGCCACGATCGGCCGGGGCGTGAGGACGAACATCCCCCGCTGGCGCCGCATGAGTGCGAGCCGGCGGTCGTCCACGGTCTCGTCGCGGATGCGGCTGAACACCTTGTCGAGGAAGTCCGTGTAGCCCTTCTCGGACTTGAACTGGAAGACCTCGACCCACGGCGTGTCGCCCTTCTTCGCCGGCTTGATGACGTCGTCCGGGTCGCAGCCCATGGTGGCGACGTAGTCGTCGAACGCGGCGCGCGCCGTCTCGGCGAGGTTCTCCATGTCCGGCTGGTCCATGTCGCCCCGGACGACAAAGTGCCCGCGGGACGCCACACGAAGCGTCGTGCCGAGCTTGCGCTCGTAGTCCTTCGTGGCTGCGGCGAGCGCGGCGGCAGCAGCATCGGCGGCGGCAGCATCGGACGCGTCGTCGGCGGACGCGGGAGGGGCGGCGCGGATCGTGAGCCACGACGCTGCGAGCGCGGCGACTGCGAGCGAGACGACCGTGAGGGCTCCAAATCGAGCGACCGGACGGCGCCGCGGCGGGGCGAAGTCTGAACGAATTGCGCGGGACAAAAAATTGTCCCGCCTCAGTACTCGGCGCATCAATCGTCCGCCGCGATGCCGTGTTTCTCGAGCTTGCGCTGGAGCGCGAAACGGGAGATGTGGAGCGCGTCGGCGGCGCGGGTCTTGTTGTTCTCGTGGAGCGAGAGCGCCTTCTTGATCTCGGCGACCTCCACCTGCTCGACGAGCACGTTCAGGTCGCGCACCTCGCCGGGGACGCCGGGCGCGAACGCCTGCGGAATCCAGCCTCGGATCTGCTCCGAGAGGACGTCCGCTTCGATCACCTCGCCCGAGAGGGCGAGCATCCGAAGGCACTCGTTCTCGAGTTCCCGGATGTTCCCGGGCCAGTCGTAGGCGAGCAGCAGGTCCATCACGCCGGGAGCCATCGGCTTCGGGCGGCCACCCTGGCGCTTCGCCTCGCGGTCGATGAACACCGAGACGAGGAGCGGGATGTCCTCCTTCCGTTCGCGGAGCGAGGGCAGGCGGATGTGAAGCACGCGGAGGCGATAGAAGAGGTCCTCGCGAAACTCCCCGGTCTCGATCATCGCCTGCAGGTCGCGGTTGCTCGCGCTGACGATGCGCACGTCCACCTTCACAGGCTCCACGCCGCCGACCGGCCGGACCTCGCCCTCCTGGAGCACGCGGAGCAGTTTGCGCTGCATCCCCTGGCTCATGTCGCCGACTTCGTCCAGGAAGAGCGTGCCCTTGTGCGCCATCTCGAACAGGCCCTTGCGAGCCTTGTCGGCGCCTGTGAATGCACCCTTCACGTACCCGAAGAGTTCGCTCTCCAGCAGGGTCTCCGTGAGGGCGGCGCAGTTCTCCGAGACGAACGGCTGCTTCGCCCGCGGGCCGTACATGTGGACCGCGCGCGCGATCAGTTCCTTGCCCGTGCCGCTCTCTCCGTAGATGTGGACGGGAACCTCGGAGTCCACGACGCGGTCCAGGAGACGCAGTGTCTGGAGGACGGCGGGACTGCGTCCGACGATCTCCTTGTAGTCGTACTTGGTGCCGAGGACCTCCCGCGCGCGCACCGCGTCGCGGAGGTGCTCCAACTCCACGGTCTGACCGCGCACGATCTGCTCGAGCCGCCCGTTCAGGTCCTCGACGCGGCGGCGCGACGCCTCGATCTCCTCGCGCTGGCGGGCAAGTCGTTCGAACAGCCGCGCGTTGCGAAGCGCGACCGCGGCATGATCGGCGAGCGCCTCCAGCATCCGCAGGTCGTCGGGCCCGAACGCGCGGCGCTGCAGGCGGTTGTCGAGGTAGATGGCGCCGACGACCTCGTCGCGCTCGCGCAACGGAATCGCGAGCACGGAGCGCAGGCCGAGAATCGAGATCGACTCGACGTCGCGGAATCGCTCGTCCTCGATCGCGTTCACCGCCATCACCGGCTCGCCCGACGTCAGCACCTGCGTGGCGAGGGAGCGGCTGATGTCGAGTTCGGACCCCGGCACGCTCTCGCCCGCGAAGTTGCGTGACGCGGCGAAGTCCACCTTGCCGACGCCCGCGCCCGCGCCCGCCTCGCCGCGCAGCAGCACGAAACCGCGCTCCGCGCGGACGATGTCGATCGCGTGGTCGAGGATCAGCTCGAGGAGCTTCGAGGGATTCAGCTCTCCGTTCAGGGCGCGCGCGATCCGTTGGAGCCGCAGCAGATCCTGCTGCCCGCGCTCCTCGCGCTCGGTCGGCGGCGAGACCATGGTCTTCGTCGGGTCGGGGCCGGCGTCCACGCGGTCGAACCAGATCCGCGTCGCCCCGATCTCGATCAGGTCGCCGGCGGCGAGCTTCGAGCGCTCGACGAGCTTCCCGTTGAGAAGCGTGCCGTTCCGGCTCCCGTCGTCGCGAACCCACCATCCGCCGTCGCGCGGCTCGACGCAGCAGTGGCGGCGGCTCGCGCGAACGTCGGTGATCGGAATCTCATTCTCGCGACTGCGGCCGACCCAGGTCGGGCCGGCGCGGAGCGGAGTCTCGGTGCGACGTCCATCGGGGAGGTCGAGGATGAGCTTGGGCAATGGGGTTCCCGGCGTCCGTTCCTGCCGCGATCAGTCGCATTCGGGGCCGCAATCCCCTGGCAGGAGGCTCGGACGCGCGAAGCCTAACACCCGGCGCCCCCGGCACGCGCCTCGATTCGAGCGATTTCGCACAGCGGCGCTGGACCAGGTGGCGAGCCCACACCCACGCCGCGGTCTGCGGCGGACCGTCGGCGGACCGTCGGCGAGCCGCCTGCAGAGGGGTCGTCGCCCCGGCTCCGCCTTCGGACGACTACGCAGGCGAGGGGAATTCGGCGATCCTTGGCGCACCTGTGATCGCGTTCCTCCAGTTCTTCCTCGCGCTCCTGTTCTCGCAACAGCCGACCCGTGCCCCGTTCGATCCCGGGGGCGCGCTCGTCGCGCTGGCCGCGTTCGGCGGCGGCGCGGCGATCACGGGCTGGTTCCTTCGCGGGATCGTCGCAGGCCTGCCCGAGGCGAAGGACCGGCTCGCGTGGATCTCGCTCATGGGGAACGTGGGCCGCGTCGCCGCGCTCGCGTGCTTCTGGTTGCTCGTTCAGCAGCACGGGATCTCCCGCCTACCCGACGCGCTCGGCGTCGCCGGGTGGCCGGTGCTGCCGTGGCTCCTCGCGATCTCGCCGTTCTTCCTGCTGTCGGGGATCGTCCGCGCGTCACTCCACGCCACCGCGGTGCTCGCTCACGCGGCCCTGCCGTCGCTGCCGCGATCGCTCGTGCTCGACGCGAAGCTCGCGCTCTTCCCGCTCGCGCCCGTCCTCCTGTTCGGCGTGTTCGCCGACGTCGCCGCGCGCGTGGACCGCACGACGTGGTGGGGCCGCGCCTGGAACGCGGTGGGCGACATCCCCTCGCTCCGCACGTTCGTCACGCTCGCCATCGTGGTCTCGGTGATGTTGGTCGTTCCGTCGGTGCTGCGACGCATGTGGCGGTGCCGTCCGCTGCCGCCGGGTCCGATCCGCGACCGGTTGGAGGCCTACGCCGCGCGCGTCGGGTTCCGCGCGCGCGGTCTGCTCGTCTGGCCGACCGGCGGCAGTCAGATGAACGCCGCGGTGGTCGGGATCGCCCCCCGGTTCCGCTACGTGTTCCTCACCGACGCCCTCCTCGACACGCTCTCCCCGGACGAGATCGAGGCGGTGTTCGCCCACGAGGCCGGACACGCGAAGCGCGGACACTTGGTGCTGTTCCTCGGGTACACGGCGGTACTCGCTCTCGCTGCGTTTCTCCCCGGCGTCGTGCTCGGGCCGCTGGAGGCGCTCGTCGAACCGCTTCCGGTGGAGTTCCGTGCGGCCCTGGTGCTCGTACTCTGGCTCGGACTCGTCTTCGGATGGGTGTCGCGGCGATTCGAGCAAGAGGCGGATGTCTACGGCATCGAGACGCTGTCGGCGTTGCGCGGCGCCGACGGCACGCCGCCCCCGCCGGAGGCGCACCCGTTCGCCCTGGCGCTCGAGCGCATCGCGGCCGAGAGCGACGGCATCCGCGAGGTCACCGGGTGGCGGCACTTCTCGATCGCGGAACGCGTGGACTTCGTGCGGCGGTACCTGACGGACGAGAGCGTCCGACGCACGTACCGGCGGAACATCCTGCTCCTCCGCGGAACCCTGCTCGCGGCCGTGCTCGTCACGGGCGGCCTCGCCGTCGCGCGCATCCCCTTCGACCTGCGCGAGTCCCACAGTCGCCGCAAGCTCGACGACCTCGCGGCCGCGCTCCGCGCCGCCGACCCGGCGGAGCGCTCCGCCCATCTGGCCCGCGCCGCCGAGGCCGCACGTCTCGCCGGGCGCCGGGAGGAAGCGCTGCGGTGGCTCGGCGAAGCCGTCTCGGGGCCCCACTCCGCGGAGTGTCTTCGCGACTACGCACTGCTCCTCGAAGAGTGCGGAAGACCCCTCGGCGCGCGGGCCGCTTGGTCGGCGCTTGCGGCCCGCGAAGACGCGTCGGCGAGCGTCCGGAGCCACGCCCGGGAGCACGCCGCAGGACGGTCGGAGGACACCCCCGGAGCACGCTGAGATCCGGTCCCAAAACGCGGGGCCCCGCAGCGAATTCCGTGTAGACTTCCGCCCTCGGGAGGACCGCGCGGAAGCCCTTGTCTTCAAGGCACTTACGCGACGACGCCCCGTCGGAGCCCGCCACCCGCATGACCGATCCCACGCCCACCGATCCGCACCACGGAGTTCGCGATCTCCTCATCGAAGACGAGATGCGCGAGAGCTACCTCCGCTATGCGATGAGCGTGATCGTCTCGCGCGCCCTGCCGGACGTGCGCGACGGGCTCAAGCCGTCGCAGCGCCGCATCCTGGTCGCGATGAACGACCTGAACCTCTCGCCGCGGTCGAAGTTCAGGAAGTGCGCGAAGATCGCGGGCGACACGTCGGGCAACTACCACCCGCACGGCGAGGCCGTCGTCTACCCGACGCTCGTCCGCATGGCGCAGGATTTCGTCATGCGCCAGCAGTTGATCGAGCCGCAGGGCAACTTCGGCACGCTCGACGACCCGCCGGCCGCCATGCGCTACACCGAAGCGCGCCTCGGCGAAGCCGCGATGGAGATGCTCGCGGACATCGAAGAGGACACGGTCGATTTCGTCCCGAACTACGACGAGAGCCGGACCGAGCCCACGGTGCTCCCGGCGCGTTTCCCGAACCTGCTCGTCAACGGCGCGCAGGGCATCGCCGTGGGCATGGCGTCGTCGATCGCGCCGCACAACGTGCGCGAGGTCTGCAGCGGCGTGATCGCGCTTCTCGACAACCCCGAGATCGACCTCGCCGGCCTGATGCAGCACATCCCCGGCCCCGACTTCCCCACGGGCGCCACGATTTGCGGCCGCTCGGGCATTCTCGACGCCTACGAGACGGGGCGCGGCCACCTCACGCTCCGCGCGAAGTGCGAGACGGAGGAAGGCAAGGGCGACAAGTTCCACCTGATCTTCAAGGAACTGCCGCACGGCGTTTCGGTGAACACGGTCTGCGAGCAGATCGTGGCGCTGGTGAACGACAAGAAGATGACCTCGATCGCCGACGTGCGCGACGAGTCGTCGATGGCCGACGGCACGCGACTGGTCGTGGAGCTGAAGCGCGGCGAGAACGACCAGGTCGCGCTGAACCAGCTCTACAAGCACACGCGGCTCCAGGAGACCTTCGGCATCATCGCCATCGCGCTCGTGGACGGGCGCCCCGAGACGCTGCGCCTGAAGCAGTTCCTCGAGCTCTTCCGCGACCACCGGATCATCGTCATCCGCCGTCGCACTCGGTTCCGCCTGCAGAAGGCCGAAGACCGCGCGCACATCGTCGAGGGCCTGCTGCTCGCGCTCGACGTGATCGACTGGATCATCACAACGATCCGCTCGTCGAAGACGGTGCCGGAGGCGAAGGAGTGCCTGATCTCGGGCATCAGCCCGACGGGCGTTGCCGCGATGCACCAGGGGCGTCACGTGCGATTCAGTCTGACGCAGGCCGAGGCCATCCTCGACATGCGGCTCGCACGGCTCACCGGCCTCGAGCGCGACAAACTGCTCGCCGAGTGGGCGGAGTTGCAGCAACTGATCGCGGAGTACCGCGCGATCCTGGCGGACCGGGCGAAGGTCATCGCGCTCATCCGCCAGGACATGCTCGACCTGATCGCGAAGTTCCCCGACGGGCGCAGGACGCAGATCGTGGCCGACGCGAGCGAGGTCCGCATGGAGGACCTGATCGCCGACGACCAGGTCGCAGTGACGATCTCGCACGAGGGCTACGTCAAGCGGCTCGCGCTCACCGAGTACCGGCTCCAGGGCCGCGGCGGCAAGGGCGTGACCGGCGCCGACATGAAGGAAGGCGACTTCGTCGAGCGCCTCATCGTGACCACGAATCACCAGTACCTGCTGGTCCTGACGCAGACGGGCCAAATGCACTGGCTGCGCGTCTTCGACATCCCGGAGGCGAGTCGCACGAGTCGCGGCCGGGCCCTCGTCAACATGCTCCAGATCGCGCAGGGCGACCGCATCGCGGCGTGCGTGCCGGTGCGGAACTTCGACGCGGGCTACCTGATCACCGCGACGTCGCACGGCACGGTCCGGAAGACACCGCTCAGCGGGTTCTCGCGGCCGCGGCAGGGCGGCATCATCGGAGTCGGGATCGACGCCGGCGATTCGCTCATCGGCGCGGCGGCGCTCATGCCCGGCCAGGAAGTCGTGCTCACGACCGCGAACGGCAAGTCGATCCACTTCAAGGAACTCGCGGTGCGGGCCACGGGCCGCGCGTCGTTCGGCGTGCGCGGTATCCGACTCATCACCGACGACAAGCTGGTCTCGCTCGTCATCGTGGAGCCGGGCAAACAACTCCTCACCGTGTGCGAGAAGGGCTTCGGCAAGCGCACCGCGATCGAGAAGTACCCGCTCAAGAATCGCGGCGGCCAGGGTGTCAAAGACATCGAGGTGACGGAGCGCAACGGCCGCGTCGTCGGCGCCAAGTGCGTCGCCGAAAGCGACGAGTTCATCATGATCACGGAGAAGGGCATGGTGGTGCGCTCGCGCATCGCCGACGTCCGCGTGATCGGCCGCAACACGCAGGGCGTGCGACTGATGAACGTCGAGGACGACGACCGCGTGGTCTCGATCGGCCTCGTCGAGTCGGAGGAAGTCACTCCGGTGGTTCCGCCCGACGCCGCACCCACCGAGGCGGTGAGCGACGACGCCGGTTCCGAACCGTCCGCAGACGACGCGCCTGCGGACGACGACGTGTCCGACGACGTGTCGGATGATGCCGCCGACGACGAGTCGTCCGCGGAAGACGCCTCGGAGTAGCCCTCCGTGGCGAAGAAGCGCCCGCCGCCGCCCGTCGAGTGTCCGCATTGCGGCGAGTCCTTCCCCGCAGGGCGGAAGGCATGCCCCGAGTGTGGAAGCGATGCACAGACGGGCTGGCAGAGCGGCGACGAGATCGACTACCAGTCGCTCGACATCCCCGATGCGTACTCGCACGACGACTACGAGCGCGACCTCGACGGCATCCACGCGAACCGTCCGGCGCTGTGGTCGAGTCGCCAGATGCGAATGTTCATCGTGGGGATCATCCTCGTCGCGTCGATGACGGTGCCGATGCTCGTCTACTTCCTGAGGTCGAGATGAAACGCCTCGCACGGCTCGTTGCGCTCGCGGCGTTCTCCCTCGTGCTTGGGGATGGTCTCAACGCGTCGGCCGTTGCCGCCGACGGGGCGCCCGTCGTCAACGCGTCGTTCGAGGACGCCGACGTCCCGGGCAGCGCGCCAGTCGGCTGGACGCTCGCCGAGGGCGCGTCGAATGGAACCCGGTCGGGGCTTGCGTCGCAGGTGGCGGTGGACCGGACCGTCGCGTCGGCGGGCAAGGCCAGCCTTCGCCTCTCGGGCGACGCCGCGACGTCGTCGTGGCGCATGGCGCAGCAGGAGATCGCCGTCCGTCCGCGCGACTGGGTCGCGTTGAAGGCAGTGGCCCGCTCGAAGGATGTCGTTGCGTCGCAGGGACAATTCCGGAACGCGAACGCAACGCTCGAGTTCGTCGATGCGGAGGGGAAGCGGCTGAAGTTCGTCACGTCGGCGGTGCTTCCGCGGGACTGCGACTGGACGCCGCTTGAGATCGCGTGTTTCGTCCCCGACGGTGCCGTGAAGGCGCGCGTCGGGCTCTTCCTCTCGATGAGCGGAACCGTGTGGTTCGACGACGTGCGATTCAGCGCGCAACTGTCGGACGAGACCTCGGCCGAGGGCCGCGCGGCGATCTTCGATCGGTTCACGCAGCACGCCCGGCGCACGTATCCGTTCTTCGGCGTCGCGGGGCGCCCGCAGGCGGCCGAGTGGATCGCGCGGCACCGGGACAAGTGCATCGCCGCCGAGGGCAATGCGTTCTTCTTCGCCTGCCGCGCCCTGCTCGCCGAGTTGAACGACGTCCACGTCAACATGCTCACGCCGAAGGGTCCGCTCGGCACCGCGGCCCCGTCGAACGTGCCGCGCAACTGGAACATCGAAGCGATCCGCAAGCACCTCACGGAGACCGTCGCGACGGGCCGGAACCTGCTCGCGGGGCGGATCGGTTCGGGCAAAGACGCCATCGGCTACGTGCTGATCGGCACGTGGGTGCGAGAGTCGGACCTGAAGCCAGAGCAACTCGACGCCGCGCTCGATGCACTCGCCGACACGAAGGCGCTCGTGATCGACGTCCGTGCCAACGGCGGCGGCGACGAGGCATGGGCGGCGCAGATCGCGGGACGCTTCACGTCGAAGGACGTCGTCTTCGGCCGGTTCCGGTTCCGCGACCCCGCGAAGCCCCTCGCAACCGACGCGTTCGGGCCGCCGACCGACCGCGTGCTGCGCCCGAGGATCGTGCCGTCGAGCGCCGGAAGCGGTTCCGATGTGGGTGCCGCGAAACCTGCGCCGGTCGCCGCCGACACGCGCCCCGTCATCGTCCTCCAGGGCCCGCACTGCGTGAGCTCGAACGAGGCGTTCGTGCAGATGATGGCCGCGCTCCCCACCGTGACCTCGATGGGCGCGAACACCCGCGGCGCCAGCGCGAACCCCACCCCGTTCGACCTGTATCCGAACGTCCAGATCACCGTCCCCCGCTGGCAGACGCTCACGCTCGACGGCACCCTCCTCGAGGGCCGCGGCTCCGACCCCGAGGTCCGCGCCGAGTTCCCGGCGGAGGTCTTCCGCACCGCCGACCCGCTCCTCGATGCAGCGCTGGATCGCCTCGCCCGGTGACCTGCCGGGGCGCGGCAATCATTTGTCCCCATCTCGCCGCGTCCTACGCTCGAAGCCAATGAAGGCCGCGCTCGCACAGATCTTCCCGCGCCTCGCGGACGTCCCCGCCAACCTGGCGCTGCACGAGCGCTCCGTGAATCAGGCGGTCGCTGGCGGCGCCGAACTCGTCGTGTTCCCGGAGCTCTCGCTCACCGGCTACGGGCTGATGGAGTCCGTGCCCGACGTCGCGATCCAGCTCGACAGTCCGACCATGCGCGACCTGCGCCAACTCTCGCGCGCCGCCGCGATCGTCGTCGGGTTCGTCGAAGAGGCGCCCGGCGCCCGCTTCTACAACTCGGCCGCCTTCGTCGACCGCGGCGAGATCGTCCACGTCCACCGCAAGGTCCACCTGCCCACGCACGGCCTCTTCGACGAGGGCCGCCACTTCGCCGCCGGCGACCGCATCCGCGCCTTCGACACGCGCTTCGGACGCGCCGGGATGCTCATCTGCCGCGACTTCTGGCACCTGGGGCCTGCGTACGTTCTCGCGGCCCAGCAAATCGACCTCCTCCTCGTTTCGAGCGCGAGCCCCGGCCGCGGCGCGACGGGCGGCGACGGCCGCTTCC
Source organism: Planctomycetota bacterium (assembly GCA_021414065.1). Taxonomy (GTDB): domain Bacteria; phylum Planctomycetota; class JAJSAM01; order JAJSAM01; family JAJVHW01; genus JAIOPE01. Next base: position 25,641 of record JAIOPE010000169.1, read on the forward strand.
AGAGCACCGCGAGCGTGGATCTGCTCGGCGACGTCTACTCGCGGTCGTTCGGGGTCCACGTGCTCCACGCGAACCGCGTCGGATGCGAGGAGGGCGTCACGTTCACCGGCGCATCCGAGGCGTTCGGCCCCGCAGGCAACCGCCTCGCACGCGCCCGCGATCTCGACGAAGACCTCGTCTTCGTGGACGTCGATCCCGACGCCCGCCGCACGGCGCGCATCCACATGCCGTTCCAGCGCGACGAGCGCCCCCATCTGATACTCCGGGAGTTGCAGCGTGCCCTCGCCGAGCGCACCCAACCTGGATACTGAACTCGCCGAGGCGGTGCTCGTCCGCTTCCTGCGGGACGAACTGCATCGCACCGGTCTCAGGCACCTCGTGCTCGGGCTCTCCGGCGGCATCGACTCGGCGGTCGCCGCGATGCTGGCCGTCCGTGCAGTCGGCGCGGAGCACCTCCACGCCGTCGCGATCCCGTCCGCGCAGTCGTCGCCCGAGTCGCTCGCCGACGCCCGAGCCGTGGCCGACGCCGGCGGGTTCGCGGTGGAGACGATCGCCATCGGCGACGCCGCCGCGGGCCTCCTCCCGCACCTCGCCGCTCCAGGCGGCGCCGACGTCACGCCGCTCCGCCGCGGCAACGTCATGGCCCGGCTCCGCATGATCGTCCTCTACGACGTCTCCGCGCGCGTCGCGGGCCTCGTCGTCGGCATGAGCAACAAGACGGAGCTCCTCCTCGGCTACGGCACGCTCCACGGCGACATGGCGTCGGCCCTGAACCCGCTCGGCGACCTCTACAAGGGCCAGGTCCGCGCGCTCGCGCGGCGACTCGGCGTACCCCAGCAGGTCATCGAGAAGCCCCCCACCGCGGACCTCTGGGCCGGCCAGACCGACGAGGGCGAGATGGGCTTCACCTACGACGAAGCCGACGCAATCCTCCACCGCCTCGTGGACCTCCGCCGCGCCCCCGCCGACGTCGTCGCCGACGGCTTCCCTGAGCCCCTCGTGCGCCGCATCGAGACGATGATCGTGCGCAACCAGTTCAAGCGCCGCCTGCCGCTCATCGCAAAGCTCTCGACCCGCACCATCGGCCACGAGTTCCGCTACCCGCGCGACTGGCGGACGTAGGGCGGCCCGGAGTCGCTCAAGTCCTCGGCCAGTCAACGGGCGCGGTCGAGCCCGTACTCAATCCACCATCCACCTTGGATCCCGGATGCACGCCCTGTCGGCGTGGAGCCGCCCGGCGGCTTCTCGCGCAGACCGAAACCGAATCAGCTCCCCACCCGAGCGATCGAACAGACGCAGAGACATCTGCCGCAGAGCGTTGCGTTCGCGTCGCGAATCGGTCGTGACCGCGCCACGAACCACTCGCGTGGGACTGGGATAGGAGCCGTCTCGTAGCGTGCGTCCGGATCAGTTCGCGTGGACGAGCAACTCCGGCAGTGGACCAGCGGCCCGCGCGGCGCTGTAGAGGTCGCACGCCTTCTGGGCGTTCAGCCAGAAGTCGGCCGTCGTCCCGAAGGCGGCGCCGAGCCGCAGCGCCATGTCGGCGGTCACTGCCGACCGCCCGTTCACGATGCGATTCAGGACCTTGACGTCGCGGCGCAGGTGGTCCGCGAGCTGCTTGTGCGTCATGTTCATGGGCGTGTGGAACTCCTCGCGGAGGAGCTCGCCGGGCGTCGTGGGGGGGCGGGTGCGTCGGGTCGTCTTCATGGTGTGCCTCAATGGTAGTCACGAACATCGACCTCGGCCGGACCCGAGGGCGTCCACCGGAACACGATGCGCCACTGGTCGTTCACGCGGATGGAGTGGAGGCCGCGCAGATCCCCCTTCAGCGCCTCGAGTCGGTTCCCCGGCGGCGCGTTGAGGTCGGTCAGTGCAGCGGCGTAGTCGAGCAGGTCGAGCTTCCGTGCGGCAATCCTCGAGACGTTCGCCCAGCCGGCGCGCCGCGGCGTCCGTCCATCGCGGAAGAACCGTTCGACGTCCTGACTCGCGAAGCTCTGGATCGCCACGAAGGGAAATATCCCTCCTCAAGGTATACCGCGTCAAGGTGCATCGGGGGCCGCGGGGCGTGCGCGGCGCAAAACTCGTGCGTCCGAGTCCGCGCAGCGCGCATCAACGGCGGCGCCGGGCGCCCCAACGTCGAACGCCCCGCTCGGGATGCGAGTTCGCCCGCCGACGTCGGCCAGGAGCGAGCCCGCGCTACTGCCTGCATCGCGGTCTTCCGGTCGGTCCGCCGCGTCTACTTCGGAACTCGCACGATCCGGGAGTCGCCGCCTTGGCCCCCGATGATCACGCCGCCTCCGCCCGGAAGGAGGTCGATGAAGTTCGGAAACGCTGCGAACGGGAGCTCCACGCGGCCAACCTCCGCAGGGCGACCGTCCCCGACCGTCCAGGTCACGAGCGTCCCTTCCATTGGCGTTGCACCGACCGTCGCGCGCCGGACCGCGAGGGCGACGAGCACCCTGTCGGCCTCGTTCGCCGCCACGTACACGTGTTCGCTGGGTCCGACTCCGATCCGGATCATCTCGTTCGAACCGTCGATCGAGACGCCGACCACTTCGTCGCCTGCCCCCATCCAGGCGGTTCCCAACGCCGCCGCCACTCCCGCCTCATCGCGAAGCCCTGGCAGGAGTATCCGACGCTGCAACGCGCCCGACTCGCCGTCGAGCACGAACAGCGCCGCCCCGTCATTCTCTCGCCCCTGCACGATGATGTGACCGCCGGCTTCGTCGCGACACACACCATTCACCCGGCTCGTGGGCGCCGGGAGGGATTGCGTCGGCTCGACTCCCGTAGCGTCAACGACCCGCATCCCGGAGCGCGCTCCCTGACTCCCGCGGACCGGGAAGGCCAGGACTCGCCCGCCGTCACCGAACATCCTGATCGCAAATCGCACGGCGTAGTCGCCGAGCTCGCCGACCCGCCTGGCCGTGTGGTCGTCCACGTTGACAATCGAGAACTCGTTCAGATCGAAGATGCCGACCTCGCGCCCGCGCAGCGAGCAGACGGCGGTCGCGCTCTGCGTCACCGCTGCCAGCTCCCTGCCCGAGCGATCGAACAGACGCAGCAACATCTGCCGCGGCAGAATGCGCTCGCGTCTCGAGTCGGTCGTGACTGCGAACCAACTCCCGTCCTCGCCGACGCCGTAGTGGTCGTGCATGTACTCGCCTGGCGCGAAGTACGTCGTGACCGTCCCCGTGGCGACGTCCCGAACCGCTTCCGGCGGGACGGACACGCCGCGGCTCCGTCGATCCCCTGCGCATCCCGCGAGGGCTAAACAACACGCGACGACCCGTGCCGCCGTCCGTCGCATCGACGAACGGGTCCCCGCCGTCACCCGCGCCGCCGCCAGACGCTCGACTGCGCGACCACGTACTCGAACTTGCGTGCGTGCTCGCGGAGGACGAATGGCATGTCGGCGGCCTCGAGCAACTCGAACTCCGCGTCGAGCTCCGCGTGGAGGCCGTCGAGGGTCGTCACGCGGCGGCCGCCGCGTTCGAAGCCGCCAAGCCACGCGTCGCGCGGGGTGAACTCCTCGCGCCACGTCGAGGGCGTGGTGATGACGAGCACGCCGCCGGGACGCACGAGACCGCGCGGTCCACCGAGGCGGCCGAGAAGGGCCTTCGGGCTCGGGAGCCGGCAGAGCAGGTTGGCGACGAGCACCGCGTCAAACGCGCCGAGATCGGCCGGGAGCGAACCGGCGTCGCCGCGACGGAAGGTCGTCCGCGTGCGGTCGATGGACGGGTCCACCTCGGCGGCGAGCGGCGTCGTGAGCGCACCCTCGTCCACGCGCAGGAACTCGGCACGGCCCGACGCGCGGACGGCGTTCGCGGCGTCCACGAAGCTCGCCGAAAGGTCGATGCCGACAACCTCGCGGAAGCGGCGCGCCAGGTCGAAGGCCGCGCCGCCGACCGCGCAGCCGACGTCGAGCGCACGGCCGTCGCCCGCACCGATCCGGTCGGCCCACGCGCGCGTCAGCTCGCCGCAACGGCGCGGGAAACACGCCGCGTCGCGCGGCCCCGGGCCGGCGCCGAACGTCTCGTCGGCAGTCGCGAAGTGGAGCATGAGGTACGCGTCGAGCATCGCGCGCGACTCGTAGCCCGACGCGGACCGCGGCGCGCGGGCCGCGTCGCGGGAGCAGCACGGCCCGTTGCCCACGTGAGGCGGCGGCGAGTCCATGCACGTCGTCTCGGGCCGCGGCGCGTCCGGCGCCGGGCGGACCAGGCGGAACCCTGCGTGCTGATGGAAGTGACGACGGAAGTGGAACCGGGCGTACGGGCTCGCTTCGTCGCCGAGGCTGACGAACGAACCGCCGAGGATCACGTTGTGCTCGCCGTCGAAGCACGGGGTGGTGAAGTCGTCGTAGAGCGGATGGACGCGGAACCCTGGCAGCGCCGCGATGTGGTCCTCGCACCACTGCCACACGTTCCCGAAGACGTCGTGGAACCCGAGCGAGTTCGCAGGCATCGCATCCACCGCGCACTCGGATCCGAACGCGAGGGCCGTGTTGCTCTGCACGCCCGGCTCGCTCGCGCCGCGGATGCGGTGGTGCTCGGCCTCCGAAAGGAGTCGATACGCGTCGGGCGCGCCGTCGAGCGCGGTCCTCCATCTCGCGTAGGCACTCGCCTCGTGATGGTTGACGATCGCGGGCAGGTCGCCCTGGAACGGAACGACGTCGAAGATCCGGCGCAGGCGATACGCATGGAGACCGGCGGGGCCGTCGGGGACCCAGAACGTCGGGTGTTTCGCGTTCCGGAACGTGCGCCACTTCCAGCCGTCCTCGGGCCACCAGCGGGGATCGGCGTAGCCGCCCGCGACGACGAACTCGCGGAACTCCGCGTTCGACACGAGGCGCGCGGTGACGTCGAACGCGGGCACGGCGATCCGTCGCGCGCCGACCTCGTTGTCCCAGTGGTACGTGGGCACGTCACGCGACTTGCCGACCACGGCGTCGCCCGCGGGCACGGCGATCCACGGGTTCGCGGGCGGCGCGGCGCCGTCCGTCGCGGGGAACTCGGGCGGCCACGCCGCGGGCCGCGCGACGAGATGCGCAGGCAGTTCGCGGATCAGCACGGACGACGTCTCGAGATGGATGCGCTCGTGCTCCATCCCCATGAGCACGGCCCAGAGCGGGCTCGTCTCCGTGATGACGGCGTGCCCCGGAGCGAGTCCCGGGTGCGTCGAGATCACGTCGAGAACGAGGCGATGCACGCGGCGGCGGTACTCCGTGACGTCGGCGACGCGCGGCCACTCCATGTCGTTCTTCGACAGGTCGTCCCACGACATCTCGTCCACGCCCGTCTCGAACAACTGCTCGTACGCGGCGTCCACCGGGCCGGCGACCAAGCCCGCAATGCGCATCTTGTTGACGAAGAGCACGGCCGGGTGCGCGTAGTAGAAGACCATCGGGTGGCGGAGCGAGTGCCACGGCGGACGGTAGAACGCCTCCTCGCCCTGGAGCGCCGAGAAGAGCGTCTCCGTGAGCGTCCACCCGTTCTCGAAGTAGGCGGCGATCGACGCGCGCGTGCAGGTGGCGAGGTCGGGCAGCGGGAGCCCGCGGAGCGGCGCAGTCCCGGGGCGCACGCCCGTCCACCACGCGTCGGGACGCGGCCCGGCGAGCGCGGCGTCGTCGGCGCTGCCGCGCAGGTTGCGCCGCCATGCTTCGCGGAGGGCGTCGGCGGAAGTCGGCTGGGTTGGGGTCACAGCGGGAGAATCGTCCCGGAATGAGAGTTCGTCCCGGCGAAGAAACCAGGCCTCGGGACAAACACGCGACCCCGGCTATCCTCGGGCGTCGCTCCCGCCTCGGCCCAGAGGACCCCTCGATGATCGACTGGACGTACGACTCGGCCGCCCATCTGCTCCGCCGCGCCGGATTCGGTGCCCCGCGGAAGGAAGTCGCGGCGGCGCTGAAGCGCGGACAGGTCCGCACAGTGGACTCGCTCCTGAAGTTCAAGCCGTCGAGCGATCGGTTCAGCAAGCTCGGCGACACCGCCGACGCAACGCGGTGGTGGCTCGCACGGATGGCGTCCGGGAAGGCACCGCTCCACGAGAAGCTGGTGCTCTTCTGGCACGGGCACTTCGCGACCACGGCCGCGAAGGTCGAGGACATCACGATGCTGTCGTCGCAGAACGCCATGTTCCGGCGGCTCGCGAAGGCGAGCTTCCGCGAACTGCTCACGGCGGTCTCTCAGGACCCGGCGATGATCTTCTTCCTGGACAACATCGACAATCACAAGGACGCGCCGAACGAGAACTACGCACGCGAGCTGATGGAGTTGTTCTCGCTCGGCGTCGTGGACCTCGACGGGAACGCGAACTACACGCAGAACGACGTCCGCGAGCTCGCCCGGTGCTTCACCGGCTGGTCCACGTCGAACCGACGGTTCTTCTTCGACCGGAACGACCACGACATCGGCGTGAAGACTGTGCTCGGGCTGCAAGTCGCGGGCAACGAGGACGCGCAAGCGGTGATCGCGCACCTCGCGGCGTCGCGGACCTGCGCGCTCTTCATCGCGAAGAAGCTGTGGACGTTCTTCGCGTACCCGAATCCGGAGCGCGCGCTCCTCGACGACCTGGCCGACGTCTACCTGGCAGGCGACACGTCGATCGAGGCGCTGCTCCGCGCGATCTTCCTGCGTGACGAGTTCTACTCCGCCCGCGCCCGCACCGAGCACGTGTCGTCGCCGGTCGAGTTCACCGTGGGAGCGCTCCGGACCCTCGGCGCGAAAGTGCGGTACGACGACCTGCCGTACAGGCTCTCGGACATGGGCCAGGAGCTCTTCAACCCACCGAACGTGGCCGGCTGGCCGGGCGGGCTCTCCTGGATGAACAGCGTGACGCGGTTCCACCGCATGCGGACCACGTGGGACATCGTGTCCGGCCGCGCGAAAGACGCGACGTTCCGTCCCGACGTCACTCAGTTCGTGACGAAGCTGCCGAGGGGCGCGGGCGCCGCGCAGACGCTCGACCGCATCGTCGAAACGCTCGGCGTGGCGGCGACGGAAACCACGAAGGACGAACTCGTCGCGTACATGAACACGCAGGCCGAAGGCGATCCCGTGCCGTTCAACCCGAAGTCGAAGAACGCAGTGGACCAGAAGGTCCGCGGCGCGGTCGGCGTGCTGCTCACTCTGCCGGAGGCGTATCTCGCATGAAGGACCCCACGCAGAACTCAGCGCGCCGCGTCTTCAGCCGCGGCTCAATGACCCGCCGGAAGTTCCTCCGGACCTCCACCGCCGCGGCGGCCGCCGCCGCCCTGACGACGGCCCTGCCGGTCCGTGGCGCGACGAGGTTCTCGGGGCTCGTCTCCCCAGCCCGCGCCGCAGGAGCCCCGCGCATCCTCGTCATGCTCCGCCTCTACGGCGGGAACGACGGGCTGAACACGGTCGTGCCGTACCAGACCGGGGCGTACTACGACAACCGTCCGGCGCTCGCCGTTCCTTCGAACCAGGTGCTCGCGATCGACGGGAACCTCGGCCTGCACCCGCGCATGACCGAGCTGAAGACGCACTTCGACGCGAACCGCCTCGCGATCGTCCAGTCGGTCGGCTACTCGCCCGCGAACCTCTCCCACTTTCGCAGCGAGCTCATCTGGCAGTCAGCCGACGTGAACGTGGCCGAAACCGGCTGGGTGGGCCGCTACCTCGACACGCTGGCGCCCGTCGGCGACTCCGAGGTGCGCGCGGTGGACGTGTCGTACTCGCTGGATCCCGTGTTCCTCAGCAACCACGCGAACGTGTTCGCGTTCCCCGGCGTGGACGACATCTACTTCCCGACCGACGGCTACCACTACGAGGAGGAGCAGCAGAAGCGCGACCTCTTCGAGCGGCTCTCGCTCGAACCGCGCGCGGCAGGCTCGGCGGCGGAGACGCTTGCGAGCGGCGGGTACGTGCTCTCACGCAACATGGACAAGTACCGCGGGATCTCGGTGCTGGATCAGCCGACGATCGACCGGTTCCCGGCTTCGGACCTGGGCAACTCCCTCCGCAACGTCGCCCGCATGATCCGGGCCCGCGGCCGGAGCGAGATCGTCTCGGGCGTGTTCCAAGTGGGGATCGACGGCTTCGACACGCACTCGGACCAGAACTCCGCGGGCGGCCACCCAGACCTCTGGGGCGACATCTCGAAGTCGCTCGACGCATTCCACGGCGCTCTCGGCGACATCGGCGCGGCCGACGACGTGATCGTGCTCGTCTGGTCCGAGTTCGGGCGCCGCGTCGAGGAGAACGGGAGCGACGGCACCGACCACGGCACCGCGGCGCCGGTGTTCGTCTTCGGGAACGCCGTGCGCGGCGGACTCTACGGCCCGAACCCGAACCTCGCGGACCTCGACGCCGACGACAACCTGAAGCACGCGATCGACTTCAGGCAGGTCTACTCGACGATCCTGACGTCGTGGCTCTCGGCCGACGCGCAGCAGATCCTCGGCGGCACGTACGCGCCGGTTCCGTTCCTCTGATCAGAAGCCCAGCAACAGCCCCGTCTGGTACACGACGAGACTCGCGACGTACGCGAGCACCGTCATCGCGCCGAAGATGCCGGCGGGCCACTTCCACCCGCCGGTCTCGCGCTTCAACACCGCGAGCGTGGACATGCACTGCATCGCGAGGATGTAGAAGACGCAGAGCGAGATCCCGGCGAGCGGCGAGTAGACGGCGCGGCCGTCCGGCCAACGCTCGCCGCGGAGACGGTCTTGGAGGTCGGCGCTCTCTTCGTCCACGTCCTCGCCCGCGGCGTAGATCACGCCGAGCGTGGAGACGAACACCTCGCGGGCGGCGAACGACCCGAGGATGCCGACGCCGATCTTCCAATCGAACCCGAGCGGCTTCAGCGCGGGTTCGATGCCCTTGCCGAGTCGCCCGAGGTACGACTGCTCGCGCCGTTCGGCGGACTCGAGGTTGCCGAGCGCGGCGAGTTCGTGGGTCAGCCGGTCGATCTCTTCCGCTGGAGCGTTCCGCTCGACCGCGGCGGCGACGGCGGATTCGAGGGGCTTCGCCTCGGCGGCGAAGTCGCGGGAGAGCGTCACGTCGCGCGGGAAGGTGAGGAGCGTCCAGAGCCCGAGAGAGAGCACGAAGATCGTCGGTCCGGCGCCGGAGACGAACGCCCACGTGCGACGTGCCACGTTACGGCCGACGTTCCGGAACACGGGCACGCGGTACGGAGGGAGTTCGAGGAGCAGCGGCGTGCGGCCGCCCTTCAGCACCGTGCGGCGCAGCGCGCTCGACGCCACGAGCGCCACGCCGATCCCGAGCAGGTACATCGAGATGACGACCGCCGGCCCGACCCACCACGACGCCCCGGCGAACGCGACGGCCACCACAAGCAGATAGACGGGCATGCGCGCGGAGCACGACATGAGCGGCATCACGGCCATCGCGACGAGACGGTCGCGGAAGTTGCTCATCGTGCGGGTGGACATGATCCCGGGGATCGCGCAGGCGAATCCGGAGAGCATCGGCAGGAAGGCGCGGCCGGGGAGCCCGAACCGTCCCATCGTCTTGTCGAGCAGGAACGCCGCCCGCGCGAGGTACCCGGTGTCGTCGAGCATCTCGAGCATCACGAAGAAGATGGCGATCTGAGGGACGAAGACGAGGAAGTTGCCCATCCCCGCGACGACGCCCGCACGGAGGAAGTCGCCGAAGAGCCCGCCGCCCGAGACGTCGAATGCCCAGGAACCCACAGCGTCAAGCCCGGACGACAACGGATCGACGATCACCTGCGCCCACGAGAAGATCGCCACGAACACGACTGCGAAGATCGCGACGAGCGCGATGGACCCCGACACCGGATGGAGGAGCAGGTGGTCGAGGGTGCGGCGCCAGCCGCCTTTCGTCGCGTCGGCGACGACGGCCCCGTCGAGCACGCGCGCGATCGCCGCGTACCGGGCGGTCGCGAGGGCCGCAGCAACGTCCACGCCCGACGCCGCGAGTCGCGCGCGCGATTCGCGGACCCGGCCGGCGGCCGCCGCGCGCCCGGTGCGACCAAGCAGTTGCAGGAGATCGTCGGCGGCGGCTTCGGAGACGAGCGCCCGCGCGATTCCGCCCGGCCCTGCGTGCAGCGATCCGCGCAGGTCGCCCACGACGTCGGCGAGTTCGGCCGCCTCGGCAACCGCGGCGGGCGGCAGGTCGAGCGCGAGCGGTTTCGGACGCTTGCCGCCCGCTGCGACGGCCGCTGCGAGCGCGTCGCGGCCCTGCCCCGTGCGTCCGCACGTCGGGATGACGTCGATCCCGAGGCGCTGCGAGAGGAGCACCGCGTCGAGATGCAGGCCCGCCTCGAGGGCGAGGTCGCACTGGTTGAGCGCCGCGACGCACGGGCGTCCGAGTTCAAATGCCTGCGACGCGAGGAGCAGGTTGCGCTCGATGTTCGTCGCGTCGAGGACGAGGATCAGCACCTCGGGGATCGGGTCGCCCTGGACGTGCCCGAGGAGCGCGTCGCGGACGACGGCCTCGTCGGGTGAACGCGGGAGAAGGCTGTACGTGCCCGGCAGGTCCACCAGGTCGATCGTGCCGCCCTGCACGCGGAACGTCCCGACGATGCGCTCGACGGTCGTCCCGGGGTAGTTCGAGACCTTCTGGTGGAGGCCGGTCAGGGCGTTGAAGAGCGACGACTTCCCGACGTTCGGGTTGCCGACCAGTGCCACGCGACGTGGGCGGCGCACGACAGACCCGATCGAGATGATCGAGGTCGTCCTGGGAGCGGGCGCAGCCGGGCCGTCGGTCATGCTGCGACGACGGCGACCGGGACGCCCGGAGTCGAGGCGCACGACGGCGCGTCGAGCACGACCTGGACGCACGCCGCCTCGTCACGGCGCACCGCGATCGACCCGCCCCGGACGCGCACGTGGATGGGCCCGCCGAACGCGGCCAGCGAGATCACTTCGACCCGCTGGCCGGGCGTGAAGCCGAGCTCGACCAGTCGCTCGCGGAGCAGGGGCTCGCCCTGGAGCGCCCGCACGAAGGCGACGCCGTGGACGCTCAGGGAGGAGAGAAACTGGGTCGGCATGCGCTGGGTACGGCCTTTCTGAGATCGCGTCTCAAGTGCCTGAACGTTACGGCGTCCACTGCGGGCGCCCAAGGATTCCGGCACGATGGACCGGGCGGCTCGCCGCCGTGTGATACTTGTCACGCCTGCATTGCGACGCGAGTCTCCATTCCGCGCCGCGCCCGGTGCGGCGCGGCGGCAACTGAGCGCCAGGGCTCGCGCGCTCCCGATCCGCCCATCCCGCACCGCGCCCTTGGAATCGAGCCGCGCAGGTCGTGCGCACAGCGCAGACTTCCCCGCCATGTCCAAGTCCCGGCTCGGCGTCCTCGCGATCGGCAGCAGCCTGGTCGTCGGCATCTCGACCGTGCTCCGCGCGGCGCTCCTCGTTCGCCACTGGGGCGACGTGGACCCGTCGATCCCGCGGCTCGCGGGGATCTTCGGGATCGGGCTGCTGTTCGACGCCGTCGTCTGCGTCTACGCGGCGCTGCCCGCCGCACTCGCGCTGCTCGTCGCGCCCGACCGCCTCGTGCGTGCGAGGTGGTTCCGCCCGGTGGTGTGCGTCCTCTGGGCGGCGTTCGTCTACGTGAGCTTCTTCGGCGCGACCGCAGAGTGGACGTTCTGGGACGAGTTCGGCTCGCGCTTCAACTTCGTGGCGGTGGACTACCTCGTCTACACGAAGGAGGTCGTCGGGAACATCCGCGAGAGCTACCCGATGGAACTGATCCTCCCGGCGCTGCTCCTGCCGACGGCGTACGTCGCGTGGCGCACGTGGCGAGACGTCGCAGCGGAACTCGACGTGCCGACGACCTTCCGCGCGCGCCTCGTCCCCGTCGCCGGAATCGCCGCGGCCGCCGCGATTGCGATCGCGGCCGTGCCGGACGACCTCGGCGACTTCAGCGGGAACCGCTGGGCGGACCAGCTCGCGCGGAACGGCGTGCACAGCCTCGTCGCCGCGTTCCGCAACAACCGCCTCGACTACGACGACTTCTACGCGGTGCGCCCGGAGGCCGAACTGGTCCCCCGCCTGCGCGAACTCGTCGGGGCTCCTGCGGATCCGGCCGCAACCGACCTGACCCGCCACGTGACGGGCACGACGGACGGGCGGCGCCCGAACGTGGTCATCGTCTGCGTCGAGAGCCTCTCCGCCTGGTTCCTCGAGGAGTTCCAGGAAGAGGACACCGAACCGCCCGGCCCGACGATCACGCCACGCCTCGACGTGCTGTCTGAGAGGAGCCTCTTCTTCACTCGTATGTACTCCACCGGAACCCGCACGGTGCGGGGCCTCGAAGCGCTCTCGCTCTCGTTCCCGCCGACGCCCGGCGCGTCGGTCGTGAAGCGTCCGGGCAACGAAGGGCTGTTCAGCGCAGGCTTCCTCTTCCGCGACCGCGGGTACGACACCCGGTTCATCTACGGCGGCTACGGCTACTTCGACAACATGAACGCGTTCTTCGCCGGCAACGGTTTCGACGTGATCGACCGGACCGACCTCGCCGACTCCGAGATCACGTTCGGGAACGTCTGGGGAGTGTGCGACGAGGACCTCTTCGCGCGAACGCTGACGGAGTGCGACCGCTCGGCCGCCGCGGGGAAACCGTTCTTCCAGTTCCTGATGACGACGTCGAACCACCGCCCGTACACGTATCCGGACGGCCGGATCGCCGTGCCGTCAGGGACGAGTCGCGAGGGCGCGGTCGCGTACACCGACTACGCGATCGGCAAGTTCCTCGACGACGCAGCGTCGCACCCATGGTTCGAGAACACCGTGTTCGTGGTGGTCGCCGACCACTGCTCACAGGCCCGCGGGAAGACGGAACTGCCCGTGAACCGCTTCCACATCCCGATGTGGGTCTACGCCCCGAAACTCGTTCCGCCGCGCCGCTGCGACGACCTCTGCAGTCAGATCGACGCGATGCCCACGCTGCTCGGACTCCTCGGCTGGAGCTACGACAGTCGCTTCCTGGGTGTGGACGTCGTGCGCACGCCACCCGGCCGGGCGCTCCTCGGGAACTACCTGCACCTCGGCCTCTACGACGGCGCGCGCCTCATCACCCTCGGACCCCACCGCGTCGTGACGATGGACGCGGTCACGCGGGGCGGCATGAACGTGACGCGGCAGACGGAGCCCGACCCGGCCCTCGCGCTCGACGCGATCACCTGGTTCCAGGGCGCCCACCACCTGCTCGAGACGGGGAAGCAGACGCGGATCAGGTAGACCCGCGTCCCTGCTACCATCGGCTCCATGCGCATTCGAACCGCCCTCGTCGCGTCGATCCTTCTCGCCGCCGCCCTCGTCGCGGGGTCCGCCGCGGAGTCGCGCGTGTGCCTCGCGGGCGACTCGCCCGAGAGTTGCGTCCCCGACCCGCGCGAAGCCGCCGCGAAACTCGAAGAGGAGATCAACGGACTCTTCGCCGAGAAGAAGTACGCCGAGGCCGCCGAGAAGTGCCGGGCGGAGATCGCCCTCGTCCCGACGGCTGCCAGCGCCCACTACAACCTCGCCTGCGCGCTCGCGCGCCTGGGGAAGACGGACGACGCCCTCGCCGCGCTGAAGAAGTCCGCCGAACTCGGGTTCGATGACGCCGCGCACGCGAAGGAAGACGCCGACCTCGCCTCGATCCGCGACGCGAAGGGGTTCGCCGCCATCCTCGAGATCTGCACGGCGAACGAGGCGAAGGCCGCCGTCGGGACGTACGACCCCGGGTTCGACATGCCCGGGCTGAAGTCGGTCGAAGGGACGCCCGAGGGCGGGCTCCGTTGGCGGATGTACCTGTCGAAGACGGCCGACGCGGAACATCCGCAGCGGCTCATCGTCTGGCTCCACCCCTCGGGCGGGTCGATGAACGGCACCGTCGCCCAACTCGCAGCGAAGTGGTCCGAAGACGGCTTCGCCGTCTTGCTCCCGACGCAGAAGCGCTGGTCCGGCTGGTCCGAGGGCGACGTCCGGAAGCTCCTCGAGACGACGATCCCCGACGCTGCGAAGACGCCGGGCGTGGACGCGAAGAGGCCGGTCCTCGCAGGGTTCAGCGCGGGCGGCCAGGTCGCCCTGTCGCTGTGGCGGGAGGACGCGTCGCGCTTCGGCGGGCTGCTCGTCGATGCCGCCTACCCGATCGACATGGAGAAGTACGCCCAGGGCACGTCCACGGCGTTCGCCTTACCGAAGGGCGAAGCCGTGAAGAGCGTCCCGATCTACGTTCTCGTGGGCGACAAGGACGGCGGCACGCGCCTCTGGACGCAGGTCGAAGCCGACTGGATCGCGGCCGGGGTTCCGCTGCACGTGAGGACCATCGCCGACGGGCGACACGAGTGGCTCCTCCGCGCCGACGAGGAGCCCGCGGTCCGCGCATGGCTGCGCGACGTCGCCGCAGGCAAGACCCCGGGAGCCGCAACATCTCCGACGGCACCCGCCGCGCCGTCCCCCGCCGCGCCAACCGCGCCGACCGCGCCAAGCGCGCCGCCGAAGTAGAGCACTCCGGTCACTGCGCGGGCGCCCCGCGGACACGAGACTCATCCCCATGGACCCTGCCGCGCTCCCCGAGTTCCCGATCCGCGACTTCGCGATCGCGTTGTTCATCGGGGCGCTCGTCGGCATCGAGCGCGAGATGACGCAGTCGGGGCAACGGGGCCTCGCGGGCATCCGCACGTTCATGCTCTTCGCCCTGGTCGGAGCGGTGTCGGCGTGGCTCACGCGTGCGCTCGGCACGCCCTGGGTGTTCGTCTCCGGCGGGGTCTCGGTCGCGGCGCTCGTCGTCGCCGGGTATGTGTCGCAGATGCGCGAGCCGGACCACGCTCCGGGCCTGACGACGGAAGTCGCGGCGATGGCGGTGTACCTGCTCGCAGGGGCCGCGGTCCTCGGCTACCCGGAGATGGCCGTCGCGCTCGGAATCGCGACGTCGGCGATCCTCGCGTTCAAGCGCCCGATCCACGACCTCGTGGGCCGCATCGACAGCGACGACCTGTTCGCGGGGATCAAGCTCCTCATCGCAGCGTTCATCGTGCTTCCGCTCCTCCCCGACCGCGCGATCGACCCGTGGGGCGCCGTGAACCCGTGGAGCACGGGGCTCCTCGTGGTGCTGATCTCCGCGCTCTCGCTTGCCGGCTACGTCGCCGTGCGCGTGCTCGGGACGGCGCGGGGCTTCGCGGTGACGGGACTCCTCGGCGGTCTGGTCTCCTCCACCGCAGTCACGCTCGACTTCGCGCGGCGGAGCCGAGACGACGACACCGCCGGCCTCGACGACTCGATCGCCTCGGGCGTTCTCCTCGCGTGGGCCGTGCTGTTCCCCCGCATCGGCACGCTCGTCGTGATTCTCCACCCGCCGCTCCTCGACAGCCTGTGGCTGCCGCTCGCCGCGATGTGCGCCGGGGTGCTCGTGGTCGCCGCGTGGTGCGTGAGACGCAGCGGAGCCGTCCACCGGGGGGCGGCCGATGCCACCGCCGGCGTCGCGGCGACGGCGCACATCAAGAACCCGTTCCGGCTGACGGCGGCGGTGAAGTTCGCGCTGCTCTTCACCGGAGTCGTGCTCGTCGTGGCACTCGCCAAGACGTACCTGCCGACCCACGGAATCTACGCCGTCGCGGCGCTCGCGGGGACGACCGACGTCGATGCGATCTCGCTCTCGATGGCCGACGACGCGCGTCGCGGCGGCGCGATCGGCGTGGCGGCAACGGCGATCCTGATCGCCATCGTCGCGAACACGCTCGTGAAGGCCGGGATCGCGTTCACCGTCGGGTCGCCTGGGCTCCGGAAGCGTGTCCTCGCGGGGACCGTGGCGAGCATCGTGGCGGGCGCGATCGCCTTGGTCCTCGGGTGATCTACTTCTTCTTCGGCGAGACCGTGTACCAGAAGGCCGCGCGCTCTTCGAGCAGGTGCTTCGGGTCCTTCAGCACCCACTCCGTCGGGTCGAACACGCGGGCCGTGACGACGTAACGGCCGGGCGGGAGCTTCGCGACGTCGAACAGGAAGTGGTCCTTCGTCTTGTCGGTGCGCGCGTACTCGTCGCCGGGGACGCCGAGCGGCGCCATCTCGTAGAGGATCGGGTCGCGGTCGCGCAGGCGCGGGCCGGGCATCCACCCGGGAATGCCGCCCACGACCGGGTTGTCGGACGTCTCGCCGCCGTGCGCTACGGCTTGCGGGCCCGGCTCGCTGTCGGGGATGCGGTCGAAGAACCACTCGACCTGCAGCGAGTGCGTCATCGGCTTGAGCGGCGTGATCGAGATGGTGGTGCCGTCGCCCGCGGTGCAACCGCGCTCCGTGTCCGGTGCGGGCGACGTCTGGTCGATCGGGCTCAGGTAGCCGTAGAAGCAGAGCACCGCCGCCTCGCGGCAGACCGGGCAGTAGCCGCCCGTCGCGCCCGCGGAGTTCATCGCGCACCCGCCCTGCGCCGGTCGCCACACGCCCGTCTTGTAGGTCGCGCCGCCCTCGAACACACCGACGCCCGGCACCTTCTTGTCGAGGAAGTGCTGCCACGGGATGAACTTCGGGTCCGACGTCGCGTTCGCCGCGCGGATGGCGTAGGGCGGCGGCCCGGCGGCGTTCTGGTACTCGTCGAGAAGACCGACGAACGCGTGGCCGAACTCGTGGACGGTGATCGACTTGTCCGGCCGCCCGACGTTCGCGATGCCGCCGCCGCCCATCCCGAGGATGCCGAACTTGGCGAACGCGATGACGAGCGCGTCGTCGCCGCACCCGGGGACGTCGCGGTTCGCGTAGTCGAGCCACTGGTAGACGAGGTCGCGGTCGGCCATCACCTGACCCGCGGGGCCGGCGGCCTTGCAGTCGATCGCGGTGTTGAAGTCGGTCACGTGGACCTTCTGCTTCTTGCCGCGGCGCCGCCGCTCTTCGATGTCCTTCTTCTCGGCCTCGGTGAGCGGCTTGTCCACGCCGTCGTCCTTGCTCACGAGGCGGACGTAGTAGTAGTTGAAGTAGTTCCGGTACTCGGAGTACGCGGCGTCGCTCCAGAGGACGTCCACGCAGAGCTTCGCCCAGTCCTCTTCCTGCTTCTGGGACTTCGGGTCGATCTGGAAGCCGTCGCCCATCACGGCGACGTCGATCCGGCGCGCGGGCGGGCCGCTCTCGAAGAGCTTCATCGTGCCCATGTAGCAGTTCTCGCCGCCGCGCGTGTCGCAGTCAGCCTTGTGCACCGTGTTCGGGTACTTCTTCACGACCTCGCGGAAGGCCTCCTGCGCCTCCTTCCACTTGCCCTTGCGCTGAAGATCGATCGCCTTCAGGTAGGCGGGCGTCGAGTCGTCCTTGGAGTCCGGCGGCGCGAACCCGGGGTCGTCGCCCGAGCCCGCGTCTGGATTCTTGTCCTGCGCCCCCGCCGGCGAGGCGAGGAGGGCGAGCGAGCACGCGAGCAGAAGGGGGGCGAACCGGCGCATGGGGCGAGAGGGTATCAGGTGAGACGCCCGGGTGCGTGCGGAGGTTCCGACGCAGCTCACCTGCGCCAGAGCGCGGTGTTCCCGTCTTTCTCCGCGACGACCGAGAAGCTGCCGCCGACCGCGGGCACGTCGAGCACGCCGCGGGCATCGGTGAAGCCCTGGGCCTGGATCGTCGATCCGTTGCCGACCTTCACGTAGACCTCGCCGAGGGGGGCGCCGGTGACGCGGTTGGTGGTGTAGATGCGAAGGCGTCCGTCCGCCTCCTGGACATCGACCTGCAGATCCGAGACGAGCACGATGCTCGACGCGAACAGGCCCTCGGCCCGGGCGGTGACGAGGTAGACACCCTTCTGGTTCGCGGGGAGCTCGACCTCCTCGTCGTTCCAGCGGAAGTCCTCGGCGCCCTTGCGGGCCACGCTCCAGCGCTTCACAGGCTCGATCCCAGCGAGGTCGATCTTGTTCACGTCGGCCAGGTTCCGGCGGAGCGCGTAGAGGATCATGAAGTCCACCGCGTAGACCTCGACGGTGACCTCCGGCGTGTTCTTCCGCCGCAGGTGCAGCACGGGTTTCCCGCCGACCGCGCACGTCTCGACCTCGCGGAGCTGGAGGCCCTTCTCCGTGAGGAAGCGCTCGGCGTCGGCGGCGTCCGGGAAGAGGCTCGACACCTTGCGGTAGAGGTCCACCGCGCGCGGAAGGTCGCCGCGCAGGTGCGCCACCTTCGCGGCGAGGTGGATCGCCTGCGACCGGAACGGCGACTCGACGAGCACGTCGGGGTTGCCGTCGCTCGGGAACGTGCCAGCGAGGAGCGCGTTCGCCGCCTGCAGCGCTTGGTCGTACGCCGCCGCCTGGAAGTGGCCCTGGGCGACGAGGAGCGTTACGTCGTCCAGGTACTTGCTCTTCGGGTGCCGCGTGAGGAAGCGCGCGCCCTCCTTCACCGCGTCGGCGCCGAGGTCCATGCGGAGCAACGTCTGGACCGCGAGGAACCCGGCTTCGTGCGAGAGCGGACTCTCGGCGTGGTGTGCCTGGAACGACCGGAGCATCCGGACGCCTTCGCTGAGGAGCAGCGGCTGCGCGTCGGTGGTGAAGGGGATACGCCGGGCGACGCCCGCCGCGGCGGGCACCGGCGCGCGCAGTTGCATCGTCATGCGGGCAATGTTGAGTTCCGCCTCCTCGACCCACCCGGTGTCGGGCGAGCGGCGGAGCAGCGCCACGAGCAGGTCCTTCGCGCGCCAGGGGTTCCCGATCTGCGACCACGCCTGCGCGGCCTCGACGTCGGGTTGCGCGAGATCGCGGACGAGGTCACGGTAGAGGACCGTCGCCCGCTCGTTCTCGCCGAGTGTGCGGTACGCATCGGCCAGCGCCCGACGTTCGCGGAGTCCGGAAGCCGCGCGGCGCGGGTTCCGGTCCACCAACTGCTCGTGACTCTCAGCCGTGAGCTTCGCGTCCTTCGTCTCCACGCCGATCGCGAAGAGCCGCGCGTAGAGCTCCTCCTGGACCTCGGGGACCAGTTCCGGACCGGACTTCAAACCCTCGAGGCCGCGGCGCGCGTCGGCCCAGTTCGTCTGCGCGAAGGCCCGGAGCGCCAGGCCCCAGACCTCGTCGGGCGTGATCTCTTCGGGGCTCGCTCCGCGACGGATCGCGCCCGGGTCACGGGAGACCGTGAGCTTCGACTCGCCGGTCCAGCCGTGGATCTCGGGCTCGTACATCGCCCGCGCCTCGGCCGGAAGCGACCGGTACTCGCCGGGGTGGATCGCCTGGAGAACGTAGGACAGCGTCACCGTGCCGTGGACGCGGCCGAGGAAGAACGCTTGACGATCGTCGCGGCGCTCCTCGCGGTCGAACGGACCTTCCGCGCTGCCCTGGACGACCTCGCAGCCCGCAGGGAACCAGTCCTCCACGAGCACGTTCGTGACGGGCTCCTTCGACGAGACGCGCAGCGTGACGCGGATCTTGTCGCTCGTTCCGGCCACGCGCAGCGGTCGCCCGTTCCAGACGGGACGCTTCCCCGCGACGACGACCGACCACCCGGGGACGATCCGCTCTTCGACGGCCTCACCGGGCAGGCGCGGACGGAACCACTCCGTGAGTTCGCGATCGACCGCGAGCACCACGGCACCTGCCGCGATCGGCTGGTCCTTGGCCGGCGGCTCAACGGCCGTCGCGAGCATCGACCAGTGGACACGGCCCGCGCCCGCGCGGTGCAGGCGGACCTTGTTCTTCCCGGCGACGAGCGACGTCACGGGGATCTGGACCATCTCGGGGGCATCGACCGGACGCACGCCCGCCCCGCCGAACTTCACGGTTGCGACGGGCTCCGCGCTGTCGTTCGCAAACACCTGGACGTCGCCCTCGGAACGAGCGACCCCGCGGCTCGCCATGTGGACCGCGAGCGCTTCGATCGCCGCAGCGGTGTCGCGCGTCGAGCGCCACGCCGGGCCGCGTCGCGACGTCGTGAGCCACGCGGCCGCCTCGTCCACGAGCAGGTTCTGCGGGTCGGTCGCGAGGAACGCGAGCAGCGCGTAGGCCGTCGGCTCCGCGTCGTAGGAGATGTGGCGACGGATGTCGGCAACTGTGCCCGCAGACTTCGCCATCGAGCGGTCGGCGTCCCAGCTTGCGGCGCCGGGCGCGCGCGTCGCCTTCGACTCGAGGAGACGGACCAGTTCCAGCGCGTTCGCCGGGCGGCCCGTCTTCTGCATCGTCAGCGCGAGCAGCGCGAGGCCGCGAGCGCGGAGCGTGGTGCGCTCACGATGCAGCGCGTTCAACACCTCCAGGTCCGCCCGCTGGGCGAACGAGAGCCCGTAGAGCAGGAACGCGCGGTCCTCGGCGGAAGCGCCGCGCAACAGGCCGAGCGCGGCCTGGATGCAACGATCGCGGTTCGACGTCGAGACGCGGAACCCGGCCTGCTCCGCGCGGACGAAACCGAGGAGCGCATAGGCCGTCATCTCGGGCGACCCGCCGCCGCGCACGGAGTCGTTCGCGGCGCGTGCGCCGAACCACCCGAAGGAACCGTCGTCGGACTGCATCGAGTAGAGCGCGGCGAGGCCGCGCGCGACCATCGCGTCCACGCCCGCCTTGAGACGAGCGTTCGGCGAACCGGCGTCGGAGAGCGCCTGCGACGCAGCGAGCGCGGGCAGGAAGCGGTTGACTGTCTGCTCGACGCAGCCCCACGGGTACGAACCCGTGTACGCCAGCGATTCGAGCAGTGCGACGTCGATCGACTGCGACAGCGTGACCGTGACCATCTGCGTCCCGGCGACGGCGTTCGCGGGCAGTTCGAGTTCCGCAAATGCGTCGTCCACCAGCGTGCCGCTCGCGCCGTCGAGACGACGGAGCCCCCACGGAAGGATCGGAAGGCCGAAGCGCGCGGCGTCGCTCTCGACCGACGTCAGGGCGTCGATGCGCACCGTGCCGAGACCGTGCGCCGGCGCGTCGAGGCGCGCGTCGAACGGCAGCACCTCGCCGGGGCGGACCTTCACCTGACGCTCGGCGTCGCCGCCGACCGTCAGTCCATCGGCCCCGAACTTCAGCGTGACGTCCGCTTCCGCGTCGAGCGACGAGTGGATCGTGCCGGTGGCCGTCGTCCAGTCGCCCTGCGTCAGGAAGCGCGGCGAGTCCGGCCGGACGAGCAGGTGCTTCGCCGTGCGGAAGCGCGTCGCGCCCTCGCCGACGAGCGGGCCCTGGCTTGCGCCGCGGGCGTTCACCTTCCACTCGGTGAGATTGTCCGGAAGTTCGACCTCGACGGTGCCCGAGCCGTCGTCGCCGGTGCGGACGAGCGCGGCGAGCGCCGTGTCGGCGAAGCGTTGGCGGAGTTCCGCGGGAACGACGACGGCCGTCTGCATCGCGGCGGAGCGCCGCGCCTGCACGGAGCCCCACTCCGCGGGGAAGCTGTAGTCCATGACGAGCGCAGCGTCGGCGACCGGTTCGTCGCGCGACGCGTCCATCGGACCGTCCGCCTCGTTCGCGTCATTCTGCTCGTCCAAGTACCCGTTCTTGTTGTCCTTCGCGGCGTCTTCCATCTTCTTGCCGCCGCCGCCCGCCTTCAGCCGACGCATCCCGCCCCGGCGAGCGCCGAACGAACCTCCGGACCCGCCGCCGCCGCCGATCGACTCCTTCTCCATGTCCTCGATGCCGCCCTCCGCCGCCGGGGCGTCGCCCTTCGCCGGCGAACGGCTCGGCTTCGGCGCCGCAGCAGCGGGCGGGGACATGGGCGCACCCTTGAACTTCGACTCGGCGCGCGCGCGGACGTCTCCGTCGGAGCGGAGCTTGTCCTGCGCCTGGAGGCGGACGTCGTCGAGCGCGTCGAGAAGCCCGCGCGCCTCGTAGTTGCCTGGCGCGATCTCAAGCGCCTTCCGGAGTTCCTCGCCGGCGCGCTGCGCGTCGCCCTGCTGGAGCAACTCGCGGCCGAGGCGCACGTGCTCCTGCATCTGCTCGAACTGCGCCTTCCCGAGGCGGCGCATCTGCTCGAAGAGCAGATCCTTGTTCGTCGGTTTCGTGACGCTCGGCATCGCGCCGACCGACGCGCACGTGGAAACGCCGTGCGTGCGGCGCTGGTCGTAGAAGAACGGCTTGATCTGGGGCGTCTGGTCCGGGGCGATCTGGTAGATGGCCGCGTCCACGACGTCCACGCCGATCTCAGCACGCACGGGCTTGCCGCTCTGGTCGGTCGTCGTCACCTTCAGCGTGACCTTGCCGCCCGGCTTCAGCTCGCTCGGCTCGGCCGTGACCTTCACGTCGAGGTACTGGAACACCGCCACCTCGTCGCCGTCTTCGAGCAACTTGCCGCCCTTCGCGACGGCCATGCGCAGGAACACGTTCGGCGCGTGCTCCGCGCGGAGCGGAAGTTCGATCGTCTGCGCGCGTTCCTTCGCCTGGATGATCCGGTACTCAAGAACTCTCTCGCCCTCGTAGGTGATGAGCACCGGCGCCGGCGAAGTCGCCGTGGCCGAAGGTACGTTGACGAACACCTTGGCGACGTCGCCCTCGCGGTAGAACTCGCGATCGGCCACGAGCCGCGCCTGCGACGCCAGATCCTCGGCGTCGCCCGAGACCGTCACGGGCGTCTCACCGACGACGTCGCGACCGCGCGCGTCCTTCGCGACGAACCGGAGCACGTGCTCGCCGGGCTTCGACGCCTTCAGCTCCGCGACGGCGTGGCCGTCGGCGCCCGTCTTCGTCGGCACGGCCATGACCTCTTCGTCCACGAAGTGCTGGTGCTGGAGGCGACGCCGCACGAGGAGCGCGCGGCCATCGAGCGCGAGCGGCACGTGGAGCGGGTCCACGGTCGTGACCTCGAGTTTGATGGACTCACCGGGGCGGACGACCTTCTTCTCCGTGCGGCAGATGACGTGCGCCGCGCGCATCGTGACCGGCACACCCGACGACGTCCGCACCCAGCGACGGTTCGGGTCCTGCGCCTCGACGCCGATCGTGTACGTGCGGTCGGCATCGACGGCCTCCGTGACGAACGTCAGCGCCAGCTTGCCTTCGGCGTCGGTGACGCCTTCGCCGGAGGTGAACATCTCCGTGCCTTCCGACATCCGCCGGATGCGCTCCGCCTCGCGCTGCGGGTCCTTGAAAAACCACGAGAACGCCTCGTGAACCGACGCGTCGAACACGAAGGGTCCGCGCGTGACGCTCCACCGAACCGGCGCACCGGCGACCGCGCCGCCGACCGCGTACCGCAGCGTGACCGTGGCCTTCACGGTGTCGCCCGCGAGGTACGTCCGCTGCTCCGGGTCGCAGTCGGCGAGCACGTCGGGCTTCTTATACGCGAGCACCGAGAACGTCTGGCCGAACGCGCGGCCGTCGATCTCCGCCTGCACCTGGTAGTCGCCGAGCGCCGGCTCGGAGGCCAGGTCGATGCCGCGTTCGAGCACGCCATACGCGTCGGTCCGGACCTCTTCGTCGAAGAGCATCGCGCCGCGCGGATCGGAGACGCGCAGCCGCAGCGGCAGGTTGTCCTCCGTGACGTACCGCCCGTCGGCCACGCGACGCACGATGCCGCGGAGCTTCACGCTCTGGCCCGGCCGGTAGACCGGGCGGTCCGTCGCGAGAAACACCTTCGTCGAGTACCCGAACGCCGCAGCAGCCGGCCCGCTACCGGCGGCGAACGCGTAGTGCCCCGCGTACGGCCCCTGCCCGACGACCACCGCGCGCAACGCGCTTCCCTTCAGGTCGTCCTTCTTCCACACGCCGTCGGCGCCCGTGACGCCTTCGCCGCCGTCGAGCAGCGACACCTTCGCGCCCGCGACGGGCTCGCCCGTGCGTTCGTCGTGGACGAACACGAGCGCCTGCGAAACGGCCGACTTCGCAATGACCGTCATGTCGGTGACGACGACGAGGAACGTCGCCGTGAGCTCTTCGTCGGCAGCCGTGACGACGTACGCGCCGGGCTTCGCAAGCGGCAGCGGGCACGGTCGGTCGATCAGGCGGTACTTCGCGAACTCCGGCGTCGCCCAGTCCCACTCCTGGTCCGGCTTGACGACGTCCACTTCGACGTTCTCGACGCCCGCGAGGCCGCCCTTGCGGCGCAGGTACTCGTCGAGGCGGACCTTGTACGCCTTGAAACGCAGCTTCGGGATGTTGCGGATCGTGATCGCGGCCTTCGGCTCTTCGTCGGTGCGGAACGGGCGCTCGATCTTCACCGTGAGCGTCTTCCCCTTCATCTGCGCGAGCACGCCGCGGGCCTGCTGCGCCGCGGGCGACGCCGGCCACTTCGCGACGACCTCTTCGTACGCGGCGAGCGCCTTCTCGAGGTCCGCGAGCGGGCCCTCGTAGGTGACGGCGACCTGGTACATCGACGGCGGCGCCCACGGCGACGTCGGGTACTTCGTGGCGACGAGCTTCCACGCCTCGACCGCCTCGGCCCACTTCAGGGCCCGCGCGAGGATGTCGCCGAGGATGCGCTGCGCGTTCGGCGCGGCGTCGTCGGCCGGATACTGCGCGAGGAACTGGTCGAGCGCGGCCTTCGCGTCGGCGTCGCGCTTCTCGTCGAACGCGACGCTGCCCTTCGCGAACGCGGTCTCGACGATGCGCTTCTGCGCGACCGTCCAAAGCGCGTGGTTCGGATACGTCGCGACGAGCGTGCGCCACTCGGCGATCGCACCGTCGAAGTCGCCGATCGAACGGAGCGCCTGCGCGATGCGGTCCTGGGCCACCGCGGCCCGCTCGTCCTTCGGGAACCGGCGGACGAAGTCGCGGAACGCCTCGGCCGCTTCACGCGCCTTGCCCGCCGCGGAGAGCGTCTCGCCGATCAGCCACGCCACGGCGGGCGCTTCCTCGTGGGACGGGTGCAGTTTCAGGAACTCCGCCCACGTCGCGACGGCTCGGGACGTCTCCTCTTCGCTCCGCGTGCCGCTCGCGGTCCACGTCTCGCCGATTCGGATCAGCGCGAGCGGCGCGAACGGCGAGTCGCCCGACTCGATGCGCAGCTTCTCGAACGAGGCCCGCGCGTCGGCGGCGCGGCCGAGTCGCTGGTAGGCGAGTCCGATTCCGTAGAGCGCGTCGTCGGCCCACTCGCCCGCGCCCTTCTTCAGGAGGTCGGTCCACTCGGCGAGCGCCGTCGAGGCGTCGCCCATCTCCAGCGCGCACTTGCCGATCCGGTACGACACGAGCGCGGCGTCCTTCGCATCGACGAAGATCGATCGCACCTTCTCGTACTCGCGCCGCGCGGCGGTCCAGTCCGGCACCTTCTTCTCGCGGCCGAACTCGTCCTTGACGATGTCGCCCTCGAAGGCGCCGTCGGCGATCTCGCGGTGGAGCGACGCCACCTCCGACTTGTGCAGGTCCGACGCCGCCCACTCCACGCGCTTCGCGTAGACGTCGGCTGCGAGACCCCAGTCGCGCTTGCGCGCGGCCGCCTCGGCCGAGAGGTAGAGCGCCTTCACGTTCCACGGGGACGGATCGCGATCGATGACCGCCTGCACCGCGGCCTGCGCTTCCGCGAGGCGCCCCAGCGCCATGCGCGTCTTCCCGAGGAGAAGTCGCGCTTCGTCGTGCGCGTCGTCGCCCGGGCCGAGGGCTTCGAGTTCGATGAACAACCGCTCCGTCTGTTGCAGGTCGCGGTCCGCCGCCGCCTCGCGCAGCGCGCCGAGCTTCTCGGAGAGCGCCTTCGCCTCCTGTGCTTCGGCCACGCCGAACACCGCGAGCGCGGCGGCGACTGTGAAAGCGAGGACAGACAGCGCGCGATGACGACGCATGGAGGTCTCCAGGACGGAGGAACGGCTCGGGGCGGCAGCACCGACGCGATCGGTCTCCCGAGTCCGCGGGTCTGCGGATCCGCCCGCTGCGAGGTGAGACGCCAACCGCGTCTCGTGGTTCCGGCGGGCCGGGTCCACACGGAATTCTAGCCTGGACGAGGCCGCGCGGATCGCGCCGTCCCAGCGGTGCCCCGGTAGAAGTTCCTTCGTGACCCTCCCCTACCTGACTGCCAGCCTCCCCGGAACCGGGGGACGCCTCCGCGCCACCGACGACGATTTCGTCGTCGAGGAGGTCCCCGCGTACCTGCCGATCGGTGTCGGGGATCACACCTTCCTGCGCGTCGAGAAGCGCGGCATCGCCACGCACGAGGCGATCGCGAGGATGGCGAAGGCCCTCGGCGTGCGACCCCGCGAGATCGGGTACGCCGGGCTGAAGGACGCCCACGCCGTCGCGGAGCAGACCTTCTCGATCGAGCACTATCCGATCGACAAGGCCCGCGCGGCGCTCGTCGGCGTGATCGGCGTGCGCGTGATCGACGCGAAGCTCCACCGCAACAAGTTGAAGGTCGGCCACCTCCGCGGGAACCGCTTCCGCATCCGCGTGAGAGACGTCGTCCCCGGCGCCGCCGACCGCGCCCTCGCGATCCTCGGCGTGCTGAGCGCGCAGGGCACGCCGAACTGGTTCGGCGAGCAGCGCTTCGGCTCCCGCGAAGACAACGACGCCGTCGGCCGGATGCTCGTCCGCGGTCAACTCGTCGAAGCGTGCGACGCGATCGTCGGACCGACGGCGGTCGCCGACCGCGACCCGCGCGTCGCCGAGGCCCGCGCCCGCTACGCCGCAGGCGATCTCGACGGCGCGGCGTCGGCCTTCCCGCCGAGCCACCGCAGCGAACTCGCCGTGCTCGACGCCCTGCGCCGCGGCCGCACGAAAGACGCCGCCGTCCTCACCATCCCCCGCCCCACCCTGCGCCTCCTCGTCTCCGCGTACCAGAGCGCGATCTTCAATCGTCTCCTCGAACAGCGACTCGCGGACCTCGGGAGACTCGAACCGGGCGACCTCGCCTTCCTCCACGACAAGGGCGCCGTGTTCCTCGTCGAAGACGCCGCCGCCGAGCAACCGCGCGCCGACCGCCTCGAGATTTCGCCGTCGGGCCCGCTCCCCGGCACGCGGTCGATCCTGGCCGACGGCCAACCCGGCGAGCGCGAGCGCGCCGTCCTCACCGAGGAGTCCCTCACGCCGGAGATGTTCAACGTGCGCGGCGTCGGCGAGTTCGAGGGCGAGCGCCGCCCCTTCCGCATCCCGATCGGCGACCCAGAGGTCCGCGACGACCCCGACGCGCCAGCAGACGCGCCCAGCCTGCTCGTCGCCTTCGACCTCCCCCGCGGCGCCTACGCGACGGCGGTGATGCGGGAGATCATGAAGTAGTTTCTGAAAGCCTGAGAAGCAATCGCTTCGCGCTTCCTTCTCGGTCTTTCAGAAATTCTGCGACCCGGCGCCGCCGCGGCTGCGGACGGGCACATCCGCGGCGGGCAGGTTCCGCGCGGCGAGGATCGTCCGACCGCGACGTCAAGCGTGGCGCAGCGCAGTCGGGCGTTCGAGTCGCCGCGCGGGCGGGAGCGTTCGGTAGGCTGCTGCGATGAAGCTCGATCTTGGTCCCGCAACCCTGCCCCTGCGCCCGGATGCCTCCGAAGTCGTCCGGGTCGGCGACACACGAGTCACGCTCGAGAGTGTCCTCCACGCACACCTCGACGGCGAGTCCGCCGAGGGCATCGTGGGTAGCTTCCCTGCACTCGACCTGACGGACGTCCATGCGACGATCGCGTGGTTCCTGCGGCACCGAACGGACGCCGAGGCGTATCTCGCCGCGGCCCACGCGGAAGCTGCAGCGCAGAACGCGGCGCCCAACGCCGCTGAGTTCCGCGCGCGCCTCCTCGCACGTCGGCCCAGGTGAGCGCACTCCGCTTCGTCGCCGACGAGAACCTCAACGAGCGACTCGTGCTCGCGCACCTGCCACGCCTCCCCGCCCTTGACCTGGTGCGGATCCGCTAGGCCCGGCCGACCGGGCGCACGGACGTGGACCTGCTTGCCTCCGGGGACGGGCCCCGAACACTCAAGTCTGTAGCGTCTACCCGCGGCGCACCTTCTCCCACTCCGCCAGGAGCTCCAGCACGAAGCCGACGCAGTCCGCGCGCAGCCCCGGGTCGTCGCCCGCCTCAAGGAACGCCTCCAGGTCGCGCGGCCCCCTGGCGTCCTCTCGCCCGAAGTTCGCCTTCAGGAGGTCCATCGCGTCACGCACCGTGTACGGATCGCCGAGCGCAACCAACTGCATCGCGAGCGCCGCGCGTGACTTCGCGTTGCGCAGCACGTGGTCCAGATCGTACGCGTCCTTCGGCTTCCCCGGGTCGCGGCCATGCACAGCGAAGCTCTTGAGGACGACGAAGGGCGCTGGCGCGCACACGTTCACCGTGAGCGGCGCGGCATGGTCCGCGCCGACCGACTGCAGCTCCCAACGAAGCGGCGCGCGGAGAGCGAGGCGAATCCCACGCGCTGCAAGCGCCCCGAGGCCGCTGCCGACCGGCGCGATCCGCCCAGATGCGGTATGGGCGTCTTCGGCGTCCACCAGGAACTCGAGGATCACACCCGGCTCGGCGTCGGCGACCCAACGCCACGCCTCGCCCTCGCGATTCCCCGCCGCCGCCGGACGGAAGCGCGCCGCCTCGATGCGCCGGCGGATCTGGGCCGCGTCATCCGTGCCCCTGATCGCGATGGCAAGAGCGACGTCGAGGTCAAGCGTTCCGATGTGCGGCTCTCCGGCGACGTCGAGCACACGAAGCTCGTCCAGTGCCGTCGGGACGAGTCCTCCGACGACGACCGAACGCTCGACGAGGTCGCCCAGCGTCCTCGCCAACGTCGTCGCCGCATGGATGACTCGGCGACGGGAATCGGGCGTGTAGGCGGAACGCGTCGGGACGTCACTCATCGCGCAGCGTCCACGGCAGGACGGTCGTACGGAGATGGTCCGCGGCTTCG
>JAIOPE010000170.1 GCA_021414065.1 Planctomycetota bacterium
GGTCTCGGCGAGGACGGCCCGACGCACCAACCGATCGAGCACCTCTGGACCGCGCGCATGATCCCCGGGGTCACGCTCCACCGGCCGGCGGACGGCCTCGAGACCGCCGCCGCGTGGGCCGACGCCGCGACGCGCCGCGACGGACCGACGCTGATCATCACGTCGCGTCAGAAGATGCCGGAGCTGTCGCGTCCCGCGGGGTTCAAGACGTCCGACCTGCTGCGCGGCGGGTACGTCGTCGTGGACGGCCGCGACGCCGCGGGCGCGGGGCCCGACGTCGTGCTCGTCGCGACCGGCTCCGAGGTCGGCGTCGCGCTCGACGCGGCGAAGCGTCTCGGCGAGAAGGGCACGCGGTGCCGCGTGGTGTCGATGCCGTCGGTCGAGTTGTTCGACCGTCAGGACGCCGCGTGGAAGGCGTCGGTCATCCCGCCGGGCAGCAAGCGCGTCGCGATCGAGGCCGGTCGCCCCGACGGCTGGTGGCGATTCGTCGGCGAGTGCGGGCTCGTGCTCGGCATCGAGTCGTTCGGGATGTCGGCACCGGCCGAGCAGATCTTCGACCACTTCGGACTGACGGGCGCGAAGGCCGCCGAGCGCATCGCGCAGCACTTCGGCCTCGCCTGGTGACGGAGGAGGCGCTTTGACGGGCGCCGCTGCGCGACCGGGCACGTCCGACACGACGCGCGGCGCGTTCCTCGTCCTCGCGGCGGCGGCGCTATTCTCGACGGGCGGCGCGGCGCTGAAGTCGCCGACGCTCACGAACTGGCAGGTCGCCGGCGCGCGCGGCGCGATCGCTGCGGTCGCCATGCTGCTGATGGTTCCCGCGGCGCGACGCGCCTGGTCGCCGCGGACTCTGCTCGTCGGCTGCGCCTACGCGGCGACGCTCATGACGTTCGCCTTCGCGACGCGTCTCACGACCGCCGCGAACGCCATCTTCCTCCAGTCCACCGCGCCGCTCTGGATGTTGCTGCTCTCGCCGTGGCTCCTCCGCGAGACGATCCGTCGCAGTGACGTGATCTTCATGGCGGTGCTGGCGTTCGGGCTGTCGCTCTTCTTCGTCGGCCGCGAGGAAGCGGTGGCGACGGCGCCGAACCCGGTGCTGGGCAACGTCCTCGGCGCGGTCAGCGGGCTGACGTGGGCGCTCGCGGTGTCGGGCCTGAGATGGCTCGCGAAGGAGGAGAAGGCCGACGGCGCGGCGGCCGGGGCGACCGTCGCGGGCAACGTGATCTGCTTCCTCGCGTGCCTCCCGTTCGCGTGGGGCGCGTGGACCGCCCCGGGCGGCGCGGGGACCGTGCACGACTGGGCCGCGCTCGCGTTCCTGGGCGTCGTGCAGGTGGCGCTGGCGTACGTCTGCCTGACCCGCGGCATCCGGCGCATCCCGGCGTTCGAGGCGTCGCTCCTCCTCCTGCTCGAGCCCGTGCTGAACCCCGTGTGGGCGTGGCTCGTACACGGCGAACGCCCGGGCGGCTGGGCGCTCACCGGTGGGGCACTGATCCTCGTGGCGACCGCCGCGCACACCCTCGCGGCGCGGCGCTGACGCCGCTGTACCGTTGATCCCCGGGGACGGTCCCCACAAACTCACAAACTCGCGAATCCCGGTGTCACCGGAGCGGAACCGTGCACGCGAAGCCGCCCGACGGTCGGCACGGCGGCCGAGTTTTTGAGTTTCTGGGGACCGTCCCCAGCGGGCGCCACAACACCCTTGCACCTCGAGCCGGAAGTGGGTGATTTGGGTGGACGCCCGGCGCGACGCTGCGGAACATCGCGTCATCGGACCGCGCATCGCATGCAGCGCTGGCGCGGTGTCCTTTCGGCGGAGGTGTGACGATGACATTCAAGCGTGCGGAGCGTGTGACGGTGGCCGGTGACGGCGCACAGCTGCAAGACGGGTCAAACGACGCTCTGGCGGTGTCCGGACTCGGCGGAACGACCTCGGTAGGCGTCGGCGGGCTTGCGTATGCCGGCCAAGGGGGAGCCGCATCGGCGAACGCGAAGGGGATTGCGATCGCGGGGATCAACGGCGTTGCGCATGCTGGCGGATCCGGGTTCGCGATGACGCGCGCGGGTGGCAGCGCGACTGCCGATGACGACTCCGTTGCGTGGGCAGGGTCAGCCGGAGCCGCCGTCGTGCGTGACCGCGGGGTGGCGATCACTTACGACGGTCATGCGGCTTGCGGCGAGTCCGGTGTAGCCGCCGCCCGACACAAGGCGGGAAATGCGACCAGGGCGTCAGGCGGACCGTACTCGGTGTGCGTCGTCCGCTCGGAAGCCGGCGGTGCCGTGCCGGGCGCCCATCCAGCCACTGCCGTCGCAGGCGCAAACGGCGTTGCCGTCGCGTACGGCCTGAACTACGTGAGCGGCGACGTCGGCGCCGTGCTCGTGGGCGCCTACACGGACGTGAACAACAAGTTTCAGATGGCGCACGCTCGCGTCGGCGATCCAGGCATCGCTCCCTTCGTACGCTACAGCGTGAACCAGGCGGGCGCATTCGTCGCGGTACCGGATGCCCGAGACGGGGGAGCCAACTGACGGATGATCCTCACCGGGAGTACACCCGGACGTGAGCGGATGGACGGTCGACGTGTTGGTGCGAGCAGCCCGGGGACCGTCCCCGGGAGCTACGCGACGTCTCAGGCGCGTCCCCCGCCGTCCACGAACTCGAGAATCCGCGCCGCGACGTTTCCCGGTGTGATGTTCGCCTCGGCCCACGCGCGGCGGTGCGCGCGGCCGGCGGCGTCCACGGTGCCGGGGCGAGCGAGGTCGAGGGCGATCTGCTTCGCGGCGTTCTTCACGTCGGAGAGGCCGATGACCACGCCGAGCCCGGCGTCGCGGCAGAGGTCGCTCTGGTCACCGATTCCGGGCGTCAGGATCGGACGCACGCCGCACGCGAGGTACTCGCCGAACTTCACCGGGCACGCCGCGAGGTTCACGAGCGACTCGTCGCGGAGGAGGAGCCCGTAGTCGGCCGCGCAGAGGTATCGCTCGACCTCGTCGCCCTTCGCGCTGCGGAAGAGGACGTCCTTCAATCCCGTCTGGGCCACGGCGGCCTTTGCGGCGTCCTGCTCGGGCGTCAGGAAGAGGAGTCGCACGTCCGGCCGGTGTGACTCGAGCGCCTTCACGAGCAGCGCCGACGTGTCGGGCTTCTGCCAGGCGGCCATCGTGCCGGAGTAGATGACGAGCAACGCGCCGTCGGCGACTCCCAACTCGGCGCGGACCTTCGTGCGCGTGGCCTCCGCGTCGTCGCTGCTGCGAGCGCGGGCCTCGCCGGAGTGGTTCGGCGCGCGGCCGAGGCGTTCGTCGGCGAGGCCGTACCGCTGCTTGACGATCCGCATCATCGGACGACTCACGCAGAGGACCGAGTCGGCGCCCCGGCAGGCGTCGCGTTCCTGGGTGCGGTAGACGTCGAGACGCGCGCGTTGCGAAGCCGTGCACTGCGCCTCCGACTTGCCGAGCGTGAGCAGGTACTCCTCGTCGCGGAGCCCGCGCAGGTCGAGCACCACCGAGGCGCGCCGCCCGTGCTTCGCCATCCGGTCCCGGGCCGCAATTCCAACGAGCGCGGCGCGCGGTTGACGACAGAAGAGGACGGCGTCGTCGTCGCCGCGATCTCGAAGCGCGGTCGCAAGGGCGGTGCCGAGTCCCGTCAGGCCGATGTCGCGCGGGAGGTGCGTCCGGAGCCACGGCTCACGCCCGATGGCCGCCGCGAGGACAGCGGCCGCGTTGCGCTTCGCGGTGCGAGCGCCCGGCGCGAACAGCGCACGCGGCGACGTGAACGCGGCGGCGTCCACGCGGCGGCCTGCGTCGCGCCAGGCCCGCAGCAGCGGCGGAGTCTGCGCGCGAACGACGGGGGCCGTCAGCTCGGCGTAGATCACGGTGACGATCGGCCGACTCACGTGCCCCGCTTCCGTGCGACGATCCACACTCTGGCGGAGCGCGGGCCCGCCTGCCGGACAGTGGCGGTGACGGCCGTGGCCGCCGCCGTGAACGACAGCACGTCGAAGCCGGCTGCGACGATCGTCCGCGCCGCGTCCTCGGGCTGACCCGCCGACATCGCGACTTCCACCGTTGCGACGCCCGGCGCCTCGCACGACACGAACACCGCGGGCACGTCGCCCCCGACCCGCCGGATCCGCCACGTCTGGCGTCCAGGCCCGCGGCGCAGGAGTTTGCTCGCCTTCACAGGGAGGCGCGGCACGCGGTCCACGTCGAGCAGGAGCAGTGCGGGTCCGCGGAGCGCCGTCCGCAGCGACCGCAGCGCGGACCGCTGCCCCTCGTCGTGGAGGAGCAATCGCCACAGCGAAGACGTGATGAGCGCCGCACCGATGCCGCCGGGGATCTCGACGTCACGCGGGTCGTTCGCGAAGAGCGTCACCTGCGACTCAAGACCGGCCGACGCGAGGCCGCGCTTTGCGGTGGCAAGGACCGCGCGCGACGGGTCGTATGCAGTCACCGCGAGTCCCTGCGACGCCAGCGCGACGAGCAGCCCCCAACGGTGCGCGCTGCCGACGGCAATGTCGGTCGCGCCGTGTTGCCGGCACGCACGTACCGTTCGCGCGGCGAGCGCCGCGTCGGCGCCGGCGGCGTCGTACGTGAATCCAAACGCGGAGAAGTCAGGCGGCAGCACGCGCGCAAGGTTGACACATCGAGCCCGGATCATGCACGAGGGACCGCGGGAGAACGGCGGGCGCCGCAGGACCGCTTGCGATGCACGCCGATCCGAAGCACGTCCGAGCCACGACACACCGTCCTGGGCGAGATCCGCGGAGCTGACCGCAAGGCGGGACCCGCAGCGTCGGCTTGGTCAAGCCACGCAAGGGTCCCAACGCAGCGGTCGGCCCGCGGGCTTGCCCAGGCGCGGTCGCTCGTGCGTGATCCGGGCTCGCCCGGATCATGCACGAGGGACCGCGGGAGAACGGCGGGCGCCGTAGGACCGCTTGCGATGCACGCCGATCCGAAGCACGGCCGAGCCACGACACACCGTCCTGGGCGAGATCCGCGGAGCTGACCGCAAGGCGGGACCCGCAGCGTCGGCTTGGTCAAGCCACGCAAGG